>JANYKG010000117.1 GCA_025358205.1 Armatimonadota bacterium
CCCGACCCGAGCGGCACATCGCCCTGTATCGCCAGATTAGCGCCGCCGACGGGATAGCCCTTGCGCCTGAGTGTGTGAACCACGCCGCGAGGATAGTTGCTCCACTTGTTCACACGGTCTTTGTGGATTCCCTCAAGCGAGAAGGCCGATATCCGGTCAAAGTTCATGGAGTACAGGCAAACAGCTGACTCCTTGGAAGGAGCGCCCGCCACCAGCACATCCCGGTCTATGGCGATGGGAAGCACGTACCCTTCGTTGTAGTCCGTGTGCTCACCGATGAGATTCACGCGTCCCGGCGCCCGCACTATCACCTGCGGGGCCACGCCGTAAACCTCCACAAACTTATGAGTCAGAGCTTCAATTCTTTCTTCAAGGTCTGCCATTGTATTGCCGTCTTTCCATTAGTAATGTTCAGGAGTAATGTTAGCCAAAGATGGCGAATGTTCCTGCGATTCAACTACGCGGTTCCGTCTCTCTCAGTTCCTTCGCCTTTTCCTCGGCCAACGTATCGTTGATGAAAACTCCGGCGCCGGACTCCGACCCTGCCAGGTACTTCAGCTTTTCCTTGGTCCGATACGGCGGGTAGAACTCTATGTGAAAATGGTAGTAGTCATGCGGCTGGCCGTCCGTGGGCGTCTGGTGCATCACCATCATATAGGGAAAGGACATGCCCCACAGATTGTCATACTTTGAGAGCACCGTCTTCAGCATGCGAGCCAGTGATGACTTTTCGTCCGCCGAGAAATCAGCCAGGCACCCTCGATGCGCACGGGACATTATGTGTACTTCGTAGGGATACCGCGCGTAGAATGGTACAACTGCCGCGAAATGCTCGTCCGACGCGACCACCCGCCTGCCGTCGCGGAACTCCTCGTCGAGGATGTCGCACATCAGGCAGTTACCGGTCTTCTCCGTATGCTTTTTGCTGGCCTGTAACTCGCGGTCCACAATCGGCGGAATGAACGGATACGCGTAGATCTGGCCGTGCGGGTGTACCAGCGTAACCCCGATCTCGCGGCCCTTGTTCTCGAATATGAAGACGTAATCCACGCAGTCCAGCGCGCCAAGCTCGTTATACCGATCCGTCCATACGTCAATCAGGTCTTCAATCTTCTCGACGCTCTCGCCTGCCAGCGATCCAAGATGCTCCGATGAATACAGTATGACCTCACAAGACCCGGACGCCGGCCTGACCTTGAACAGATCAGTACCCTCCACAGCAGGCTCCGGCGCGTTTCGCCTGAGCGAGGGGAACTTGTTCTCAAAGGCTACCAGGTCATAGTCCTCGGCGGGAACTTCCGTCGGGAAGCCCCCCGGTTTGGTCGGACACAGCGGGCAGTAATCGTCCGGCGGGAAGAAAGTGCGTTCCTGCCGATGTGTGGCCGTAATGACCCATTGTTCAAGTAGTGGATTCCAGCGAAGTTCGGACAACTCGATTCCTTTCTAGCGCGGATTATTCATGAAGAAACGCGAATGATGCTCTGAGAACTCTGGATTATTCATTTCATGAATCATCCAGGCTAAGAGGCCTGTTCAGGCGTAGAACAATCGCAGCAGCGCTGATCGTCGGCGTTGTCTTCCGTGCAGCCGCAGTTCTCGCGGTCGAACCAGTAGTAGACGAGCGACCTGCCATCTTCCATGGTGATTGTTTCTTTTCTCATCGTCATTCCCCCATCTCCTGGAGCACGAGCACCACGCCGCCAAGCACGCCGGCATCATCACCCAGCGCGGCGGGAACTACGCGACAGACCTCCAACGCTTCCATAAGCGCGTTGGCACGGACGGTTCGCATGATAGGGTCCCACAACACCGGCCCTGCCTGAGAGATTCCGCCGCCGATGACGACCATCTCCACGTTCAGGAAGTTGATTGTGTTCGCCACTCCTATGCCCACATACCGCCCGGTCTCGTCCAACACCTCAATGGCCAATTCATCGCCCTTGCCGGCCGCCTCAGCGATCAGCGCGGGTGTGAGGTCAAGATACTTCGGCTTAACCATGTCCGTCAAGTCGGTCTTCCGTCCCAGGTATATCTTTCGCAGCGCCCGTTCCACAATGGCATCGCGGTTTGCCATGGACTCCAGATCGCCGAAGTTGCCGCAGCCGCACAATCGTCCGTCCGGGCTGATAATCTGATGGCCGATCTCTCCCCCGCCCTCGTTAGCGCCCAGCCACAGCTTGCCGTTCAGGATGATACCGCCGCCTATACCGGTGCCGAGCGTCATCATCACCATGCTGCCGATGTTCTTGCCCAGCCCCGCGCCAAAGCGATACTCCCCAAGCGCGGCCACGTTCACGTCGTTGCCCATATACGCAGCCAGCCCCAGCGCATCGCACACCGGCGCAAGCAACTGCAGGCCGCCCCAGTCCTTGAAGTTCGGCGACCACAGCACCACGCCGTCACGCGAGATGTGCCGCCCTGGAACGCCCATTCCAATCCCGCAGACGTTGGATGCGGTCACACCGGATGCGGCCATTGCATCGCGGATCACCTGGATGATGATAGGAACGGTGACGTCCGGCCCTTCCATGGCGCGTGACGCCAGCCTTGCGTCGCCGATAATCTTGCCCTGCCTATCCGAGACGGCCGCTCTCACGTTCGTTCCGCCCAGGTCAACTCCTACTATGTACTCGCCCGATGGATTTGGTTTCTGCATTTGTATCCTCAATGAGATCGTGAAAAGTATACCGACGGCGAACCGACCATCAATTCGCGCACCGCGCCTTGTGGCGAAACATAAGATTACCGGTCACAACGACCAGCGTTCCGAAAAGCCCTCTCAAGATCGAATCATCGGCATGCACGGCCAGCCTTGCGCCAACCACCGACCCGAGCACGCCGCCCAATGCCAGCCACAACGCAATCCCCCACCTGACGTTTCCGTGTGCGCTATGGATAAGGGTGCCGGAGACCGCGACCGGTATCATCACCGCCAGCGATATCCCCTGCGCCGATTTCTGCGCAAAGCCGAGCATAAGCGTGAGGACCGGAACCATCACCAACCCACCGCCAATGCCAAACAATCCGGCCAGCACACCGGTCACCACGCCTATCACCACCACGAACAGACCGCCGCCCAGCGTGTGAGCATCAACCGACCGGCCCGTCACATGAGAGCTGGCCGCAGCCATAAACACCGCGCTGTAGAGCATCCGCAAGCCAACCAGCGCAAGAAAAATGCCAAAATAGTTCTTCAGATGATTTGCGCTCAGCCGATTGCAGAGCTTTGCTCCGACCGCCGCCCCAACCACACCGCCGAACATCAGCTCTATCGCCACGTACCAATCCACCAGGCCATGCCTGCTGTAGAAGACCGCACCGCTGACCGCCACCACGGCTATTACTGCGAGCGAGGTAGCGTTGGCCCGATGCTGGCTCATCCCCAGCAGAAAGACCATAGCTGGTACAAGAATCGAACCGCCACCGATACCCAACAACCCACTGAGCATACTAATAGCAAATCCGATGATGATTAAAGATAATATCTTCAGAGATCGGATTCGCTGCTGGGTGGAGCTTACTTCTTCCAGGGTAGCGACCTTTCACGGCCGCCGATTTGCTCGCATTATTCACGGATAGCGAGAATAATGCGCTGAAGGCCCTGGATTGTTCATTTCATGAATAACCCAGGCTAGCGGAGTGCGACCACCCATATTATAGACGAATACGCACCAGAATGGCAAGGTTTTGGTCATGGATCGGGCGTTGGAGGAGCGTCGGGGGCTACTGATGGAAAAGAAACACCGCCAGCCCTTTACAAGCGGAAGAGGAACTGATATAATGCCCTTGTCGTTGCGGGGTGGAGCAGTCTGGTAGCTCGTCGGGCTCATAACCCGAAGGTCATTGGTTCAAATCCAATCCCCGCTCCCATTTTGATTTCTTCCAAACTCGGAACTCCGGTTCTCTTGCGGTTGGTGACAAATGCAAGGTTACGGAGTTCTTTTCTTTTTGCATATCGTCGCCTACTCTCGCTCTTATCACTTCTATGTCCGCTGCCTCAGCAACCCTTATGTGTGACATCATGCGCGACCGGGTATATGGTTTATGTCAGTGTTTGGGATTGAACGCTCTCTCCAATACATGAAGTCTTTTGACGACATGTGAGAAAAAGAAAGAAGGAGAATTATGTTCGAGTCTATCAGCAAAGCCATGATGATCGGACTTGGCGTCGCCGATCTGGCTGCCGACAGAGTCCAGCAGACGATCAAGGATCTCGTAGAACGCGGCGACGTAACCGCAGACCAGGGAAAAGAACTCTACAGCGACATCATGGCTCGCATGGAGGAGCGCGGACGCACTGAAAATGAGCGTGTGCGTAAGCATATGCACGAGGCAATGCGGGATATGGGCATACCCGATCGCAAGCAAATGGCGACCATCGAAGCTAGAATAAAAGCGCTGGACAAAAAATTGGAGCAGATACTGGATCGCTTGCCGGAGCTTGATGACGCCGAATCGAAGTCGGTGGTCTAGTTGGTTCTGGAGAAGAAACGCAGGCACATCGAACGCTACGTCGAGATAGGACGGGTACTCGCCAAGCACGGATGGGAGCATCTCCTGGGGCGATTTGGGCTCGCCGACCTTCTGCACGTCACGCAGTCTTCTAACGGCGCACCGCCCGGTCCCATCGAGGTTCGCAAAAGCATCGAGGAGCTTGGCCCGACTTTCATCAAGCTGGGCCAACTCCTGTCTACGCGCCCGGACATCATACCGAAGGAGTATGCGGACGAGCTTGAAAAGCTACAGGATAAAGCCCCTCCCATTCCCTTCAACGAAGTTCGCCGGGTGATCGAGGAGGAATTCGGGCTGCCCATTGAGCAGGTGTTCGCGAAACTTGACCCCGATCCGCTCGCGACGGCCTCCCTCGGACAGGTACACGTTTCCACACTATTGGACGGTCGGGAGATGGTCGTTAAGATCCAGCGACCCGGCATCATCCAGCAAATAGATACGGACCTGGAGATCATGGCCGGCATAGCCAGGTTCCTCGAACAGCACGTTGAGCAAGCGCGCACCTATGGACTCTCGGACATCGTAGACGAATTCTCGATCATCATCCACCAGGAAATGGACTACACCAGGGAAGGTCGAAATGGAGACAAGCTCCGTGATAATCTCGCCGAGCTAAAGACCACAAGAACTGCCGCCATAGTCTGGGATTACACCACATCTCGCGTGCTCACCCAGGAACGCCTCTGCGGGATAAAGATCAACGACATACAGGCTCTCGATGCCAATGGTCACGACAGAGCTGCCATCGCGGAGAACCTGTCCCGCGCTTTCCTGAAGATGATTTTTGTGGATGGCTTCTTCCATTCCGACCCTCATCCTGGCAATCTGGTGGTTCTGGACGACAATGTGGTCGGGATTCTGGACTACGGCCAAATGGGGCGACTGGATACCGATCTGAAAACCAAGATCACGATGCTCTTGTCCGGGTACATCCAGGAGGATTCAAGCGGTTTTGCAGAAACTCTGCTCGAAATAGGCTCCGCGCCTCCCGACCTGAATCGCAACGCGTATATCAAGGATATTGATCGCCTCCTCAGACAGTACTATGACGTACCGGTCTCCGAGGTCCGCATCGGCGACATGCTCAGGCGCTCGGTTCAGTTCAGCGCCACGCACCGCATCCGGCTTCCGGCAAACGTAGGCATGCTCGCAAAGGCAATCATTGAAGTAGAGAGCGCTGATCAGTTGCTTGATCCGCATTACAACCTCACACGAAATTCGCAGGAGTACATAGACCAATCCATCCGTGGCGAGTTGACACCGCGCAAGATCAGAGTCCAACTCCTCCAGAGTTTTCTTTCCTGGAAGAAGCTTCTCATCCACTTCCCGAATAAATCTGCCGAGATTCTGGATAGCATGGCGGAGAACAGATTCCGAATCATCTTCAAACACGAAGGATTGGAGTCGGCCACTAAGGATATAGACCGATCTTCGAACAGATTGGCCTTCGCTCTCATGGCATCCAGCATCATCCTTGGCTCGGCGGTAATCCTATCCGCGAAAGTCGGTCCTCTGTACCACGGATATCCCATCATCGGACTGATCGGCTTCGGAATCTCATTTCTGCTCGCGATCTGGCTCATGATTTCGATTATCCGCGCAGGAAGCTTGTGGTAGCATCCGTGAGCTTTCCGCAGATGATACCACGCGCAAATCCCCTGCCCGGCTCTGGTGTTTCAGGTTCAGCGGGCAATTTTCCTATTTATGCAGGCGCACCAGCATACAATGCCAAATGAATTCATGCTAACAACACCGTGATCGCCCATCTGCAAATTTCTGTTTACGTTTGAATAAGTTCATGATATAATCTATGAAAGATGTGCTCCATGCTACCTCTCCTCAGGCATTATGCCAAGGGGCTTGTAGTCTGACAAGGCATCGGCCAGGAGATATTGATATGGGAACGGTACACGGAGCACGCCGCATATGGTCAGTTCTTCTCACACTGTGTACTGTGCTGCTGATTGCGATTCCTGCACTGGCTGCTTACCTCAAGAACGTGCCTCAGACATTGACCCAGCCCGATGGTATGGAACTACAATGTCTGGCAAGCGGCGATGAGTACTACAACTGGCTGCACGACAACAACGGATACGTCATCATCCAGGATCCAAACACGGGCTACTATGTCTATGCCATAAAGGGCGGCGGCGGCGATCTCCTGCCCACAGCGTACATCGCTGGAAGGACCGATCCAGCGCTCGTCGGTCTCAAGCCGAACATAAGCATCTCTTCGGCGAAACTAGCAGAACGAAGGTTAATCGTCGGCGCAGCGCCTATCGTATCCGCGCCCACTAGTGGCTCGATCAACAACATTGCCATCTTCATCCGCTTCAGCGATCAGCCCGAATGGACAGACCTACGCTCAACTTACGACAGCATGTTCAACGCCACAACCAGCGGCGCCAATTCCATGCGCAACTACTTCTCTGAAACATCGTATAACCAGTTGGCCGTTAGTACAACGCTCTATCCAACCACTGCCGGCAGCACCGTCGTATCCTATCAGGACTCCCACCCCTCAGCATATTATCAACCCTACAATGCAACCACAAATCCCACCGGTTACACTGGAGGAGACAACGGAACGGATCGGACGAACAGGGAGCATACGCTCCTTTTCAATGCGGTTAATGCAGTCTCATCCCAAGTGCCAAGCAATCTGGTCGTGGACGGCGACGGTGACGGCGAGGTAGACAATGTATGCTTCATCATAAAAGGAGCTCCAACCGGTTGGTCGTCACTTCTCTGGCCGCACATGTGGTCCCTGTACACCCAAAACGTGTATATCAACTCAAAACGCGTGTATACATACAATTTCCAGCTTCAGACCATGACCGGTAACAGCGTACTCTGCCACGAGATGTTCCATTCGCTCGGATCGCCTGATCTCTATCACTACGCCTCCAACGGCATATCTCCCATGGGAGCGTGGGACATTATGGACAGCAACTCCAGCCCGCCGCAGCACATGACCACCTACATGAAATTCCGCTATGGAAGGTGGATATCCTCAATCCCGGTTATCGGTGACGGCACATACACGCTCAATCCCACCACATCGTCAACCAACAACTGCTACAGGATTAACTCGCCCAACTCATCAACGGAGTATTTCATAGTGGAGTACCGCAGGAAGACCGGCGCATTCGAGAGTTCCGTTCCTGGTTCGGGGTTAATCGTATACCGTATCAATAGCAGTCGCGATGGGATAGGAAACGCAGACGGCCCGCCGGATGAGGTCTACGTCTATCGGCCGGGTGGCACTACAACCGCAAACGGCTCACTATCGTCAGCCTATTTCGCGGCGGAAGTTGGACGAACGACGTTCAACAATTCAACAGACCCATCATGCTTCCTATCCACGGGTTCGCCGGGCGGGATATTCATAACCAATGTAGGGTCTGCGGGCAATACAATCACCTTTACACTCGCTTCCAACTTGGTGGCCGCCCCAACTTTCAGCCCCGGTGGCGGAAACTACAACACGAATCAGACGGTCACCATAGGCTGTGCTACGTCCGGTGCGACAATTCATTATACAACCAACGGCGTCAATCCCACGGAGAGCGATCCGATAGTCACAGGCCCGCTTCTGGTAGACAAGACCGAAACCATCAAGGCCACCGCATGGAAGTCAGGCATGACAACCAGCGGCGTTACCAGCGCGGTTTACACCCTCATGCCGCAGACCCCGACCTTCAGCCCTGACGCCGGTAACCACTCGGGGGCCTTTGTTGTCAACATTGCGTGCAACACACCCGGGGCGTACATCACCTACACAACCAATGGCGCGAACCCCACTCAGACCGATACACTGGTCACAAACGGGCAGGTTACGGTTGATCATTCCCTTACACTAAAGGCCGCGGCGTTCAAGACAGGGTGGTCGTCCAGCAACATCAAGTCTGCCACCTATACCATCGTCTCCCCTATCACTGATGCCAAGCTTGCGAAGCCTAACGATCCTGTGTCACTCACCGGGTTTGTCACGGGTTCATGGTCGGCGTATTTCTATATGGAAGCTTCTGACAGATCATCGGGTATAAAAGTATCCATTTCACCGAACGCACTACCGGTTGGGGCAGAGGTAGTGGTCTATGGCAACGCACAGTCCAGCAACTCAACAGGTGAGAAGTATGTAGTCGCTAACAGCGCTGACCAAACTCCCGGCACTGGACTCACGATACTGCCGCCACTCATGCTAGTGAACAAATCCCTGGGTGGCGCAGACTGGCGCTATAACGATTCCACGAAGGCTGGACAGAAAGGAATCAAGGACTGTGTTTCCCTTAACAATATCGGACTCTTGGTTACAACAGCAGGTATAGTCACTTACAAGGGCACGTCCGACTTCCGAATAGATGATGGTTCCGGAGCTAAAGACAACTCCTCATACAATGGAGTGAGGGTCTACGCGACCGGCCTCACGCTCCCTACCGTAGGAAAGTTTGCACGTGTAACCGGCATTATCAGTTGCTTCAAGGTGGGAAACGATCTGTACCGGATATTATCGGTCAGAACGCAAGGGGACATTGTCGTCTACTGATCGGCAACACGGAGTATCAGTCCCTGCCCTGATCGCGATAATAGAGTAATCCATCCCAGAACGTCTTCATGTTCTCCCAGGGAACACCAGGGGTAACGGAACTCGATGCGCCGAGGAACAGCCCCGTCCTTGGGCCGTGCTTGACCAGAAACTCCATTTCCCGCTTCACATCCGTCGGGCTGCCCATCGGCAGGGTGCGCGTGACAGACACCCCGGCTATTATGATGAGATCATCGCCGCGTCTCGTCTTCATCTTGCATATCTTCTCGTAGTCCATCCCGTCTTCGTACTGGAAGCCCTGAAAACCCTGAATCCCGCAGTCGAGCAATCGCGGTACCATTTGCATTAAGTTCCCGTCACAGTGCCAGATCATCTTCACGCCGGTTTTGAGGATCGGCTCCAGCGCGCGGGCAAAGTGCGGAAACCAAATCCTTTCCAGGCTGTCGAGGCTGACCAGCGTGCCTCGGGAATCGGCCATATCGTGGTCAAGCCGGTAGAGCGGTGGGAGGTTTCCTTCGGCATATGCATGCGCAGCCGCCCGGTTTCTCCGCGCGCAATAATCCGCCTGCAGCGAAAAATGCCTTTCCAGCACGTCGGGGTACAGCGCATAGGCCGAAAAGTAGTTGATATATCCATAGGCGCCATAGGCAAAGCTGGGGAACCCAATGAAACCATAGCCGCTTTTCAGAATCGCGGGGCCTAGTTTGGCCTGAATCGCACTTTCGGACTCAATGATCCGCCGCACCTCTGCATCCTCATCGAAGTCGTCAGTCGTCTTCTTCAGGTTCGGAAAGACAACCGACTCCATGTGCTCGACCACCGCTTCAGGGCTGTCAATTACGATACCGTCCCGCACGATTTGCTCCGCGCCGGTAGTCGCCCCGTGCTGACCGCCTTGATAGGCGCTGCTGCCCATCGTAAGCGGGTTGTTCCACAGGTACTGGTCGAGCAGGCATGTACCCAACGCCCGCTGCATGGCGTTGTAGGTCTCCTCGGGCTTCTCTCTGTACGTGCCGAGTGGAACTCCGGCGATGCGATCTATGTGGTCGTGCTCCATCACGTTCAGAAGCCAACTAGGTATGCCCTTCGTCGGCTTCTGATATATGGTATCGAGCGCAAGTTGTGCCGTCGCTGTAGTGATCTCGGTCATCCTGATAGCTCAAGCAGGAGAAGCAAACCCACAGATGAATATACCCATAAGACGCTGCGTTGCCGATCTGCGGATTTCGCATGTCTCATCACTTACACGCTATAGGATAGATTGTCCGGCGTATCGTGTCAATGGAGGATTCCCGCTATGAGGTCAACACTGGTTGCCATCACCCTAATGTGCATGTTCTTGCCCGCTCTGGGAACCGCACAGACTGAGTTCTATGTGTCAAACACCGGCAGCGATTCGAATCCAGGGTCGAAGGATAAGCCATTCGCCACGATGGATCACGCAAGGGATGTCCTCCGGCTAAGCAAGCTCGGTCCCGGCGGAGCAACGATCTGGATACGTGAAGGCACGTACCACCGCATAGACACCTTCACACTGTTCAAGGGGGACAGCGGACGAAAGGATGCGCCTATCGTCTACCGCGCATTTCCTGGCGAGAAGGTCGTCATCACCGGAGGCAGAGAACTCACAGGGTTGAAACTCGTCACCGATCCGGCGATCCTGAACCGCCTCGATCCCTCCGCGCACGGCAAGACACTGCAATGCGATCTCAAAGCGCTGGGCATAACTGACTACGGTAGTGTTACCGGCAGAGGTTTCGGACGACCCAGCCAGCCCGCCGGTTTGGAGCTGTTCTTCCGAAATCAGCGCATGACTCTCGCCCGCTGGCCGAACGATAACTGGGCGCGAATAGCAGACGTACCTGCCGGGCCGAACGGCGGGAAGTTCACCTACGACGGCGACCGGCCATCTCGCTGGGCAAAGGCGGACGATGTCTGGCTGCACGGCTACTGGACCTGGGACTGGGCCGAATCATACGAGAAAATCAAATCCATAGACACGCAGACAAAGGAAATCGCGACCGAGCCGCCGCACGGGGTCTACGGCTACAAAAAAGGCGCGCGATACTACGTGCTGAACCTACTGGAGGAACTCGATCAGCCCGGCGAGTGGTACCTGGACCGCAAGACCGGCATACTCTACTTCTGGCCGCCGGAGCAGATACGATCGGGCGATCTCTGGGCCTCGCTCATGGACAACCCTCTGATATCCATGGATGACGCTTCATACATCACATTTCAGGGTCTGACGCTAGAATACGTGCGAGGCACGGCGGTGCGAATCACCAGCGGCTCACACAACCTCATCGCCGGATGCACTCTGCGCAACATTGGGAACATCGCTGTCAACATCAAGGACGGAACATCAAACGGCGTGGACGGCTGCGATGTCTACGATACCGGAGACAACGCGATCGGCCTTAGTGGAGGCGCCAGGGCAACCCTCGCACCGGCGGGCAACTACGTCAGGAACTGCGATATCCACCATTTCAGCCAGTGGGTGCGAACATACAACCCCAGCATTGCGATCAACGGCGTGGGCAACATCATCGCCAACAACAAGCTCCATGACGCGCCGCACTGCGCGATTCTTCTGCACGGAAACGACCACGTAATCGAGTATAACGATATCTACCGAGTCTGTATGGAGACTCAAGATGCAGGAGCGTTCTACCTCGGACGCGACTGGACCGAGTACGGGAACGAAGTACGCTACAACTACTTCCACGACATGGTAAACGCTAACGTAGACTCGGTCTACCTGGATGACTGGGCCAGCGGCACTCGGGTATACAGCAATGTCTTCTACAAGGCGGGGCGAGGAGTGTTGCTCGGCGGCGGGCGAGAAAATACCATCGGGAACAATGTGTTCATAGACTGCCGACCTGCTATACACGTGGACGCACGGGGACAGGGCTGGGCGAAATCATACTTCAACGGCAAGGACAACACGCTCTTCGACCGGTACAAAGCGATGAATGCCTCGCAGCCTCCCTACTCCACGCATTATCCGAAACTGAAGAACCTGCTGAACGATGAGCCGGCGATACCGAAGGGCAACGCAATCGCCCGGAACATCTCGTTCGGAGGCAGATGGATTGACTGGCAAGACGGTATGAGTGACAAGATCGTCAGCATGAAGGATAACATGGTGGACGTTGACCCCGGCTTCGTGGACCAGGCGCACGGCAACTTCCAGCTCAGAGACGACTCCCCTGCCTGGGCACTCGGCTTCAAACGGATTCCGATGGAAAGGATTGGCCTGCATATGGATGAATATCGAACCACGCTCCCGACTGATGAGAACAAGTCGCGCATCCGCAAGCTCGGCACCATCGTCTGCGATCTGGTGGAGGCCACACCGGTGGTCTTCAAGGGCAGGCTCTACCGCTTCGAGTACGTGCGCGACCAATACTACAAGCCAAACCTGGGCAAACCATCCTACTTCCGGTTCGTGGACGAGCAGACCGGCGAAGAGACCCCCGGTTTCGCGCAGGGCTACCACCTAGGCAGTGCCTTTGTGGAAGGCGACACGGCGTGGGCGTTCGGCGTGAACAAGTGGGACGGCGACAAGATCGGCGTGTTCTGGTCAAGAGACCTTAAGACCTGGGAGAGCGAGATCGCGCTTGATCTGCCGAACTGGGGCATCTTCAACACATCGGTCTGCAGAGGCGACGGCAAGTACATCATGGCGTTCGAGATCGGGCGACCGGCGGAGGAGACCGGCGTCCCTTTCACCATCCGATTCGCTGAGTCCAAGGACCTCAAAACGTGGAAGCTCACGCCCAAGGAGTGCGTCTACTCCAAGGACCGCTACACCGCGTGCCCTGCGATTCGGTACCTGGACGGCTACTACTACATGATCTACCTGGAGGCGTACCCCGGCCCGGCGTACAAGCCGCACATCGTCCGCTCGAAGGACCTGGTAAAGTGGGAGAGCAGCCCGCTCAACCCCGTGATGGACTACTCGTTCGAGGACAAGTACATCGCCAACCCGAAGCTGACCGCCGAGGAGCGCGAGCGCATTCAGAACGCGGTGGACATCAACAACTCGGACATTGACTTCTGCGAGTTCGAGGGCAAGACGCACATCGTCTATTCATGGGGCAACCAGCAGGGCATCGAGCACCTCGCCGAAGCGGTGTACGACGGGCCGATGAATCAGTTCTTGAAGTCGTTCTTCCCGAAGTGATCTGTGGTATAATTGTATCGGAGGATCAAGCGATGAAAACAGCAAGAGTCAGGCCGGATTTCACGGTCGAGCTCCCGGAGGAGCTTCGGGCTGCTCTTCGCCCCGGGGAATCATTGGATGTGGTCGTAAGCGGTGAGCGCGTTACATACGCACGGCACAGAAGGAGCGCCCGCCCGAGCATGCGGTCTGTGATCGAGCGCATCCGCCGCAATCCGCCCTCCGAAACCCTCACCCCGCAGGAGATCGAAGACATGATCCACCAGGTTCGCAAGACGTGATTCGTCAGAGCGAGTTGTACGCCAACGCTGAGAGGAGAGGCTATGACAGAACAGGACAGACAGAGACTTCTCGATAGAATCACTGTAGACCCACAGATACAGGGCGGACGTCCGGTCATCAAGGGGACAAGAGTTCCTGTCTCCAAGGTTGTAGGAGCGCTATCCGCAGGCGCTACGGCCAAGGAGCTTTGTGACGACTATGGATTGCAGGAAGAAGACGTGATTGCGGCGCTGGCCTACGCAGCCAAATCTGTCAAGGATACTGAGATCACTATCAAGAAACCTTCAGATTGCACACCGACCGAACTGGGATCGTTCGAGTCACTAGTGCTACAGGGCGGCGAAGTGCAACAGCAAGGTCTGCAGGCACGAATTCAGCAGGCTCGTCTGTTGGGCTTTGCCTACAGGAATAGCGAGCTTGTCTCCATAGCGGCCGTCAAGAGACCCACAAACCACCATTCTTCAGATGTGTTTCGTTCTTCAGGGTCACAAGCGTCATTAGCGGAATTCCAGCATGAGTATGGCTGGGCCTTCACGGTGCAGTCGGATCGAGGGCTTGGTCATGCAACTCGGCTACTGGATCAACTCCTTGCAAGTGATCCAACTCTGGCAATCTGGGCAACAACCCGTGAGGATAACGTCAGCATTCACCAGGTACTTATGAGACACGGATTTGCGCGTAGCGGAACCCCGTTCCTTAGCGAACGGGGCAGATATCTCGTCCTGTGGATTAGGCCCTCTCGCCCAGTCTTTGGCGGGTTGGTTTCTTCGATAGAAAGTCTCGTCGCTGACGTACCGGACAGATGGTAGGAGTAGGAGCAACATATGGCAAAATCGATACCACCCGTCTTTCAGTCGACGTTTGGAGTATACACAGCCGTCGCCGTGATTGGTCAAGGCGGAGCCGGTCGGGTGTTCAAGGTCCACGATGAGTCCGGGCAGTCCTTTGCTGTCAAGCTATTGGACCCAGCCTTGGCAAAGGGCGACAAGCTCAAGCGTTTCAAGAATGAGATATTCTTCTGTCTCCGGAATCAGCATGCGGGCATCATTACGGTCGTTGACCATGGGCTGTACGAGGACGCGGAAGTAGCCTCTCCATTCTACGTGATGCCAATGTACGATACCTCACTGAGAACGCTGCTAAATGAAGGAATCCCCCATCACAAGGTGCTGGAGAGCTTCTCCCAAGTGCTAGATGGAGTCGAGGCCGCCCACCTGAGGAATGTGGTCCATCGCGACCTCAAGCCCGAGAATGTTCTCGTCGACCGGACACATAACAGACTCGTCGTGGCAGACTTCGGGATCGCTCGCTTTCAGGAGGACGAACTACGGACTCCAGTAGAGACGCTCGCGGCGGACCGTCTTGCCAACTTTCAGTATGCTGCACCAGAACAGCGTGCTAGAGGCAGAGAGATAGACCGCCGCGCAGACATCTATGCGCTTGGACTGATTCTGAACGAGATGTTCACAGGCGAGATCATACAAGGCACAGGGTACAGGACGATCTCGTCGATTTCTGCCGATAACGCATTCCTTGATGCTCTAGTTGAGTCTATGGTCAAGCAGGCACCAGCGGATCGTCCTGAATCTGTGGAGGCAATAAAGAACGCGTTGATTGGGAGGCAGAAGGACTTCGTCACACGACAGCGTCTTAGCGAACTACAAAACACAGTGGTTCCAGTGACTGACACCGACGATCCCCTGGTTCTGGATCCGCCTCGGTTGGTCGACGTTGACTGGCGACGCGATCAACTGACACTGACGCTTAGTCGTCCGGTCAACCTGAATTGGGTGAGGATAATCAAGAACGATGTCGGCGGTCCCTATATGTCCGGATATCAGGCACGGGATTTTGACTTTGCTGGCGAACGAGCCTCGATCAGAGTCTATGAGGGTGCAGTTGGCAAAGTTGTGGAGCACTTCAAGGAATGGTTGCCTCTGACAAATGCGGCCTACGAGCGGTTTGCGAGAGAACAGACGGAGGAAAGGGAGGCACAAGCTCGAAAAGCCTTACAAATGGAGATCGAGGAAGAAGATCGACGTGCGCGCGTACTCCGAGGTATACAGATCTGAGTCTCGGCTTCTCCGGGCATTCTCACTTCCACGAGAGAAATCCCGATGGGTGAAGACGGGTACTCGTCATGCCAGCGCTTGCCGTCTAGGTACCATGAACGGTGGATGCCCTGGTTAGTGTATTATGTAGATGCGAACTGGGCAGACAACGGAGAACCAAATGGACGAATGCATGAACACCAATCGAGACCACTGGAACGGGGTGGTCTCCAGTCACGTGAAGGCACCGTCATACGATGTTGACGGCTTCAGAGCCGGAGAGACCACACTCAGACCAATCGAGCTTGAAGAGGTCGGCGACGTATCGGGCAAGTCGCTGCTTCATCTGCAGTGCCATTTCGGCTTGGACACCATGTCGTGGGCGAGGCTGGGGGCTAGGGCGACCGGCGTGGACTTCTCAGACGAAGCCATCTCCACCGCACAATCACTCAGCAGCGAACTAGGCTTAGACGCGCGGTTCATCTGCTCGAATGTCTATGATCTGCCTGACGTGCTGGACGAGCAGTTCGATGTCGTCTTCACATCCTATGGGGTCCTCGCGTGGCTGCCGGATCTGGACCGATGGGCGCAAACCGTGGCCCATTTCGTCAAACCCGGAGGCACCTTCCACATCGCGGAGATTCATCCTATCGAGAGCATGATGGAGTACGATGCCGATACCGACGAACTGAGGTGGGAGTATCCATACTTCTTCCAGTCGGAAGCTCTGCGGTCGGAATGCGCGCACACCTACGCCGCAGAGAACGCGGCAGCCAACAGCCCGGTGACCTACGAGTGGTGCCACAGCCTCGGTGAGATCGTCACCTCGCTCATCAACGCCGGACTGACGATAGAGTACCTGCACGAGTTTCCGTTCTGCTGCTACCAACCGTTCCCATGCATGACGAAGGACGAGAACGGCTGGTGGAGACTCCCTGAGAAGTACCGCGACATCCCCCTGCTCTTCTCGATCAAGGCTAGGAATAACCTCTCCTCAATCTTACGGACTTCCGGCTAGACCGGAATGAATGGTGTCTCTCTGGCCATCAAGCAGGCGCTCTAACGGAACATTGGAAAATGCTCCTGGCCCGCATTATTCATAAAACATGAATAATGCTCGGAAGGCCGCGGATTATGCGGGAGATGCACAATCCGCGCTTGGAGTTTTGGATTTCTTGGTGTATAATGATGGCATGACGCGATCGCTCGGAGAGGAGGACTCGAACATGGCGAAAGACAACGGCATCAATCGGCGGGACTTCCTCAGGACAGGCGCGGCTGCACTGGGCGGCGGGCTGCTCTATCTGAGCGCGGGCGGACAGGCGGAGGCCGGATCGGAGAAGCTTATGCAAACCTTGACCTCCCCTACTACCTTCCCAAGTCCCAAAAGGCTATCCGATATCACCCACGCACTGGCGCAGCGCGGACTGAGCGGCGAGTTCGGACGCGCGACCGTGTCTGCAGGTGTGAAGCTGGAAGACCTGATGGACGTGACGGGCGTCTCAGAGGAGATGCGCTGTGCTCATGCCATCGAGTTCATCGCCGAAAGAGCGCCCCTGCGCATACTCCCAGGCGAGCGGATAGTCGGCTCGGCCACCTACAACGAGGCGGTCCACCACGCGATCCCCATCTACAACAAGGGGAGTGTCAGCCACACCACCCTCGGATTCGACAAGGCGCTTCGGGTCGGCTATAAGGGCCTGCGCAAGGAGATCGAGGATCGGCAGACGCGCGGCGGACTCGATGACAAGGGCGCGGACGTGCTGAACGCGATGAAACTCTGCCTCGACGCCGCTGGTCTCTGGCACGGCCGACACCTGAAGCAACTCTCCGAGCTTATCGCCCAGTCCTCCGGCGATGAGAAAGCCGGTTACGAGCGGGTCTACGCCAATCTGCGCAGTGTACCCGAGAACACACCGACCACCTTCGCCGAAGCGGTCCAGTCGCTCTGGTTCATGTACGCGTTCCAGAGGCTATGCGGCAACTGGTCGGGCATCGGGCGCATTGATGAGATGCTCGGCCCATACCTGAAGCACGACCTGGCTAGCGGCAAGACCACGCTTGACGAGGCGCGCGAGGACCTGGCCCACTTCTGGGTCAAGGGCACTGAGTGGATCGGCGGGATAGAAGGGCGCGGAAGCGGTGACGCACAGCACTACCAGAACATCGTCCTCGCAGGCGTGGACGCTCACGGCAACGAGATAACCAATGAGGTCACCTACCTCGTGCTGGACGTGGTCGAGGAACTGCACATCAGTGACTATCCGATCGCTGTTAGGCTCAATTCGCATACGCCTGACAAGCTCCTCAAACGCATTGCTGAGGTCCAACGGCACGGCGGCGGGATCGTGGCGGTCTACAACGAAGATGTCGTCATCAAGTCGCTGTGCAAGTTCGGCTATCCGCTGGACGAGGCGCGCCGGTTCGCCAACGACGGCTGCTGGGAGGCAATTGTCCCCGGCAAGACCAACTTCATCTACTCGCCGCAGGACACGCTCCTCATGCTGCAGAAGGCGCTGCCCCTTAGCGGTGATACTAAGGGCAACCCGGATTATCCCGATTTCGACGGCCTGTACGCGGCGTTTGCGAAGGAGCTTCAGACCGCTGTGGACGCGCACAACGCAGGCGCGGACGGATATTCGGTCGGAGGCGGACCTGCCCCGCTCGTGTCGCTGATGATCGAGGGGTGCATCGAAAAGGCTCGCGGGTACTACGACCGTGGACCGAAATACACGGTACTTGCGCCGCACATGGGCGGCATCGCAAACACCGCGAACAGCCTCCTCGCGATCAAGAAGCTGGTCTACGATGAAAAGCTTCTGACGCTGAGCGAGTTCCTGGACATCCTCGGCTCCGACTGGGAGGGCCAGGAGAACCTGCGCAGGATGGTGCTCAGCCGCATCGAGTTCTACGGCAACGACAGCGACGAGGCCGATGCGATGGTGAAGCGAGTGTTCGACGATTACACATCAATGGCCGCAAAAGTCAGGGAGCGAAACGGAGTGCTCCGACCTGCCGGGATCAGTACGTTCGGCAGAGAGATCGAGTGGCGCGCTCACCGAACGGCTACTGCAGACGGCCACCGCAAGGGCGAGATACTTGCGACCAACTTCTCGCCGTCGCCGGGTACGGACAAGATCGGCCCAACCGCCGCGTTGAAGTCATACTGCAAGATGGATTTTTCCAATCTGCCGAACATCGGCACGGTGGAGCTGAAGGTGCTGCCCGCATCGGTGAAGGGTGAGCAAGGCGTGAGGGCGCTCGTCGGCCTGATGAAGAGCTTCGTGAAGCTCGGCGGCTGCTTCATGCACATTGACGTGGTGGACACCGCGATGCTCCTTGACGCCCAGCGGCATCCCGAGAAGTACCCGAACCTCTCAGTCCGAATCGCGGGCTGGTCGGCCCGGTTCGCGACCATGGACAAGAACTGGCAGGACATGGTCATCGGCCGCACCCAGCAGGCGGTGTAAGGTATGTGTGGGAGTATGGGCGTGAGTGAGTGTGGGAGCAGCCTCTGCTCGTACTCTCTCAGTCAGGATTTGGTGAACCGTTGACTACCGGCGCTATCTTCGACATCCAGCGATTCTGCACGCATGACGGACCAGGGATACGGACGACCGTGTTCCTGAAAGGCTGCCCGCTGAACTGCGCGTGGTGCCACAACCCTGAGTCGAAACGCCGCCAACGCGATATGTTCTACACCCCGCACCTGTGCATCGCGTGCGGACGATGCGCGGCCCGGTGTCTCCATCACGCTCACCTAATGGCGGATGAGTGCCATGTATACGACCGGCACAAGTGCGCTCTTTGTTTTGAGTGCGCCGAAGTCTGCTACAGTGGGGCGTTGGCCGTAGCAGGTTCGGACATAACGGCAGAGCAGGCGCTGGCCGAGGTGGAAAAGGACCGCGTGTTCTACGAGGAATCCGGCGGCGGCATGACCCTCTCCGGCGGCGAACCGACCGCTCAGATCGAGTTCACCCGCGCGATCCTCGAGGGCGCTCGTTCGGCGAGTATCCACACATGCATCGAGACCTGCGGCTTCGGCCCGGCTGATCGGTTCGCGGAGCTTGTGCCGCTTGTGGAACTGTTCCTGTGGGACATCAAGGACACCGATGAAACACGGCATCTCGCGAACACCGGCGTTCCCCTGCCGCCCATACTGGAGAACCTGAGGCTGGTTGACGAGGCCGGCGGGACGACCATCCTGCGATGCCTGCTGATCCCGGTCGTGAACCTGACAGAATACCATCTGGACGGACTGGCGCAGATATACCGGTCACTCTCGAACTGCCAGGGGATTGAACTGCTCGCATATCATCCCTTCGGCGACTCCAAGCGCGCGCGTCTCGGTCTCGCAGCCAGTGATCTCGCCTGCGATGCGCCGACGGAGGAGCAGATATCTCGCGCCCGAGAGTACCTAACGGACATCTGCGGAATTGACGGCGTGCATTCCTCGGCCTAGCAAGCATCGGATGAAGCCGGAGTCATGGCACAGGCATCGGGACTGTCCGGCTCCGCCAGCGCTCGGGATTCGGAAATCCCGAGCTAACGTTTGGCTGGCGTTGGCGGTGAAACACTCAGCGGTGTTGGCAATGGATTTCCGAATCCAGTGCGGTCCGCCGAGGCGGACGTTCCGGGGATATCTACCCGCTGATATCTATCTGATCAATGCCGGTACGCCCTACCTCTCGGCGATCCTTATGATACGGTTCATCGCCGGGTAGCGGTCCTCACTCACAAGCTGCCTGCGCGTGCCATTCTTTGAGACAAACGTCCGGTACGTCGCCACATAGAAGCCGGGATGCCCGCGGTTGATCAGCTTCCACCGCCCGGAGCCTTCGGTAGTTCTGTCCTGAATCACGTCGTTCGGCAGAGTGACCGACTTCGTCTGCGAATCAACCTGCACCCGACACTCCGGCTGATACTCCGTCATGATGCGAAAGACCAGGTTGTCCCCCTGCACGTTACCCACAATGCGAACCGGCCTGGACAGGTTATTCTTGAATCTGAGGTCAATATCGTAGTACGCCACAGCCGCATCCCTGCCCAAAGGCGCATACCTCGCAGGCCAGTGGTGCCTGTGCCGCTCCACGATCTCCAGCCCGGCCAACAGCGCCGCGTTGTAAAGCGTCGTGGAGGTCTGGCAGACTCCCCCACCCCAACTCCGCACAAGCTCGCCGTCGTAACTCACCGGCGCTTTCTCGTAACCCATATCGGCGGTCCACGGCCCCACGGTCTTCAGGAACGAGAACGTCTGCCCGGGTTGAAGCACGATGTTGTTCAGCTTCTTGGTCGCCAGCACAGCGTTGTTCCGCTGCGAATCGGTTCGTCCGCGCAGGCTGGTCACGTACGCGCCGATCTCACGCTCCGGCGCCGGGGCTACTGCGGCCCAAACGCCCAACGCGATCACCAGCGCGATTCCAATTACCAGCGGGTATGCGCGGGTCTTCATCTGATGCTGAACTCCAATTCCGCGGTCGCCGCCCTGATCTCCGGTTGGTACATCGCGAAGACCTGCGCAGGCAGCGCATGGTAATCACCCGCGAACCCGGCGCGCATCTGGTATGTGAGTATATGCTTGCCCGGCTGCAAATCCTCAACGTAGAAGGATATCTTCTCGTCACGCACATCCTGCCCAACCCACCAGTCGTACCAGTCCCACTGGTTCACCCGGCCTCGGTCCATGATCTCACAACCCGCCGGGATAGTATCCTCAACCAACAGGTGACGCACATATTTGCTGGAATTCACCGTCAGGCGAACCAGAACAACATCGCCCGTCCTGCAGCCCCATATAGGCGACGCAGGTTCCTTATCGGACGACGCGTCGTAGTAGCTGCTCAGCGGCCAGTAGTACTTTCGCGAAATAGACACTCCACCACCGCTCACCACCGTCGGCGTCAGGTCCTTCGCAAGATACTGTCTAAGACTGGTCGTGACGTACATGTTACCGACCCCAATCTTGCGAATTTCCAGGTTGTTTCGACCTTTGAGCAGACCATTGCTTGTAACCACAAACTCCGGTTCGAAGATGTCGGCTTTCGTGAAATGCTTCCCGCCGACCGGTTTGCCGTTGACCAGCACAGTCACGCTAAAGTCCGGTGCAAGCTCATTGGATGCCTTGAAGAATTCCGCCATCGCGTACAGGACCATCGCTGTGTCGCGCGTCGAGTACCAACAATCGCTCTGACGCTGCTCCATCAGCCAGCGGACAATCTGGATGGCCCGTGGATCGCTCGGATTGGCCTTCAGCGACGCCTGCAGTGCAAGCGCCGTCGTCTCCACATCGTCTGCGTGGTACTTCTCGGCCCCGTCCCAGTGCATCATCCCGGACTCGACCACGGCGTGATCGAGCAGCCACTTGAGAGCCAAGTTAGCATTGTCCTTCTGCCCCGTGTGCTGGAATGCTAGCGCCAGAAGGGCGAGCGCCTTGCTACTCAATACCGGACTCCGTGCCAGATTGTCCAGTCCCGCATTTGCAGCGCCGCCCGAAAGCGCTTGCACATAGTATGCAAATGCCTTCGTGTCAGCAGGCAGTCTGGAGTCTAGGAGTATCTCACCCAGTCGCCTGAGACCGTTATTCAGGATATCTTCGTTCACCGCAAACCCGGCGTCGCGCGCCTGGATCAGCCCGTAGCACACATATGCCGTCATCCACGGATCGTCCTCACCGTACTCAGACCAGCCCCACCCACCGTCAGTTAGCTGGAAACGGTAGAGGCGGAAAAGGCCGTTCTGCACCATATCCGGTAGCTGCTTCTCAAGTTTTGCATTTCGTTGGCCTAGAGCCTTGAACGACTTGGACAGAATCACGTCCGGCAGGAACGAGCTTGTTGTCTGCTCCGTGCAGCCGTAGGGATACTGCGCCAGATACTCCAGCGAGCCGAGCATCGCCGACGCAAGCGACGGAGCAAGTCTTATCTGCAGACGTGTCGTTCCGGGAATGGCGTCGCTTCGGACGATGATCGTATCCTTAGATGTGGACGATCCGCTAAGCGATCCGGTGGTCATCGTGCGGCGTTCCACCCCATGCGGATACACCGGCAGAACGGTCTGCATGGCGTCCCCGGCGCTGTCCCCGGATGCCTTGACTGACACCAGGAACTCACCGGGCTTCGGCGCGCTGATCTGCCAGTTTACTCGCGCTATCTCGCCGTTACGCACCCTGACCCTCCGCGTGGCCTTACCGTCGAGCGTAAGACCAGCCGATTCGAAGAGCAGGTCCACGTTCTGGTCGCGACCGGTGTAGTTGTGAACAGCCGTCGTTATGGTCGCGCTGTCGGTCTGCACCATGAACCGAGGTGTCTCCAGGCGGACCATGAAGTCCTGCCTTGATAGCACGGTGTTCTTCGCCTCGCCGCACATGGTGTCGAGAGTAATTCCCCGCACGGTCGCCCGCCATGTCGTGAGGTTGTCAGGCAGTTGGAAGCTCACAGTCGCCTCGCCCTTGCCATCGGTGAGAACGGACGGGTTCCAGTAAGCCGTGTCCAGGAACCGCTTGCGCACACGAATGTCCTCCATCCGAGGCTTGTTCGCAACCGGCGCACCGGCCTTGTCCGGATCGCTCAGGTATATCTGAGGGAACGAGAAGTTCGTGCTGACCGCATTAGCTTTTCGCGCATAGAAATAGCCCAACATCGCTGGGGTGTCGTCCTCGGCGATGGCGTAGATTGCCTCGTCCACAACGCCGATGGAAACCTCCGCCTGCGCCGATTTGCCGTTCGCATCAGTCGTCTTGATCTTGTAGGTCGCTGCCTCGCCGGGCTTGTACTTGCTCTTGTCCGGCGCGACCTGCACGCGAAGCTCTTGCGTTCCGAGCGACACCCGCGCACGTGCCTCCTGGCTCGCGAACTGCTTGTCCTTCACGTAGCATACACTGATGTAGAAGTTGGGCCTGTACGCTTTCGTGATCGGAATCTTCACCAGCGTGGACTTGCCGGTCAGACGCACAGTTTGGCTGTCGTAGATCCTCGATCCTTCGACCGTGACGAGCGCGGTCGCGCCCGGCGTCTTGGTGTTGATCAGCGCTTTAGCGGTGTCTCCGGCGTTGTAGACCTTCTTGTCGGTGATGATCTGAAGGTCAGGATAGCTGCCGTAGCCCTCATCCTCATAGGCCTCCGAATACGACCAGACGTAGGCCTCGCTGATGACCTTGTTCCGCCTGCCGTCTCTCGCCCAGACTTCGATGCGAATCTCGCCTGAGCGACTTATCTCGACCGGTATGGACGCATGCCCAGCGTTATCTGTGGTGACTTGCGCATCCTTCAACGTCTCGACAGAGCTTCCGTCCCTGGTCCACTTGACCCGCGCAACCTTGACGGCGAGACCCTGGCTCTTCATCGGATGATGATCGTAGTCCACCGCGCTGATAGCGACATTCACCTTCGCGCCCGGCTCTGCCACATACCTGTCCGGCGTGACGTCAATCGCAAACTCGCCGCGTGTCGCCACCACCGAGCCTGTCCCAGTAGCATCCCGGCCCACGCGATCTATGACCGTCGCCTCAATGGTGAACTGCTGGTCGGAGTCCCAGGCATACTCCCCTTCAGGCTGCGGCCAATCCGCAGGCGCCTCAATCACCGCATTGCCATTCGCATCCGTGGTGACCTCGCTTTCCGTCACCACATCGCCGTATCCGCCGTAATCTTGGTAACCTGGGTTCTCATCCAAATAATCCTCTTCTTCATCGGTGAAGAGCCAGTAAGGCACCCGGCTAACCACGTACCGCACCTTCGCGTTGGGCACCGGCGCTCCGAAATAGTACTGCGCCGAGACGTTCGCCTTAACTATCTCACCGCGCGTATATCGCTTCTTCGGAAAGCTCACCTTCACGCTGAACTCAGGTTTCTTGTACGCGGCAACCTGGAACTGCACAGGCTCCCTGTCCTGCTCGCCGGAGATAATTGTCGAGATGGTGTAGTATCCGGTCGCGGTCTCCGGGTTCAGATCGAAGCTTCCGTTGTAGGAGCCGTACCGATTTGTCCGCGCGGTGGTCTTGTAGATGAGCGTGTCCTTGGGATCGCGGACCTCGATTGTTACCGGCAAAGATGAAGCCACCGCGTAACCGGTCGGCGTTTGTCGCCTGATAATCCCTTTGAAGTAGACCTTCTGCCCCGGTCTGTACACCGGTCTGTCGGTATACCCGTACACCACGCTGTTAGACGAATCACCGCCCTCATACCACGAAGATACGAACGCCGCCGAATCGCCTTTGCGGGCGACCAGCAATTGCTCCCTGCTCCCATCGTTACTGCTTGGAACCGCGAGCGCCAACGTCCCATCAACCGTTGTTCTGCCTGAAGCAACTTCCTTCGAGTCTACATATGCGGACACATCCGTCCCCGGAACAGGCGCGCCGGTCTTCAGGTCAACAGCATAGGCGAGGGTCTGCGATCCCGAAGTCTTCGAGACAAGCCCGATGGACGTCACCATTAGCCAGCCGAGTTCCTGAAACCCTTCCGATTTCAGCGATGCCACGTATAGTCCCGGCTCCATAACCGGCATGTCAACGCGCTGGTTGAATATGCCTTCGAGATCGCGCGAGTTGATTGGGACGAACATCGTTTTTGTCAGCGTGAGCGCCCTGTTGTCGTTCAGATTCACATTCGCGGATTTGCGCGAGTCGCTGTAGTAAGAGTGCAACCCCAACAGCCGCTCCATGGACCCGCTGGAGTTCACCAGGAACGCGTTCAGATCAACCTTGTACAGTCGAAGGACCAACGCATCGGAATTCATGAACCCACCGCACGTAATCTGAGGTTTCTCGTCCGGCGTGAAGATGTGCTGGTGGATGTAGAGGTTCAGGTAGGGTGACGCGGGCTTCAGCTCGGCCTCGATGTTCGCGGTCTTGCTCTCCTCGACTGTGATCTTGACCGGCTCCATGCCGTGCGCTTTGCTGCTGATTGTGAGCTTGTAGTCACCGGCGGGGATACGCCTAAAATCGAAGCCGCCATCCCGTTTTGACTCGGTGTTGTAGCATGTTACCTCGTCGTACAGTCCCGTATTGGGGGTGAGAGTGACCGACGCTACCAGCGGATTGCCGGTCTCCTGCGCCACCACCCGGCCTTTCACCGTCCCCACCGGCGTCTCCTGGGCTATTGTGAACGCGAACAGCCCGGCGGCAACGAGAACGGCCAGCGCTAAGGCGAATCTGAAGCTGCGATGCGTCATCTCCGACCTCCTTACCTGGACCTGCGCGCTGACCAGATGCCGCTCGTCACCAGCCAGACCACTGCGACTAAGGCGACCCCGCCGACCATGGATATGCGCACCATCCTGGTCAGTTCAAACCGCACCAGCGGACCTGTGAAAAGGACTGCCGCCAACTGCGAGCCGATCACCAACGGCACGACGGAGAGTTCCTTCAGCAGAGACTCCTCACGCGACAGGCCGACCATCATCATGAACGCAATGGCCGCTGTTAGCCCGAAGACCAGGCCCAGAACGACCTTGATATCCCACATCAGGTACAAGAGAACCGGGGCAAGCGCCGCGACTAGGCCGATGAACGCGACCTGCATGATGAGCTTTGCGTCCGTCTTAGCGGAAGCCTTCATCCTGGCGAGGACTGAAACGAATGTGAATGGGATGATCGCCCCAAGGAGCGCGCCGATGAATGTGTAGTGTATTCGCAGATCGGCGGTTCCGACCTCTACCCTATAAGCTACGACGAACAGGCGGGAGAGCAGTATGACCAGCCCGAGTCCGAGGAAGCCGAGCAGCGCCTTCGACTTGCCCTTCTCGGATTCGGATGCGAAGATCGCGACCGGCCACGCCGCAAGCAGCCCGAGCGCGATGCCAAGGCCGGACCACAGCTTGAATGCAGCCACAGTAAACGCAACGGTCAACAGTACCACTGCCGACGCCGTGTCCATGCCTGCCGACGCCTCTTCCGCTACGTCAAGCCTGGATGCGAGCCACGCAGTGATGCCTGCGAGGGCCAGTCCAACTGCCGCAACCCAGAGGAGCGACCACTCATGAACAATCCTCGATGCGTAGATCGCGCTGAGACCCAGGACCATGATGACTAGGGCCAGACCTGGGAGGACCGTACGCCCTTTGCCGATAGACCGCAATTCGGTCGCGACGAAGTTCGAAACCAGCGCGGTGGAACCAAGCAGTATCGGGAGAGGCCACCAGTTGCGCAGATCTATGCTGCTGAAGTGCGCGACCGACAGCCAGACCGCGACAGCTATGGTAACGGCGAAGACAGTCCACACTTCGGCGTATCCGACGACCGAAGATTCGCGATCTTGCGAGTAATACTGGAGAATGCCCGCCATGACAGCGCCGACCGCGAAACCGATCATCGCCGTCTGGGGATCGCCGTGGAAGAGTGAATACGTCAGCGAAGCCCCGAAAAGCGCCAGGAATGTGACTGAGTGAAGTGCGAGCCGCGCCTGCCGGTCAGACGAGTCAGCCGATGCGAGGGCGAGTCGGCATGAGAGCAATTGCGCCAGTGTACCCGAAACCCCTCCGATCAGGAAGCCCAAACCGAGCCTTTGACCTGGCGAGAACGGCGCCCGATTCTGCATCGTGATTGCCCAGAAAATTAGGGTAAGCGCCAGCGTAAACCCCGCCGCCCACCTGGACCGCCGCCTGATATCCGCCCCGCCGCCGGTCTCTCCGGCGCTGACACCACTCGCCATGCGATAAGTCACGATGGCGCCGACCAACCCGATTGCTACACCTAACCACCCAAGTCCTATGTCCACGGTGATGCCCTCCCCTAACGCAGATTATGCATGTCCTGCGTAATCTGCGGTCTCCTGAGCATTATTCATGCTCTTCATGAATGATGCGGACCAATCGGATGATACCAGGTAAATATGAAGCTTGTTCCATCTCACGGCAATAGCGTAATCCAGCCGCTGAGTTGAGGGTATTCTAAGCTCCCTTTTCGGAATTGTCAAGCCAATAGTTGAGGAATCTAGGATGTTGAGTACAGGCCAAAACGAGAGGTGAACGCGACTACATGACGTACAACCGCTCTACGATTCGCTCTTGCTTTTCTGGTACTCTTGATCGCTCTTGATGTGGTGGTAGATGTACAGGCCGGTCATCACAAGCAAGACCGCGACTATGATGACGTCTGCTCCGTGAAAGTATTTCTTAAGCTCGGTGTCCCACTTCTCGCCCAGCACCTTACCCGCGTATGCGAGTGCGATGCACCAGGGCAGTGAGCCGAGGAATGTGTAGACTATGAACCGCTTGAACGGAACCCGCGCGACGCCGGCGGGGAAGGAGATGAACGTGCGGATGACCGGAAGCAGTCGGCTGATGAATATTGCGGAATCCTCGTGCTTGTTGAACCACTCGTCCGCCCTATCCAGATCTTTGTGCCGTATGAGTATGTACTTGCCGTACTTCTCCACAAAGGGTCTGCCGCCGTACTTACCCGCCCAGTAGGCCACCATGGAGCCCCATACGCAGCCCAGTGCGCCGGCGATGCCCATGCCCAATACGCTGAAACGCAAAGGTTCCGCATGAACCAGATACCCGCCATATGGCATTATGATCTCGCTGGGCAGCGGAATGCACGCGCTCTCAATGCCCATCAGCAGCACGATTCCGTAGTAACCCATGTGAGAAATGCAGCCGGTGATCCAGGTTGTCACGCCGTGAATGATCGCTTCCATCTATCCTCCAAGTTGCCCCAAGCCTACTGCTCACATTATAGCATGTATTAGGCTGGGAATCACGCCGGTGCGATTCGGAGGAACTCCACGTTCGGATTCTTTTCTTTTGCGTAGTTAACTTCCCAGTCGCCGCCGAAGAGTACGACGGTTCGTCCTCTGCCATCCTCAGCCATATGCGAAGACGACGGGAGCGTGAGCTTGCTCAGACCGGCTTCATCACCGCTGGGCCACGTCACCTTCGTGTAGTGGAGATGCTCCAACTGCACCTGCACGGAGTACTCGGACTCCATGAGATACTGCACGACCTCGAACTGAAGCTTGCCGACAGCCGCCAGGATCGGTTCACTTCTTGAACCGCCTTTCCGGTACAACAACTGGACCGCGCCCTCCTGAAGCAACTGCTCGATTCCCTTCTGGAACTGCTTGTACTTGCCGGTGTCGGGGCATCTCATCACCGCGAAGTGCTCAGCAGGGAACGCCGGTACCCCCGCGAACTCCAGACCCTTGGCAGTGCTGATGGTATCGCCGATGCGAAATGCCCCAGGGTTGATGAGGCCGAGTATGTCGCCGGGGTACGCTGTCTCGACCGTTTCTCTGTCTCGCGCGAAGAGCTTGTGCGGTCTGGACAGGCGTATCTTCGTGCCGAGGCGCGAATGGTGTACCGGCATGTCCTTCTCAAAACGACCTGAGCACACTCGAACAAAAGCCACGCTGTCGCGGTGTTTGGGGTCCATGTTCGACTGTATCTTGAACACAAAACCGGAGAACCCATCGGTCTCTGGATGAACGGTTTTGACGGATGCGTTTCGGGAGGATGGATACAAACCCAGCTTGACGAACGAATCAAGAAACAGCTTCACGCCAAAGTTGTTCGCCGCGCTGCCGAAGTATACCGGAGTGAGTTTGCCCTGCCTGAGCTTTTCCTGATCAAACTCATGCCCTGCCATATCGAGGAGTTCCATCTCCTCGCGGAACTGCTTGTACACGCCTTTTCCGACCAGTTCTTCAAGCGAAGGATCATAGGCGTCCTTCACTGTCACGGGCGCAGTCGTCGCACCGTGCTCTGTGCGCTCAAAGAGGTGAACCTGGTTGTTTATACGATCAAACACTCCGCAGAAGGTGAAGCCGTTCCCGATCGGCCAATTCACCGGAAATGCGTTGATGCCCAGAACTCGTTCGATCTCGTCAAGCAGGTCGAGCGGTTCGCGGGACGGCCTGTCCATCTTGTTGATGAACGTGAAGATCGGTATCTCGCGCATCCGACAAACGTCGAACAGCTTGAGCGTCTGTGACTCTATGCCCTTCACGGCGTCAATCAGCATCACCGCATTGTCGGCGGCGGTCAGCGTGCGGTAGGTATCCTCGCTGAAGTCCTCGTGGCCCGGCGTGTCGAGCAGGTTCATGCAGTGATTATCGTACTCGAACTGCATCACCGTCGAGGAAATGGAGATGCCTCGCTGGCGTTCCAGTTCCATCCAGTCAGAGGTCACGCTCCTGCGGTTCTTACGCGCGCGCACCGACCCGGCCATGGTGAGCGCGCCTGCGTAGAGCAGGAGCTTCTCCGTAAGCGTGGTTTTCCCCGCATCGGGGTGAGATATGATAGCGAAGGTTCTGCGTCTCTGAACCTCTGCTGTAAGTTCTGCGTCCAATTCTAACTCCCTGGTTGGCTACCCAACCTTATACTGATTCCTGAGAACTCTGTGATCACAGTCATGGGGGTTGCGCCAAAGCGACTACGACTCAGGCGGTTGCCGCCGAAGTGGGCGACAAAACAAAACACCTCCGGAGGAACGGAGGAAGCGACTAACGAGGTTAGGTGTGTCCAGCTAACATGTGTCTATTATACTACATTCGGACCGGATCGGTCAAAGAATTCACGGAATAGCGCATCCACCGGTGGCGCATCCCTTCGTCCCGGTCTTCTCATAGTAACGCTGATGATACTCTTCCGCATCGTAGAATGCGGACGCAGGGAGAACCTCGGTTACTATCGGTTTGCCAAGTGTCTGGGCAAGCGTCGCTATCACTGCCACTGCGGCCTTCTGCTGGTCGGCTGAATAGAAAAAGATGACGGACTTGTACTGCACCTTGATCTTCAATGTAGGGTCGTGCTCCGCCCAGAACACCTTCAGCAGGTCTTCATACGATACACGCTTCGGGTCATACATCACCTGAACTACTTCGGTATGTCCGGTGCCGCCCTCGCATACCTGCTCATATGTAGGATTCAGCATGGACCCGCCGGAGTAACCCACCCGCGTATCCACCACACCGCAGACCTGTCGGAACGCCTCTTCAACGTGCCAGAAGCAGCCCGCGCCAAACATCGCCGTCTCCATGCGCACTCCCTTCGCGATCTTTGTTGAACTTATATGAATACTATCGGCCACTGCCACGTTCACAGCTCACTGCCAGGATGATCGCATTCTCGCTTTTGTTATTCCGCTACTGTTTTGACAATGATAGCGGAGCCTTGTTCACTACTCTACCTTGCGGGACTCTTTGCCGAAAGCGCCTTCAGGAAACCTGATGGGAACTTCACCCCATAGCGCCGACTATCGTCAATCTCTTTGTATGATTCCTGGTATCGTCCCGCGGCGAACAGCGCAATGGCCAGATTGCTATGCGCTTCTGGATAGTCGGGGCGGTACTTCACAGCCTTAGCGAAACACGATGCTGCCTCGTCATACCGCTTCCGCCCCCCCAGTAGGATTCCCAAGTTATTGTATGCCGAAGCGTAGGTGGGCTTTATGCGTATCGCCTCCCTGAGATGCTTTTCAGCTTCATCCGCAAACCCCTCCTTCATTAGTATCAGAGCCAGGCCGTAGTGCGCTTCGAAGTATTCTGGATTGATGCGGATCGCCTCATTGTACTCATCAATCGCACCGGCATACATACCGAGCTTGCCGTAAGAGATTGCCAGGTTGTTGTGCGCCTCGGCAACCTCCGGTTTGGCGCTGATCGCCTGCTGGTACGCCTCTACCGCATCGACATACCTGCCGAGTTCGCCATAAGCGACCCCCAGGTCATAATACGCGGCGGAATACTTTGGCCTAATGCGAATCGCCCGTTTGTACTCCGCTATGGCATCTGCCCGCCTGCCGAGCTCGCCATAGGCAACGCCCAAGCTGTAATGAGCAATACTGTTTTTGGACGTGACGGCGAGAGTGTGCTTCCACAGACTCACGCTGTCATGCCAATAGGCGCACTGCCGCCATGTGCAAACTGCAAGGGTTATGATGACTAATATGGAGACGACACGAGAATTTGGAGATGTGGCAAATCGAGAGCCAAACAGATCGAAGGCGCCCCAGACAAGTATGACGAACAGTCCAATAAAAGATATGTACGTGTATCTATCAGCAATCGCCTGGTCACCCACTTGCACCAGACCTATCATTGGCAGCAGAACGATCAGATACCACAGCCATCCCACAACTAGATACGGACGACTCCGCGCCAACCGAATCACGAATACTGTGATCACTACCAGTATCATAGCTGCGCCCGCTGCTTGCCACACTGGAGTCAGGTACGGGTGCGGATACTGCACCGCGAGCTTGGCAGGCCATAGCATCTTGCCCACATAGCTTACATAGGCGGTCAACGCATTTGCTGCTCGCTGAGAAAATGGAAGTGCGCTCACACTCATGACCGCACCACCTCTCTGCTGAGCTAAATATGTGACCACACAGGAGGCCGCCGACATGACGAAGAGAGGCAGCTTCTCTCTGATCATTCTCAGTGTCGCGCCTGACCACCTGCCAAGCGGCCAGTAATCAAGCAGCAGTAGGACCAATGGCAGCGTCACCAGTGTCGGTTTGGACATCAGCCCGAGAGCGAAGAGTACCACAACAACGATATAGCGTTTCAGACCAGGGGCTTCGGTATATCGCATATACGCCCACATGGTGAGCATCCAGAAGAGGGCGCTAAGCACATCCTTACGCTCCGCTACCCATGCCACAGATTCCACATGCATCGGGTGGACAGCGAAGAGGGCAGCAACAAACGCGCTCTTCCAGAGCGACTTTGTCATGCTGTTGAGGACCAGCAGCAGAAGTATTGTGTTCGCGAGATGGAGCAGCAAGTTAACGGCATGGGGGCCGACCGGGCCTGGGCCGAACGCCTGACGGTCGAGCATGTGGGATATCCACGTTAATGGGTGCCAGTTGCACTCATACCCAACATTGAACGCCCACTTAAATCCATTAGCGGTCAGACCTGTCTGGACATGGGGATTCCTGGTCACATACTGCTCGTCGTCGTAGTTCACAAAGTCGGCGCGTAGCGCCGGCAGATAAGCCGCGATGGTAACCAGAATAAGAAGGATCACTACAATATGGAGTTGAGAGCCTTTCGCCTGATTCTTCATGCTTTCCAGAAATCCCCTTATAGCCATTCTGTTCAGCGCATCCATGTTCATACCGCACCCTTAAGTTTGCACGGTGATGCGGCTGCACGGACTGACATGCCTCGAACTATTTGTTGATGAAGTCAAAGAGTTTATTGGCTAGCGGTGGGGCAAGTTCCTTTAGCGTCTCGTACTCGTGCTGCGCCACAGCCTTGCTGCCCATTCTACAATAGACTATCCCCAAAAGGAAATGCGCCTCGGCGTCACCAGGATTGATGCGAATCACCTGCCTGTATTCCTCTGCGGCATCTACGTACCTACCTAACCTGGCATAGGCATCGGCCAGGTTGTAATGAGCATCAGCATAATCCGGGTTGATTTGGATTGCCTGTCTGTATGCATCAACCGCCTCGGCGTACCTTCCGAGCTTGCCATAAGCGTTCCCAAGGTTGAAGTACGCATCGGCATTACCCGGCATTATGCGGATCACATTCTGATACTCCCCTATCGCCTCGGCGCTTTTGCCGATCTCGAAATAGGCAGATCCCAGGTTGTAGTGCGCATCGGGATCATTCGGTCTGAAGCGAGTTGCCTGAACGTACGCACCCACAGCCTCCTTGGATTTGCCAAGTTCGTGATAGGCGATGCCGAGGTTATAGTACGCATCAGGATAATCACGCTTGATGCGTATCGCCTGCTTGTAGGCATTCACGGCATCGGCGTTCCTGCCAAGATCGAAATAGACGACACCCAAATTGTTGTACGCTTTGGCATATCGGGGATTGATGCTGACCGCCTGCTCGTATTCAGGCACGGCCTCGGCTGACTCCCCCAGATCCTTGTAGGCATTACCCAGGCTGTAGTGCGCCACGGCGTTGTTGGTCGTGACGGCAAGAGCGTGCGTCCACAGAGTCACGCTGTCATGCCAGTACCCAGCCTGCCGCCAAGTACACCCTGCGAGAACCAGGATCACAATCATAGGGATGATACGGAGTCTCGGAGATGAGGCGACGCGACGAGAAAACACGTCGGAGAGGCCCCAAACGATGATGATATACAGCCCCATGAAGGGTATGTATGCATAGCGATCAGCTATGGCCTGCTCGCCAACCTGTAGAACCCCAATCATCGGGGTAAACACAATCAGGTACCAAAACCATCCTACAGGCAGATACGGACGTTTCGTTGCTGAGCGGATCACAAGTAGAGTTACGACTACTAGAATAGCGATCGCTGACGCGACATGCCCCATCGGAAGGCTATGCCGATAGGGATATAGCACGGCGAGCTTCGCTGGCCACAACATCTTGCCCACGTAGCTCACGTAAGAGACGACGGCGTTGTCGATACGAAAGAACAGAGGTAGGCGGTTCATGGCGAGTATTCCACCACTCTCACCAGCAGTATACGTTAGTATGCAAGCCACCGCCGTCATGATACAGAGAGGCACTTTTTGCCAGACCAATCGCAACCTCTCTCGGGACGAAGCATCTGCCCACCGGCCCAGCGGCCAGTAATCCAAGAGTAGAAGTACCAACGGCAGAGTCACGAGCGTCGGCTTGGACATCAGCCCGAGGGCGAAGCATACTATGATGACCGCATAGCGCTTCAGACTGGGGATTTCGGAGTACCGAACGTATGCCCACATCGTCAGCAGCCAGAAGATCCCACTCAGCACGTCTTTTCGCTCCACAACCCACGCTACCGATTCCACGTGGATAGGATGTACCGCGAACAGCGCTGCTACAAAGGCGCTCTTCCACAGGGACTTGGTCATGCGGTTCAGTACCAGGAGCAGGAGTATGACGTTGGCGACGTGAAGGAACAGGTTGACCGCGTGCGGACCTGCAGGACCCGGGCCGAACACCTGGCGCACTAACATGTGGGAGATCCAGGTCAGCGGCGTCCAGTTGCCTTCGTACCCGATGTTGAATGCCCACTTGAGACTGTCAGCCGTCAGTCCCGACTGCACATGTGGGTTCAGGGTGACGTAGAGCTCGTCGTCGAAATTGATGAAGTCGGCGTGAAGCACGGGCAGGTAAGCCAGCACGGTGACCAGCGCCAGAACCGCGATGACCATATGAACTTGGTAGTTTCGACCGTTTCTTTTCATGCCTTCAGCTCACGTATCACCAGTTCATCATAGTTCTATGGAACCTGGGGCTTTCCCTCTTGGCGTACTTGGTGTCTTGGCGGTTGCTCTGCCGATCAGCATTCAGCAGGCTCACCCCCCAAGACAAAAAACAACCGCCGAGCTATACTGCACTCGGCGGTTGTTTGATTCATTTTTCTTGTCCCGGCTTATTAAGCGCGGCGACGTCTGAACATCATGCCTGCGGGGGCAAGAAGCGCCAGAGCGGCGGCAACTGTTCCCGGCTCAGGAACTGCCTCTGTGGTGAAGCTTGCAGACGACACTGTGGACATGTCTACGTTCTTTGCAGTTACCGTCCAGGTATACGTGGTACCCGGAAGCAAAGTGGGCAGAGGTACAGATACTGTACCTTCAGCCAGACCAGTCCAGCTCTGTACAGAAGTGGAGCCAATCTTGAGGGCCACATCAAAGCCTGAGGAGTAATTGCCGACTACCCAGCTCAACTGAGTCGCTGACTTCGCCAGACTGGTGGCTGCACCCGGCGTGGCGGACGTCAGTCTCATCTGATCAAGATACCAGCGGTTCGTGGTCACGCCGTTCTCGTCAAACCGAATCTTCGGGGTTGTCGAGGTCGCCTTGTAGATTCCCATCGAGTTCCAGGCGTTTGCAGTGCTGAAAATGCTGGTCGAAGTGGGCAGACCCACCCAGTTATTCACGCTGGATACTTTGATTGCGCCTACACCAATATTTGACGAAGGATTCGTAGCAGCGATATCCCAGTAGCCGGCAGCCGTCAGATTGAACTGAATTTCAGCGAATGCAGCCTGACCAGAAGTGGTGTTGTAGGCAGACTTAGTTCTCGTGTACGGCGAAGCGTTGTTCCTGGCCGTACTTACTGCTGACGAAGCGCTCCACGCATCCGGGAAAACGCTCCCTGCGGACCATAGACCGGCCCCGTCCGTTGAACCCTGGGTAATAGCTCCAGCAGCGGTGGTTCCGTCCCAGTACAAGATCGTCGCCTGCGCGCCGAAGGCCAGTACCAAGGTCAAGGCAAAAACTAGAAACAAAACCTTCTTCATTCAGAAACCTCCATTCCATATAATACTGAGATACAACTGAGATTCGGTACACCGAACTCTTCCCGATTCAGCCGTGACACACGTATAACCACGGTCTGTACGAGTTCTTGTTGCTCTTACTCATCATTCTAAGCGCCGGAAGGCGATATGTCAAGCGCTTTGGCCAAAAACTGGTATTTATACCAGGTAGAAAAGTGGGATGATTGAGGAATGGAGGCGTGTGGGTGGAAATACGAGCATATGTGGAGCGAAAAGCCCCTCGACGGTTCGATTAGTTCACCACAGACAGGCTGGAACAGGTGTTCGCCATGGCGAACTAAACGCTCATCACTAGAGTCGGTTTTTGCGCCTGCGGAAAACCAGTGCGGCGGGCGCTAGAAGCGCGCAGGCTGCAAGCATTGCGCTCGGCTCCGGCACGGAGGATGTCTGGGCGCCAAACTGTACGCGATTAACGTTCACGCTGACGCCGACATGGAAATTAGCAGAGCGATTCTCAGTCGAGTTGACCTGTGCGATACCGAAGTAATTCCGTGACCCGCGCGCCGACACTGTGTCTGCATTTCCCAACGCGAGCTCCGACGGACCCTGCCGGGCTGTGGCGATATCCACAATAGCAAGACGTGTATTCTTCAGCAGGAGATTCAGATGCGACGGCGTGATCCACATGGCTGACAACGCGGTCTGGCTCCCCTGCTCCGTAGCGTTTAGGGTATCAGCAGACTTCACCTTGCCCGACCTGGACACGCGCCATATCTCGCAGTCTGCAGCCGAATCAGCATACGCGCTAATATCGTTGCCAATGCCGTAGCCGACCAGACTATCATCTGACACTGCTTTCGCCTGGCGAGTGGCGGCCTTTACCGGTTTCTGGAAACCGGCCAACGTGTCCCAGAATGCCGCTGCCAAAACCGGAGAGACCAGCAGCGCAACGAACATAAATGATACCGTCAACAAAACCAAACGCTTCGTCTTCAAATAATCGCCTCGTTTCAGTAGCCACATCTGAACTACAACAGACAATGTGGCTCACAGGAAACCTGGTATTATTATCGGCAGAAGCGCCGGCTCACTGTACAATTTCCGGTAAGCGAGGCGTAGTATGCGGGTGTGGGGGTGTGGGGAAACTGATCGAGCTGTCACATAAAGAGTAAGACAGCCAAGTGAAGCACAGCTAGCCAGTAAGCCATTATCATAGAGCAGCAACTTAGGATAATGCATTCCGACTATGGCACGGAAACCGGGAGTTCACCCTATTTGCCGGACTTTGGAACATCCAGCTTGCATAGGGGATCGCCGATTACTATATCTTTCCAGCCGATGAAGCGTGAAGCCGCGTAGAAAGACTCTGCCAGATTGCGACCAGACGTATAGAGATCCACAAGGACAGTTGGAGAAGCCATTGCGTGCAAAAATGGCTCGCTCACATAGCCTTTCGCACCAGCGGCGCCTTGATGAATAAGATCGGCTATGAGCGACTGCCCGCCAGAAGCAGCAAGGAATGTCCGGCCACTGGATGACACGGCAGTCTCCGCAATGCTGCGCGGCGCAAACATCAGGCTGTGATAAATCTCAGCCTTATATCCCGCGGCATTGCTCCCCCACGATACATATATGGTCAACTTGTTGTCGCTTGAATCGAACTCCTTGGTCACATCAAGCTGGGTTGACACGCCGGGTCGTTTGGATATCACCTGGCTAGCCCGGATCATATCCGCATCGAAGTCACTAAAAGTAATCCCAAAGCCCTTGTTGATAGTCCCATCCGGCATCAGTACGGGTATCGGCTGCTTTGCAACGGCGGCGGCATCAGGCTTGCTGGCGGCATCCAGGAGTACATACACCGGGGAAGTCTGTGCATCCAGTGCGCGGTCAACCAGGGCCTTTGCATCCCTTTCGGTATATCCGTCGAGTCTGGTCACCAAATACCCGCCGTACTTGCTGTGGGAAAAAGGTTCAGTCGAACGCCAGTATCGGTTTATCACGCCGACATTGGGCTTTTCTCGCGGCCCCATATTCACGGCCATCGGCTTGTCTATGCCCAATACTGCAAGCATGCTATCAACAGCCTGACCATTAACACCAGTGGCAGTATCAGCAGCAATGCGTATAGGAATTCCCTTTGTGAGCACGATGTACTGTATCTTGTTTGCCAGTTGGTTCTTATCCAAGAACTCGGCGATCGGCTTTTCTATGCCGTTCCGATACTCATCCAGGGATATGACCTCATTTGCGGGATCGAGACCGGAATCATTGACCTTTATTGTGACCACATTCTTGGGGGCAATATTGCGTTTGGAAACATAATACTGGGCAACGCGTTGTGAGATTGGACTATTGTCGTTCTGCACCACCAGTACGTTCTCAATCTCAGCAACAGGCGCAGGCGCAGGACGACAGCTCACCGTCACGCTTATCACAACAGAAAATATAAGTGCCAAAGGAATCACATTCTTCAGGTTCCTGATCGGGTAGATCGAGGTCTGTCTCACGTTTCACCTTATTTCCGGTAGACTAGTGTCGCCTTCACGCACTCTGAAGTCCATGCTGTAGCCAAAGCATTCGGGTGCATCATACGTTTTCTGCTTAATCGGCTGAATCTGTCTTGTCAGCGCTCGGAACAAAGTCCTTGCAGATAGTGGACAAGTCGGTTATTATGAAGGCCATTCCCTTTTAACAATCGGATTATATCATATCCTGTCCGTATTGTGAATCTTCTGATCTTGTCGAGCGCCTGCCTTCAGTGAGCAGCGGACTGTATGCGAAGAATATGAGTTACAGCAGTAATGGCAGGCACGAACCGAAAACGCTGACGCAGGAAATGTTAGCCTCCTGGGAGTTCGAGACAGGACTCCTGAGGCGTTACTTGAGCAGGAAGTTGGGCCGGTGGTTCACGCCGAAAGGATGGCGCGTGCTCAAGTGGTGCGTGGCGCTCGGTATCGCGCTGCTGCTCTTTGACATGTTCATCTACGAACCAAATCACGTTCAACTGAACATATACTACATACCCGTACACAACCTGCCTGCCAAGCTTGATGGACTGCGCGTAGTCCAGTTGAGTGATCTGCACATGGGGTCTACTACGCCCAATGACGTCATAGCAAGAGCCGTGGACGTCGCGAACTCTGCACACCCTGATATTGTGACGCTGACCGGAGATTTCGTGACGTACCAAGAAGGCAGTTCGATCACACTTACAGCGATGCTTTCGCGTCTTCACCCGAAACTCGGCTCCTATGCTGTGCTGGGCAACCATGACCATGCGGTAGGCGCGACAACCGTAACAAGCGCACTGGAGCGGCAAGGGATACATGTGCTGACCAACCGGAATATCCAGGTCGCAATGGGACTCTACTTGGTGGGGATGGATAATCTTTCATTCGGGAACCCGGATACTAAGGCGTTCGAGGGCATCGGCAAGGACAAGTGTTACATTATGCTCGCACACACGCCGTCAATAATCAATCAGCTCAGGGACCGACACGGATTACTACTCACGGGCCACACCCACGGCGGACAGATAAGAATCCCATTCCTCTCAGGCAGAATGGTGCCTGGGGACTTTGCCGGCGGATATATTTCCGGATGGTATGCAGCTAGAGACTTGAAAATGTACGTAAATCGGGGCATAGGCATAACCAATGTACCCGCACGCTTTCTTTGCCGTCCCGAGGTGGCTGTGTTTGTTTTAGAATCTGCGCACAAACAGTAGGAAAGATTCTTGGGGCAGGCTGGAGACGGAATACAAACCTTCCGATAGCTCCTTCCAACACATCATGGACGCACAGAGATACGTGTGGATGCAGTTTGGCTTTGTTTCGCAAAAAATCACTTTTCGTAGAACTGAGCAGACACACTGGGTACGCGACCTGATCAGGCAATGGTGGAATGATAGTGCGCAAAGAGACTTCGCCGGCAAAGATTGAGTCAAACAAAAAGAACGCTCTGCGCTCGACCGGGCCGCGTACTCATGCAGGGAAGGCCGCGGTGAAGTGGAACGCGGTCAAGCATGGGCTACTGGCAAAGGAAGCAGTGATTACGACGGGGCAAGGGAAAGACACAAAGCTGAGTTTGACGCGCTGTTCAAGTCGCTGGTTGACGATCTGAAGCCGGAAGGTGTGCTGGAGGAGATGCTTGTGGAGAAGATCGCGGTTTGCCACTGGCGGTCACGACGGGCAATGCGCGCCGAGAATGGCGAGATCATGGGAACCTTGGACACACTTCGGTTGGAGTGGAGTAAGCAGCAGGATGAGGCGGTGCGTGAGCAGACTGAAGAATTGGATTTCGGTGGGATATGGATGAGAGTCCAGGCTGTGCGAGAGCAGCGCCGGGATCGGGTATATGTTCGGGGTGATCGAGCGGCTGCCGGAGGGGTGGCGGCGTTGGATACTGGAGCTGCTTTCGCGAAGGAAAAGGCGATCCGGGCCAGGCTTAAAATGGTAAAGGTGCAGGAAGAGACGCAGTTGCGCGCAGAGGCAGCCAAGGCGGTGCTGCCAGGGAAAAAGAGCATGGAGCGGCTTCAAGGAAAGCGGGGCGGGGAGTTTGTGCCACCGACACTCAATGTGGAGTTGTCGGATGGCCGGGTGAGGCCGGGGAGTCTTGAGCGTGGAAAGAGCGGCAACCGCCAGGAATATGGGAGTAACGCAGGAAGGAATCTCAGATCTGAGATTTGAGAGGCGGGGTGACAGGACGTCCCGGTCACCCCAGAGTTAAATCACGGAAGTGACAGGACGTCCCGGTCACTCCGCGAATCGCCTTTTTGGCAATTCATAAAAAACTGTTTTCAACAAGTTTTGTTCACTCGGATCTCGCCTG
>JANYKG010000133.1 GCA_025358205.1 Armatimonadota bacterium
CCACGCGAACCGCCTGTACCCAGTCGCGAGTCGGGCCGTAGAAGAAGGTCATCGCGCCGGATGCGTTGCAGGCGACCATGCCGCCGATGGACGCGGAAACCTCGGTGGGATCGGGCGGGAAGAGCAGATTCTCAGCCTCAACGACCTTGCGAGTCTCGGTGAGGATGGCCCCGGGCTGGACGGTGATGAAAGAGTCGCCGGTGGAGTCGTCACGCCGAACCTCGCCGACCGTGTTCATGCGGCTCAGGTTCAGGATGTGCCCGCCCGGGGGTACTGCGCCTGCGACTATGCCCGTCCGCGCGCCCTGGGTTGTGATAGTCGTACCCTGTGCGGATACCTGCTTCACGATCTCGATGACTTCGGCCTCGGTCGTAGGGAATGAGATCGAATCGGCCGTGCCGGTGCGCCGAGATTCGTCGCGGAGGAAATCCTGATACTCGTCCTTCCAGGGTATGATTGCCATTTGGAGCCTCACTTGCCGTCGGATATCCTATAGTATACCTCTGACAGCGTGATGAGGCAAACATGCCTCGACATCGGACTCCTCCCATAGCGCGAACTATGGGTCTGATGACACTGACTATTATCTAGACTGACTCGTAGTGATTGCTCAGTCACCTAGTCATCGATCCAACGCTTTGCGCATCGCCTTCATGATCTCTTCGCGTTGGGGCGCAGGTCGCGCAGCTATGTAGTCGGCCTCCCAGAAGAGCATCTGCCGGGCACCCATCTTTCGGGCAAGGGCGAGATCGTGCTGAAACTCATCCGGCGTGTTCGGAACCCAGCAGTAGAGCCAGAGCGGCACACGGCCCTCGGTCTCCTCCTCCAGATCGCGGTAGCCGGACTCCGGGGTTCCGCCTGCGGTATAGTACCCGGCGGCAACCATCTCATCCACCAGCCCCTCGCGCGCCCAGGTACGCACATCGCAGAGGATGCCGCGAAGGGAGCCGTCAATCGCGCCGCCGTCCTCGACTCGTCCGCGGTATGCCCACCTGTGGTGAACCATCGCCGACAGAGCCACCTTCTTGTGCTTCTTCACCTCGGCCCGGACTGAGCGCATGAACTCCGTGATCGGCTCTGCGCGGACCTTCACCCAACGGTAGTCGCCGTTGTCCCCGTCATGCGGATCAACGCCGTACTTATTCTTGAAAACCGCGACATTGGGAGCCTCGTAGCCATAGTTCGCCACGCCCGCTTCGTTCTGCGGATTGTCGCGGATATCGCCTGTGCGTATCCAGTCGAGGAGGATACCGTCCACGTTGTAGGCCAGTATCTCCTTGACGAGAGCCAGTTTGTACGCCCGAACCTGGGGGAACGCGAAGCTCAACTGCGAATGATACGAACGCCCATCACGCCTGACCCATCGGTACTCGGGATGCTGGGTCGAGAACCGGCTCGGCCATCCCCAGCCGTGGTCATCCTCGTTGATCGTCATCCACGCGTGAACCTCCAGCCCTAGCTCATGACCGATCTTCACTGCAGCAGCCAATGTGTCGAATCCCCTGTAGTCGAGCTTCATTGCGCGGGCAACCAGGTCGGCTGGCGCTTGCACGCCACCCAGGTCGCCGCTGGTCAGGCAGTTTGGCGCGGGGCTGGTATCGTACTTCATCGGGTCCAGCAGCTTGCTGGAGTAGAGAGAGCGCCCTGCATCGAAGACGCGCCAGTAGACGCGCTTCCACCCGCACGCCTTGCACTGCTCCAGCATGCGGCGCACACCTTCGTCACCCCAGGCAGGCGCGTCGGCGTGCATCATCCAATCGGAGTGCGTGAGCGGGGCCGAGAGGATAATGCCGTCCTTCGGGGGCTTGTCGGAAGAATCGGCGCTCGCCACACCGCACAGAACGAGTGTTGCCAGAAAGAGAGGGGCAAGGTGTTCGTTCATTCCCGCGGACCTCCTTGTGCATATTTCGTCCCAATGGCCGAAGAACCTGCTAGTCACGGCGTCGGGCTTAGGGCACATCCCGTACTGCGCGGAATCCCACATTGCCGGGGTTGTGGTCCTTGGACTTGACAAAGACCCCTCCGTGATATACAACCCAGTAAGCGTGTGTCGCATCCTTCTCAGTGCCTGTCCAGTAGTAGGTGACCTGCGACCGCGTATCCCACAGGGGCGACTCCTTGTCGGGGTGCATTCGGTAGTGCGCAGCCCCGGTTCGCGGGTCCCACGTCCCGCCGCAGTTCTTGCCGTGGAGAGCCAGCGATCTGACCATTTCGTCAGTGCTGGGAAGTCGCCAGATGTTCTGCGGCGTCTTCTCAAGAGTCTTACCATCAGCGGACAGATATGCGCAGCGTTTCATCGCCTGATACCACGACACACCACCTGTCCGCTCCCAACCCGGCCCCGCGCCCGCCCAGACCAGCGTCACGCTGTTTCCATGCACCACCCGTTCCCCTCGGTTGCCGTCGTCCACTCTCTGCATCACACTGACCGCCATATAGGCACACGCGATCAGTATTACGACGAAGGGTATGCCGCCAGCCACCCAGGCCGCTGTCCGCAGAGGATAGGGCTGACACCATAGGAATAATAGTCCGACGATGACAGGAAATACCGTGAAGCAGACGAGTATGACCGAGTTACCGCCGGTCAGTCGGAAGTTGTGACAGGGAACCGCCCAGACGAATATGGAGACGCCCACCAGAGAGAAGAGCGCTGCGCCAAGCCTGGGGCGGTGGATTGCCACGAGTGTGAGAACGGCGATGAGCATCCCGGGCAAGAGGTAGAGGAAATAATGAAACACGTTCACGGGCAAACTCCCGAAATGCCAGCCCTCATGGAAACCCTCTATCGCGCCCCAAAAGCCCCAGAAACCCGCGATCAGTGTGAGTATTGCGACCCCGACCCAGCCAAACACGGTCTTTAACATGATCTCCCCAGTTCTCCCTGTACACAAGCGGTTCAGCCCGCTTCGCGGTTGACGATCTCCAAGCCTTGTGGATGCAGAAGCGGTAGTTTCCCGGCGGACGATCGGCAGAGCGGCAGCTCTATCCAGGTAACAGCGACTCCAGGAGATCATCTACACCCTTGCGCCTGGCCCAGCCGCGGAGGTAGTCCCAGTCAAGGCGATCTTGCTGCACCTCGATAATGCCTCGAACATCCGACAACTGCCGATCCGAGGGTGTGATCCGATACCGCAGCAGCTTCGAGAGAACCGTGTCTTCAGAAGACTGGATGTATGCCGGGATCCCTTCGAAGTCTATGCGCCGGCGACGGGAGAACTGCATGCGAGCGAACTCATCGTCCTTCAGCATCCAGAAATCAACCTTGATGCCGCTGTTTGTATCAATCGCGTTGAACATGTCGCCTCGCTCTATGGCTGTCAGGGCAGATTCCGTGTCCAGGTAGAACTCGTCGCCCAGGGAAGTCGCCAATGTGCTCACATGCTCGGGCAGGAGACATACCACAAGATCGAGGTCATGGGTAGTGCGAACGAAACCATGCAGGGCCGCCGCATATGAGCCTACGATCATGTACTCAATGACGGATTCCTGGAGGGCGCTCAACACTCTGCGGATAGCATCAGTTTCAGAAGCCAACGGTCTGTCTCCTTACCATCCATACACCTTCTTCACAATATCAGGCGGGAGGATACGTCTGACCAATTCCCTGTGAACGTGCTCTTCGCTGACACCCGGATTCTGCGCCCGAATGCCAGCCTTCACAAACTCATGAACGGCCTCGTTGTGCTCAATCGCGATCCGCAGGCGCTTGCCCGGCGGCATGCTGCGAATGATCTGCAGGTACTTCGCCCGCACTCTCGGGGTCATTTTGTTCAGTTCGTAATCGTCCATGTTACGGCCTCACCATTGCCATTCCATGCCTCGCATTCATAATCTACGAGACCTTACGTTTCTCCGGAAACGACTTTATCCGGTGGCTGCTAGTGATGGTTGGCAGGGACGGCGGGGATGAAGATGACGAAGCGCGCACCGACGCCTTCCGTGCCAACCTCGCAGATACGACCGTGGTGAGCCTCCACTATCCCCTTCACGATGGAAAGCCCCAGGCCCATGCCCTTGGCTCTAGACGTGTAGAAAGGCGTGAACACCTTTACCTTGTCTTCATCCGATATCCCCGGCCCGTCGTCCGTCAGCTCCAGCCTCAGGTACTTCCGTTTGCGCGAGAGGTTGCACAGCTTCCGCGCTTCAGCGGAAGTGCCGAGCGAGGTGGTAATGCTCAGCCGCCCGCCGTCGGGTTGGAAACCCACCGAGTTCTCGATCAACTCCGCCAGACACCGCTTCAGCTTTGAGTCATCAGCCTGTATGCGCGGGAGTTCCGGGGCCAGTGTCATCTCCAGGCGCACCGAGGAACGCTTGGGGAACGACTCCTCGACGGTCTGGCGCACGATGTCGTTCAGGTCCTGCTCGGTGAGCGCGAGCTGGGTTGCCATCACGAAATCCTTAAACTCCTGAAGTATCTCGTCAAGGCTGAAGATGCCCTTGCGAATGCCGGCAGCCAGCGCGATGCTGAGTTCTCGGTTGTCGCCTGGCTGGGTAAGCTGGTACTCCAGTTCGTTCAGGTCGCCCTTGATGGCGAACACCCGGTTCCCTATCATGTGGGCTGAGCGCGCGGACATCTCGCCCCATGCGGCCATGCGCTCGGCGTTCACCACGCGGTCAAGCAGCTTGAGGTTCTGTATCACGGCGCCGACCTGGCTCGCGATGCTGAGCAGCACGCTTTCATCATCCGGCGTGAACTCGGTTTTCAGCCACGGGAACGGACTCTTGCGCCGAAGCACCCTGAGTACGCCCAGCACGCCGTCGCGCCCCTCGATAGGCACACCCAGGAACGCACCCATGTCCTCAGGCGGAATCTCGCAGTGGACCCCGCGCCAGCGAGGATCGTTCTGCGGCTCGGTGGTGCGGATGGGCTGACCGTGCTCGCCAATCCAGCCTGTGAACCCCTCACCCAGCTTGTAGGCCGCTCTGCCGACATTGGCCTGAAGCTGCCCGCGAGAGGCCTCCAGCACCAGCAAGCCGTCGCGGTCCAGCAGGAACAGCGAGCAATCTTCGTACCGCAGCACCTCCGCCGCCACCTGCACCACGCGCCATGCCAGCGTGCGAACGTTTGGGCTGGATACCAGCTCTGAGCCGATCTCCACAAAGGCTTCTTCGCGCTTCTGGTGAGCTTCAATGGTGAGGGCGAGGCAGGCGGTGTTGGCCAGTGCGACCATGAGCGCGACATCATCTTCGTCGAAAGCGTCCCGACTGGGACTCTCCACGTTGATGACGCCGCGTGTGCGACCAAACGCGTCCACGATGGGGACGGCAAGTTCGCTTTTCACATCGTCGAAGTATGGAAGATAGTACTGGTCTGTCTCCACATCGCCGGTGCAGTAGGGTTTGCCGGTAGCGCCCACATAGGTGGTGATGCCACGCCCTTCGCCGACGTGCAGATGCAGACGTTTGCGAATCTTCTCTTTGTCCCAGCCCTCGCCCGCAGTGAAGCGAATAACCAGGCGACCGCTGTCAAAGTCCACGACCGCGATGAAGCCCCTGTTCCCGCGCACGGCGAGGAGACCCCGGTCGAGGAGTGTTCGCAGCAGTTCCTCCTGGTCGGCTGTGGAGGCCGCCAGTGCGGCGATCTCCTGAAGAGCGGACGAATTAGTCATAATACAAAGTACCGATGGACCGCCGGTAGAGAACGAACTCATGGAGAACACAAATGGGCAGAATGGCTGATGGCTAACCATGCACTCTGTTCCGACGACCATGAACCAACAGCCATTCCCCGATTAGTCTTCGTCTTCGGCCAGAAGATCGTCGTTGCTGTCATATACGGCATGATAGGCCAGACTACCGATGCCCGGCAGTTTGTACTCTTCGCCGTAGTAGGCTTTCAACATCATAAACAACGCGAAGAACATGCATGCAAGTCCGGGGAGCATTGAAATATAGTATAAGTTCAGGTACTTCACAGCCAGGTAGAAACCCAGCAGCACAGCAAAACCCAACGTAGACTGAAGAGCGTGAAACTTCACAAACGCGCTCTTCCTTTCCAGCAGCAGGACCAGCGGGCCAAGCACCACGAGATACGATCCGGCGGCGACAAACCCCTCTTCGATGCCCAGGCTGGACATTCCACTATTCGACATGGACATTCACCCCCTCTCATTCGGTCATTCCACACTCATACATGATACCATACCCAATCCTGCGGATTCAACTCCTATCAACTATACATTGCTGTCTGCCGTATGCCGTTCGGCTCACCCCACTGCGATTGCCTTGATCTCGGCATGGCGGCGCAATACTGCCTCGCGCAGGTCTGGTCGGCAGATCACCTGCACCCGACGGCTGTACCGCTCGAACTGCTGGGCGAACTCCGCCGTAAGCTGCGAAACCCCCGCCGAGCCGAACAGCACGAACCGCCCCTCACCGCCGGTCTGCGAACGCACGAACACGCGCAGATTTTCGAAATCATCAACATCAAACACGCTGCTCACCCGCGGAATGTCCAGCAGAACCTCGTGACCCGCCAGGTCGCACCCCTCCAAGCGATTCAACAGTCGGCAGATATCCTCTTCCTTCTGACGCCGCACCTCCGGGTCGCGGTACAGAGCCTTCACGCGCTCCAGTTCGCCGCCGGTTATCGAGAACTCCTCACCGCCCACGGCGCTTTCTGGGTAGAGCGTGAACCCGCGCTTGTACAGCGTGCGATTCTTCAGATCGGCCATGAGCGAGCCAGACCTGGCCGAGCACGAATCCGACCCAAGCTTCTCCATCAGCGCGTCGTCCGATAGCTCATAGAAATCGGATGGGCAGATCAGCCCCTCACCCAGCGCGTCCTGCACGTAGCGCGTACACATGGCGGCGGCGATGCGCACGGCGTGGTGCCAGTAGATATGGCGAAACATCATGTACTTGGCGAAGACCAGGCTCTCCAGTGGGGCAATCCCCTTCTCCGTGATGCCCAGGCGCGGATGATCGCCCTCGATATCAAGCACAATGGATTCGATGAGCCGGTCTGTGTCTATGTTGCCGTATGGTACCGCGCACGCGTTGGCATCGCGCATCAGGTAGTCCATTTTGTCCGGGTCCAGAATGCCGCTGAGCATCCGCCCCGGCAGGCCGGATTCCATGGGATGAGCGATGATATCGGCAACTTGCTCCGGGTTGGCGATCCCCCATTCTTCCTTGAGCGCCGCGTAGATGCTGCCCTGTGACTGATCGCCCAGAATGTACGCGCGCGCCCTGTCTTCGTGCGAAAGAAACCAGGGTTCGGGTTTCGGATTACGGGTATCGGACTTGTCCGCCGAAGTCTCTGCGAAGGCGGAATCCGGACTTGGAACTTGTGGTTTGGAATTTGGAATTTCCTGCCCCGGTAGTTTGTCCACAAGATGCGCAAGGGGGTAGTGTCCAATGTCGTGCAGCAACGCCGCTGCCAGGAAGAGCCTCGCCTCGTCCGGTGTGATCTTCGGGGTCTTTTCGTCATGCCAGTTCGCGGGGTTCTGCACCAGCCGCTGGAGCATCAGCACGGAGAGATGGTACGCGCCGATGGAATGCTCGAACCTGGTGTGCGACGCGCCTGGGAAGACGTAGTAGACCAGCCCGAGCTGGCGAATCTTGGCCAGACGCACGAAATCCGGGTGCTCGATTACTGCGCGCGCGGCTTGGCTCAGCGGTATGTGCCCCCAGATGGGTATGCGCACGTACCCGCCGGTTGGCGCGAATAAAAACGCGAACTGCGAGAGAGCTTGTGTGGATTCCATTTGCGAACGCTCCAATAGGGACGATACAGGAAGCTGTTCATTCGATGTGGTTTCTTTTCCTGCATTTACGAAACGCCGTCCTTTCAGTTAGCGAATTACACTGGAGTAGATACGTGGAAAAGACCATCGGCGATTACCTGAGACACCAATGTCAATACAATGTCAAAACGGGTTCGGAGTCGCGGTAGTGGGGATTCTCGAGGGGTAGAACTGGGGTATTCTGAGCGTGAAATGGCGGAGAGGCAGGGATTCGAACCCTGGGTGACTTGCGCCACGACGGTTTTCAAGACCGTTCCTTTAAACCGCTCAGGCACCTCTCCGCGTCAGCTAGACTATTATACAGACACACACCGCATCGGTCAACCAAGATTCTAGCCCAACGGATGGCTTGTGACACCCGCGCCACGTTCCGCGTAGCCGGGGATGGTGATCGGCAGTCGGCCTTCCGGTTGCACAACGCCAAGCACGACTTCCACCGCCGCGTTAACCGATACCGTCTGATAGCCGTAGGTCGCCAACGCTGTCCGCGCCTCGGGATACCGCCGCAGTCCGTAGGGTTCCCGCGCCGCAACCAGGACCACCGGGACGCCCGACCCAAGCACTCGATTCACCACCGCCGCCTGCGCCTCTTCGTCCACCAAGCCCTTTGTCCACGGTTCTTTGGGGAACACCGCGACAACAACTGCGCTACTCCCATGCACCAAGGTGTCCATCTCGGCCAGATCAGCATCGGCGGGCGACACGCTCATGCGCATCCAACGCGTTCCAGGCTCCGCGTCCTGAAACGCCTGCGCGAACCGCTCAGTCATCGGGTGCATGCCGATCACCGAAAGCCCCTTTCGAGCGTCCGCGCTCAGCGGGATGATTCCGTCTTCGTTTCGCACCACCGTGACGGACTTCTGCGCGATCTCCTGCTCCACGGCCAGCGCCTGGGGGCAGCCGACTACGCTGGAAACCGCACCCACATCCACCGTCCGACGGTTTGCCAGGTCAAAACGTTCCTTAGCGGCCATTATGCGGTCCACCGACTGGTCAATGCGCGCTTCCGGGATATCTCCGCGCTCGACTGCCTTGATCATCGCCTCATGCAGTTCCAACTGGAACGACAGAGTGTGACTGGAGAGCAGAATGTCCGCGCCGGCCATCACCGCCAGCACAGCCGCGCGCTCCACGCCGAAGTTGTCCGCAATGGCCTTCATCTCCAGGCAGTCCGTGGTAACTATGCCGTCGTATGCCATTTCGTCCCGCAGCAGCCCCTTCAGAATCGTCTCCGAAAGGGTGGCGGGATGATCCTTGTCCAAAGCCGGAAAAATGATGTGCGTGGTCATAATCGCGTCCACACCGGCGTCCACCGCCGCGCGGAACGGCACCAGTTCCACGGTGTCCAGACGCTCACGGTCATATGGAATCATCGGCAGCGCGTGGTGCGAGTCGGTACTGGTGTCGCCGTGACCGGGGAAGTGCTTCGCGCACGAGAGCACTCCCGCCGCCTGGTAGCCCTGAACCGCCGCCGCGCCCAGTTCCGCCACCATCTGAGGCGACTCGCCGAACGACCGGACGCCGATGATCGGGTTATCCGGGTTGATGTTCACGTCCACGCTCGGCGCCAGGTTCATGTTCACGCCCATCGCCGCGAGCTGTCTGCCGGTAGCTTCTGCAGCCAGTCGAGCATACACGGCTGACCCGGTCGCACCAAGCGCCATGTTGCCCGGAAAGACCGCGAACGGTGGCTTGAACCGGCTGACCATCCCGCCTTCCTGGTCTACGGACATGAGCAGCGGCGTATCCGAGTGTACCTGCATCTCGTTTATCATCTCGGCCACCTGCTCCGGGGTGCTGATGTTCCTCCCGAACAGGCACAGTCCGCCGATCTTGAGCTTCTCAACGAGCGTGCGGGCATGGTCGCAGTAACCGTAGTTGTCCGCTTCGTCTGCGCCTGCCCATCCGAACATGAGCATCTGACCGATCTTATCTCTAATGGTAAAGCCTGACAAATGAAACCTCCGCTCCAGCCGGAAAAGGTCAGTAGCCGCAGGCTTCATGCCTGCGAGGTCAGAGCGCACCCGTAAAGGGTGCGGCCACAGACTTAATCCGATCCCCGCTAACCCGCCGAATCGGCGAGAACAAGCATGGTAAGAAAGCCCTGATAGGCGGTGATGTAGTCGTCTGATTCGTAAGAAACGGTGAGCGGGTCTTCGCGTCGGGTGCCCGGCATAAGGCAGACGCGGTCCGCGATACCTACGTTTGTGAAAGTAAGGTTGAAATGAATGGGCGGTTCCAGCGTGAACGGCTCCATCCCACCAATCTTGGCCAGCGCAGACGCGGCAGCTTTCCGTATCTTCTCGCGCGCGGCAGTCGGGCTGAGGTTATTCGACGAGTATCGGGAAATCGGCTCTTTCACCTCGGCTATCTCCACGCCCGCGAGCGACGACTGAGCTTCTCTCATCGCTGCCGTATCACCGGTGACCAGCGCGACCGGTACGCCGAAGTACCCTGCCACAGCAGCGTTCACCATGATCTCGCCCGCCTGCATGCCGTTCAGCCGAACCACGGAAGGCGTGCCATCGTAGGTGTGACTGAGCGAGCCGGTGAACCCTGCGCCCGCGTGATAGCCGACCAGGAAGACCGCGTCGAACGACTCGTCAATCCCCTGCATCATGGAAAGCGGCTTGTTCCCGCCGGATATCAGCCGAACCCTCTGGTCAATCTCCAGCGGCGACATGTTGCGCTGACTGCCGTGCGAATCCACTACCACGACTTCAGTTGCGCCGCCATCGAACGCGCCTGCTATGGCCGCATTTGCCTCGCCGGTCATCAGGTCAATTGACTGCCTGTACTGCGGGCTGCCCGCATCGCACTGTTTCCAGCTCACGAACCCGGCAATCCCCTCGATATCCACGGAAATCAGGACTTTCACATCTGCCTCGCTTTGCTCATTTTGTACGTCAGATCAGGCTAGATTATAGTCCTGGACGAGGTGTGCAGTCAAGCAAAACTAAAACCCAGACCCTCATCCCTGGCCCTTCTCCCAATAATGGGAGAAGGGAATTTCCCTCTCCTGTTATCGGGAGAGGGATAAAGGGTGAGGGTTGAATGATTGCCCGCCCACCACCCATGCAGGATAAACACTCGCCGGTATGCAATATAGCGGTGAAAACATCACTCCATACCGCACCGACCGGCATGCACAGAGAGGACCACGATATGCCCGACCCGCTGAAACCGCTGAAGGACTACGCGAAGGATATCTCCGCGAACCTCGCGCGGCATGACTCCACCGAGCATACTCACCGTGCCGCGCTGGCGAAGTTGATAGAATCGCTCTTCGACGGCACTACCGCCACAAACGAACCCAAACGCTCGAAGGTCGGCGCACCGGACTACATCATCACCAAGGGTCAGGTCAGCATCGGCCATATCGAAGCCAAGGATATCGGCAAGAACCTGCGCGAGATAGAGAGGGACGAGCAGCTAAAGAGATACCGCGCGTCCCTACCGAACCTTATACTAACCGATTACGTGGAGTTTCGCTGGTACACTGACGGCGAGTTCCGAGCAGCCGCTACCCTCGGCTCCGTAACAAGCGATTCCGTGAAGGCGACAAAGGAAGGCGTGGCGCAGGTCCACGATCTGCTGAGCACTTTCATGCAGCACCGGGTTCCTTCCGTCGGGTCGCCCAGAGAACTCGCCTGCCGCATGGCGCACCTCGCCCGCATGATCCGCGATATAACCACCACCGTGTTTGAAGTGGAGGAAGAAGCCGGGACGCTCCACAGTCAGTTCGAGAGTTTCAAGCAGGCGCTGCTTCCCACTCTTACACCCGCTGAGTTCGCGGATATGTTCGCGCAGACCATCGCCTACGGGCTGTTTGCCGCACGTCACGGCGCGCCCAGGCCGTTCACGCGCCAGAACGCGGTCTATGCGCTACCGAAGACGAACCCCTTCCTGCAGAAGCTGTTCGGGCACATGGCCGGGGTGGAGCTGGATGACCGAGTTGCATGGGTGGTGGATGACCTTGCGCAGGTGCTAGCTGATGCGGATATTGGCGCAATCCTCCAGGACTTCGGCAACCGGACGCGCAAGGAAGATCCGGTCGTGCATTTCTACGAGACATTCCTGCAGGAGTACAATCCCAAGCAGCGGGAACTGCGCGGAGTGTACTACACCCCGGAACCTGTCGTTTCGTACATCGTCCGATCGGTGGATCATCTCCTGCGCACGAAGTTCGATAAGCCGCTTGGCCTGGCGGACCCGAATGTGATGATCCTGGATCCCGCCTGTGGGACCGGAACGTTCCTCTTCTATGTGGTGAAGCTGATTCATGAGCGCCTTGTGGAGACCGGACAGGCAGGCGGATGGAACGATTACGTGGAGAAGCATCTGCTCCCCCGCTTATTCGGCTTCGAGCTGCTGATGGCCCCGTATGCCATCGCGCATCTGAAACTTGGCCTGCTGCTGGAGGAGTTGGGCTACAAGTTCCAGTCCGACCAACGGCTGGGGGTATACCTGACAAACACGTTGGAGCCGGGCGAAAAGGCGCAGAAGGCTCTGGGATTCGCGGGATTCATCACGGAAGAGGCAAATGCGGCGACCGATGTGAAGCAGGAAAAGCCTATCATGGTCGTGCTTGGCAATCCGCCGTACTCGGGCCACTCCGCCAACAAGGGAGCGTGGATAGACGGACTGCTGAAAGGCAGGCTACCCGACGGCAAGAAGGTTCCCAACTACTACGAAGTTGATGGGCAGCCGCTGGGTGAGAGAAACCCGAAATGGCTTCAGGATGATTACGTGAAGTTCATCCGCTTCGGTCAGTGGAGGATAGACCAAACCGGCTACGGGATCTTGGCATTTGTTACGAGTCACAGCTATCTGGACGGGCCGACCTTCCGTGGAATGCGGCAGAGTCTTATGCGGACGTTCACTGAGATCAAGGTCATGGACCTGCACGGCAACTCTAAGAAGAAGGAAAGAACGCCTGACGGAACTCCAGACAAGAACGTTTTCGATATCCAGCAGGGCGTGGCGATAGGCCTGTTAGTGAAGGAGAAGGACAAGCAGGACGTTGCGACAGTGGAGCACGCCGACCTGTGGGGCGTCCGCGAGGCGAAGTACGCGACGCTCAACGAGTCGGACATTTCCTCCACGAGATGGAACTTGGCTCTGCCAGAGTCGCCATTCTACTTATACGATCCCAGGGATGTAGGGCTGATGGTTGAGTACAACCAAGGCTGGCGGATTGCTGACGCCATGCCCGTCACATCAGTGGGCATCGCCACCGCTCGAGATGACCTGACCATTCACTGGACAGCAGCACAGGTGCTATCCACAGTGCGCGACTTTGAGGCGCTTCCAGCCGAAGAAGCGCGAAGCAAGTACGAACTGGGAGAGGACGCACGCGACTGGAAAGTAGGCTTGGCGCAGGAGGATATCCGTTCTCATGGAATTCGTGAAGATCTGGTGGCGCCAGTGCTCTACCGACCATTTGATCCTCGTTTCACATACTATACCGGGCACAGCCGCGGCTTCATCTGCATGCCACGCGGCGAGGTTATGCGCCACATGCTGGGCAAAGATAACGTGGCACTGAGCACGATTCGTTCAGTAGAGATAGGCAGGGGTTGGGAACACGTCTTCTGTTCCAACACGCTCATCGGCCATCACACTGTTTCTGTCAAGGAAGTGAACTATCTTCTGCCCGTGTATCTTTATCCCACACAGGAACACGCTAATGTCCAGGACAACCTACTGCTTCTTGACACTGAACCATGGCCTTTGAGCGATAAGGGCAGACGGCCGAACCTCAGTCCGGAATTTGTCGCCGACATGGTGAAGCAGCTGGGGATGAAGTTCATCACGGACGGCAAGGGCGATCTGCAATCCACGTTCGGCCCAGAGGATGTCTTCCATTACATCTACGCACTCTTCCATTCGCCCACTTACCGCGCGCGATACGCGGAGTTCCTGAAGATAGACTTCCCGCGCGTGCCGTTGACATCCAACCCGGAGCTGTTCCGCACGCTGGCAGCGCTGGGAGAAGAGCTTGTATCGCTGCACCTGATGGAATCTCCCGCGCTGAACAGTCTTCTCACATCGTTCCCAGTGGCCGGAACGGACGAAGTGGCAAAGGTGGAGTACTTCGATATCCAGAAGCGCGTGAAGATCAACAACGATCAGTACTTCGAGGGTGTGGAGCCGGAGGTGTGGGAGTTCCACATCGGCGGGTATCAGGTGCTGCAGAAGTGGCTGAAAGACCGCAAGGGCCGGAAGCTGACCTGGGAAGACCAGCAGCACTATCAGCGGATAGTGGTTGCCCTGACGGAGACGATGCGGCTGATGAAGGAGATAGACGAGACGATTCCTTCATGGCCGATAGCGTAGGATGCGGTGATTCGGAACCCGGAAACCCTCACCCTTGATCCCTCTCCCGATAACGGGAGAGGAAAAGATTCCCCTTCTCCTTCTATAGGGAGAAGGGCCAGGGATGAGGGTTCCCCCTACCGCTTTCCGCCCGCCGCGTTTAGTATCCGACTCAACACACGCTCAGGATGGGCCAGAACTTCTTCGTTCGTGAATCGCAGCACTCGATAGCCGTATCTCTCCATGTGGGCGGTTCTATCCGCATCATACTCAGTTAGCGCGGCGTGGATTTCGCCGTCTACTTCCACACCAAGCTTAGCCGTTGCGCAATAGAAATCGAGTACGTACGGTCCGACCGGATGCTGGCGCCGGAACTTCAGTCCGCCCAGTTGTCGGTCGCGGAGTTCGTTCCACAGCAGACGTTCCGCGGGCGTGAGAGTGAGGCGCAGCTCGCGCGCATTTCCTTTGCTAATGGCAGGTACGCCTCTTGGATTCGGAGTATCTTTTTCGGGATTTGTCATAGAACCCATACCTTTCAGACCCTCACCCAGCCCTCTCCCTTGCGTCGCGCATCAAGACCGCGCGTCTGGCGGGTGCGACCCAATATTGGGAGAGGGAGTAAATGTGTCTTCAGGAAACTCCGTCAACTCAGCCCCGATCTTGGCAAGCTGTTTCAGTCTGCGGACTTCGGCCTCGATGTCAATCTCTTCGATGTGATGGCTGTCCAGGGCGCATATCACCCGCTCGGCTACTCGGATCGCGCCGAGCACCAGCATCTCATTATCGTAGTCCACATACACATGAAACCGGCCCCTGGGGTCTATGCGCCAGTTCCATTGAGTCTCGCCTTTCAGCGCGCGCGATTTCTCGGCCTGTCCCTGTAGTTCGATGATGAGGTGCTCGAACAAGTGAGGGATCTCGGTGGCCCGACATTCTTTCCTGAAGGTGTAGCCGTAGTCATTTTCACAGCGGTGTTTTGCAAGATGAGGAAACAGCTTGAATAGTCGGCGCGGGATGTGCGGGGCGTGCTCCGTGGAGTAGCGGTTGGGGTCTGCCATCTCCACTACCAGTTTCACCCGATGTTTGTCATAGAACAGAATCTCCACAACCCTCAATGTGAAGCCATAGTCCCTTCAGCGGCAAAGGCAACCGCAAGACCGAACACACGTCTCCGCGCGGTAGGCTGATGGTGGATGGATTCCTAGCCTGACATGTTCCACCCACCATCAGCCGTTTCGCCAATTCTACTGACCAGGAGGAGGAGGACCTGCAGGCGGCCCCGGAAGCGGCGGCTTGGGAAGCTCAGTTTTTCCACCGAGCGTCAGCGTCTTTGCGTCAAACTTGTACAGCATATTTCCCACGACCACAAAGACAGAATCGCCTGACGCTGCCACCGATGGCTGAGGCGCTCTCATCATACCGCCGCCACCCATCATTCCGCCGCCGCCTTGCTGGGCCATCACTGCGCCCGGCCTTATCATCGCTACGGCCAACACCGCGAGCACTGCCAGCGCCAACAACATCACCATTGCCCGTCCACTTTTGTTACTCAGCATAATTCGGATTCCCCTTTCAGTTTTCGATGCGCATAGTGAGAACCATTAGTCGGCTTCACTTGCGCTGCTTGGTTAGACGCTCTAACGTCTTGCATTGTTCTGGTGTATCATACCCCTTTTTTGGACTTTTCATCTGGTGCGGCTTCGGTTGACACGGTTCCTCGCGAAAAGGTATAATTCTCGGAGAACATATGTACTATGGGCCCTGCACCATGCGTAAAAAACGCACTGTGCAGGGCATTCAGAGCATTATTCACATTGGTTGTGAATAATGCGGACCACTGGGGATAGAGGGCCGTTTCGTGAACGAAATTGCGAGAGAAATTGTACCGATTAACATAGAAGACGAGATGAAACGTTCGTACCTTGGGTACGCGGTGAGTATGATCATCGCCCGAGCGCTTCCGGACGTACGCGATGGTCTGAAACCCGTTCAGCGCCGCATCCTGATGGCGATGAACGACCTGCATCTCACACCAGGCGCCCACTACAGAAAGTCCGCCAAGATTGCCGGCGACACATCAGGTAACTATCACCCGCACGGCGAGCAGATTATCTACCCCACCATGGTCCGTATGGCGCAGGACTTCAATGCGCGCTACCCCATGATAGACGGCCAGGGTAACATGGGTTCCATAGACGGCGACCCACCAGCGGCCATGCGCTATACGGAAATGCGCATGAGCCCCTACGCAATGGAGATGCTGGCGGACCTGGACAAAGATACCGTTGACTGGCAGCCGAACTACGACCAGACGACGGAGGAGCCGCTCGTTCTTCCGGCGGGGTTCCCTAACCTGCTCTGCAACGGCTCAGCGGGGATCGCGGTCGGCATGGCCACCAACATCCCGCCGCACAACCTGCGGGAAATCGCCGACGCCACAATTCACCTTATAGATAACCCGGACGCCACCATTGAAGATCTTATGAAGTTCGTGCTTGGCCCGGACTTCCCCGGCGCGGGGCTGATACTTGGCACAAAGGGCATCCGCGACGCTTACGAGACCGGTCACGGTCAGATCACCATGCAGGCTGTGATTCAGATTGAGCCGCAGGACAACGGCAAGTCGCAGATCGTCATCACCGAACTGCCGTTCCAGGTGAACAAGGCCCGATTGATCGAGAATATCGCAGATCTCGCGAAGGCAAAGAAGATTGACGGCATCACCGGGCTGGACGACTTCAGCGACCGCACCGGTATGCGCGTGGTCGTGGAGCTTCGGCGCGACGCCCACCCTAGGAAGGTGCTCAACTTCCTGCTGAAGCACACCGGCCTCAGGACGAACTTCAACGTGAACGCGCTGGCTCTAGTGGACGGCACGCCGAGGGTCCTGAACCTGAAGCAGATCATCCATTATTACATCGAGCACCGTAAAACAATCATCGCCCGCCGTACCCGGTATGAACTGGAACGAGCGAAGTCGCGCGCACATATACTGGAAGGCCTGCGGATTGCGCTTCAGTTCATGGATGAGATCATCAAGATCATCCGTGAGTCGCCGAACGTCGAGATCGCACGAAACGCGATGATGTCCCGCTTCGGCCTCAGTCAGGTGCAGGCGGAAGCGATTCTGAACATGCAGTTGCGCCAGCTTACCGGACTGGAGCGTGACAAGGTTGAGAACGAGTACCGCGAACTCCTGCGGCTCATTTCATACCTGGAAGACATTCTCAGTAACCAGGCGAGAGTGCTGGAGATCATCAAAGACGAGCTGAAGGTCATGAGGGACAAGCTCGGTGATGATCGCCGTTCGCGCATCATACCCATGGAGGCCGAGGAGATCGGCGATGAGGACATGATCCCTGAAGAGGAGACCATCGTCACCATCACACGAGACGGCTACATCAAGCGCGTGCCGATAGACACATACCGCAGCCAGGGACGGGGCGGACGCGGCATAAAGGCTGCTGCAACGAAGGAAGAGGACAAGCTGGAACACGTTTTCGTAGCTACCACACACCACTACATCCTCTTCTTCACGGACAAGGGCCGTGTCTACAGGCTGAAGGCTTACGAAGTGCCGCAGACCTCACGTCAAGCAATGGGTACGGCCATCATCAACCTGATTCAGATAGATTCCGGCGAGCAGATAACCGCCACCGTGCCTGTCAAGGAACTCGGCGGTGAAGGCTATCTGGTCATGGCGACCGAGATGGGCGAGGTGAAGCGCACGGCCATAACCGACTTCCATTACCTGCGAGTGAACGGCCTGCGCGCCTTCGATATCGAGGAGGGAGACTCGCTTAAGTGGGTGAAGCTCACCACCGGCGAGGATAACGTGCTGATGGTCACGCGCAAGGGCATGTCCATCCGGTTCCCGGAGAAGAACCTGCGCATTGCAAGCAGGGCATCGGGCGGAGTGCGCGGCATCTCGCTGGGCGCCGGCGACTATGTGGTCAGCATGGATGTCTGCAGGGACGACGCCGAGGTGCTGGTGGTGACCATGCGCGGCATGGGCAAGCGAACGCCGGTAACCGACTACCGCCTGCAGACCCGCGGCGGCAAGGGCATCAAAACTCTGAACATCACCGAGAAGAACGGTGAGGTCGTGAGCAGCCACATCGTCTGCGCGGAAGACAGAGCGATAATCATCACGAACAACGGCATCGCGATTCGCCTGCGCGTGAACGAGATACGCTGCTGCGGACGGAGTACCCAGGGCGTGCGGCTTATCAACATAGCCGAGACCGACGGCATCGCATCGGTGGCGATCATCGCGCGAAAGGACGATTCTGAGGAATCAGCAGAGGAGTAACCAACGGGGCGAATCTGCACTACGCGGATTCGCCCTGAAGTATATAAGGCGAACATCCTTTCGATTGCGAGTAGCGTCCGCCTTAGGCGGGCATCTGGTCCCGGAGCCGCCGAGACGGCAGCGCTACCACGGGTCTATCGTCTGAAGTCTTCCCTGGAGGATGAGTTTTGATGCGAAAAGAAATCACCTCTCGACAACGGCAGATTCTGCAGTTCATCCTGCAGCACATTGACGCGAAGGGCTATCCCCCGACCGTTCGCGAGATCGGCGAGTCGGTTGGCCTCAGCTCCAGTTCCACTGTTCACGCTCACCTTCGCGCGTTGGAGGAGTCCGGGCTTATCAAGCGCGATGCCGTGCTCACCCGCGCAATCAAGCTGCTGCCGGGCATGATCCCCAAGTCCAAGTCGCCAACCGTGGTCAACATCCCCATCGTCGGGCGTGTTGCCGCAGGAAAGCCGATGCTCGCCGTGGAAGACTTCGAGGAGACCTTCCCGCTGCCGGGCGATTTCCTAGGCGGCAGCGAGGGGTTCATGCTTCGGGTTCGCGGCGACAGCATGATCGAGGACGGCATCCACGACGGCGATCTGGTGATCGTCCGCAGGCAGGATTCCGCGGAGAACGGCGACACGGTGGTCGCACTGTTGGAGAACGAGGCGACGGTTAAGCGCTTCTACCGCGAGAACGACCGGATACGCCTTCAGCCCGCGAACGCAGCCATGGAGCCGATCTTCGTTGACACCGCCGGCATAGTCGGCAAAGTCATCGGCCTTGTACGAAAAATGTAGAAAACTGATGAGTGAGCAGTGATGAGTGAACTGGCGCCGAACGTAGCTCACGTATCACTCACCACTCATCACATGAGTGACGCTGATGAGTCAATTACTTTGCGAGGTTGAACACACCTCTGGGAGTAGCTCACGTATCACTCATCACGCACACGGAGGTTCGTTTTGCCCAGAGTAGAGAGTTCAGTGGTCATCAACGCTGAGGTGGATACCGTTTTCGCGATGGCGAAGAACATCGAGGTCTTCCCGGAGTTCATGCCGGATATCAAGAAGGTCGTCATCCTCGACCGAAGCGCGGACGGCAATTCCATCACCAGCGAGTTCACCGGATACATCAAAGATTTCAGAATCACCATGAAGTGGGTAGAAAAGGATCAGTGGGACCCGCAGGCCAAGACCTGCAAGTTCGATCTGGTCAAGGGCGACTTCAAGAGCTATTCGGGGATCTGGACGTTTGAGCCGGTTGACGGCGGTACGAAGTACACTTCGGTGATAGACTTCGAGTACGAGATTCCGCTCATCGGCCCGATCATCAAGACGCTCGTCGCCAGGCTGATGAAGCAGAATGTGGAGAATATGCTCGCCGCTATCAAAGAGAAAGCGGAAGGTAAGTAGACAGGTGGTAGGTGGTAGTTGTTAGGTGGTAGGATGGACATGCATTGATGAAATACTCAATGCGATGGATTGGGCACTGGATCAAGACTTTCGAGTACGAGTACGATTAGGAGTACGAGGACTGGCCTAACACCTAGCACCAAACACCTAACACCTCTCAGAGGGTGCTATGGCTGAGTACGACGTCATAATCGTCGGCGCCGGTCCGGCCGGGATATTCGCGGCGCTGGAACTGTCCAGGGTTGAGGGGCTTAAGGCCGTCATCCTCGACAAAGGCAGCGACATCGAGAACCGCGTGAAAGAAGTGCCGCGCTCCGTGCTCTGCGGATGGGGCGGCGCGGGCGCGTTCTCGGACGGCAAGCTCACTCTCTCCAGCGAGGTCGGCGGCCAGCTTACGTCTTACCTCCCCGACTCCGAAGTGCGCGACCTCATCTCCTATGTGGATAAGGTGTACGTGGACTACGGCGCACCTGAGAAGGTCTACGGCACCAACGAAGACGAAATTGACCGCATATCCAAGGCCGCGACCATGGCCGATCTCAAGCTCATCCCCTCCGCCATCCGCCACGTAGGCACGGACCAGTGGCCTGATCTCCTCCGCAAGCTGGAGAAAGACATCGAGCAGAAGGTTGACGTGCGCATGGGCGAGGCGGTCGAGCGCGTGATCATCCACGATGGCCGTGTCGAGGGCGTCGAGTTGGCATCCGGCGAGGTGATCGAGGGGCGATACGTGATACTCGCGCCTGGGCGTGAGGGTGCGGACTGGCTGCTGGACGAGGCGCGGCGGCTGGACCTTGAGCAGGTCAACAACCCCGTGGACATCGGCGTCCGGGTCGAGATCCCCGCGCCGGTGCTTGAACCGCTTACCAGCCTGATCTACGAGCCGAAACTGGTCTACTATACACCTTCGTTTGACGATAAGGTGCGCACGTTCTGCGTCTGCCCATACGGCGAAGTGGCGATGGAATACTACGACGATGTGACCACTGTGAACGGCCACAGCTATGCGAACAAGCGGACGGCCAACACGAACTTTGCGCTCCTGGTCAGCACCATGTTCACCGAGCCGTTCCGCGAGCCAATCACATACGGGCGGTACATTGCCAAACTCTCCAACCTTATCAGCGGCAGCGTGATAGTGCAGCGGCTGGGCGATCTGAAGGCCGGGCGGCGTTCAACGTGGTCACGCATCGAGCATGGTCTTGTGGAGCCAACGCTGAAAACCGCCGTGCCGGGCGACCTGAGCTTCGTGCTGCCGTACAGGCACCTGCACGCGATTATGGAGATGCTTGAGGCGCTGGACAAGCTTGCGCCGGGGGTGGCATCGCGTCATACGCTACTGTACGGGGTTGAGGTGAAGTTCTACTCGTCCAGGCTGAGGCTCACACCATCACTGGAGACGGACATAGGGAACTTGTTCACGGTCGGCGACGGCGCAGGGGTAACGCGAGGGTTGGTGCAGGCATCGGCATCAGGCGTGATCGCTGCACGGGAGATAATCAGAAGAGCGCTCTAGCCGCCAAGTCGGGGATCATCAGCCTTTGATGTGTGTTCCGACTGCTTGGTCTTCTCCTGATATATTCTAAACACAGAGGCACGGAGACCACAGAAAAGACCTATAAGGAAACCAGGAAGGCAGGAAAGGGGAGTGTGTAGAATGAAGTGTGCTTTTGCCTAACCTTCGGTCGTAGGATATACTTACGAAGGAAAGGACAGAAAGCGCAACATGGCACTACTGAGCAGAGAACAGATCAAGGAACTGATTAGGGAACGGAACATCAAGACT
>JANYKG010000118.1 GCA_025358205.1 Armatimonadota bacterium
TTGACGGTCTTGTAGGTGGTCAGCTTCTTCGCGGCTTCCAGGCACTGCTCCCACGTCCAGTTCGGCTTGGGGTAGGGGATGCCTGCCTCGCGGAACAGCTTCTTGTTGTAGAACAGAACGTACGGCCCGCAGTTCTCGGGGATGCCGACGATCTGCTCCTTGTAGTAGATGTAGGGCGCCAGGCTGGGGTACAGCTTGTCCGCCGGTAGACCGTACTGCTTGATGTACGGCCGCAGGTCCTGGAGCACGCCGTTTTTCGCGAACAGGCGGATGCTCTGCGGATCGTATATCGCCATCACGTCCGGCGGCACGTCGCCCGCGAGCTGGGTCAGAAGCCGCTGGGCCTCTGCGCCGGGGTCGTTAATCACGTGGATATTCGGGTGTTTGGATTCAAAGAGCTTGATCTGCTCCTTGCGTATCGGGTTCTGGTCAACGCACCACCGCAGCACGGTCTGGCCCTTGACAGTCGGGTTCTCCGTGGCGACCAGATATATGCCCATCCCGATGATGAGCACGGTTGCGGCGATGATGCCGACGGTGGTAAGTAAACGGTTGACTGCGCTTTCCTCTTGCATGGTGAGTACATGATAGCCAAATGGTGAGGATTTCGCAAGGCCGGTCGCGGTGGGTGTGTACCACGGAGGAAAGAAAAGGCAGTTCGGAGAAATATCCATTCACCAAGTCATTTCAAGTTCTGAGAGGTACTATGATGTCGTCTCTACGCCGCAGCGTCGCGGTTTTGGCTATCTTGGTCCTATGCGGTCTGCCGTCACTAGGCAGGGCTGCCACCTCCGCTGTCACTATCCCATTCGTCGCGAAGGGTCCGGTTCTGCACGGTGACCTGAGCGATCCGGTCTGGTCGAAGGGTGCGCTTCTCTCCGGCTTTGTCGGCCTGAAGGAGGGTCAGAGCCTCACTCAGCAGACACAAGCGCGCGTGCTCTACGATGCGCACTACCTGTACCTGGGCGTCCGCTGTGACGAGTCCGACCCTGCCGGGATGGTGAGAACGATAAAGGAACGCGATGGCCTGGTATGGCAGGACGACAGCATCGAACTGCTGCTCGACACAGCCAATGCGCATCATACGGTCTACCACATTATCGCAAACTCCCTTGGAACGCTGTACGATGAGAAGTGCGTGGACACAGACCGCAATGTCCCGGCCTGGAACGGCAACTGCCGGGTCAAGGCGGGGAAGGTCGCCGGTGGTTGGGTGCTGGAGTTCGCGATTCCATTCAAGGACCTGGGTATCGTGCCTTGTCCGGGACTTGTATGGGGGTTGAACATCTGCCGCAGCCGAATGGCAGGCGCTCAGGAGTATAGTTCCTGGTCGCCGACGCCCGGCGGCTTCGTGGAGCCGAGCAACCTTGGGCACATCGTGCTTGGCGACGTGAGAGGCTTCTGGGGAGGTATTGAACTGCGGAGTTGGGGCAACCTTGACCCGGACAACTCGTACAGCGGGAGCAACGCGGTGCGGTACTACATCCCGAATCTTGGGCACACACCTCTGATATACGATGTTTCGCTCCGTTCGACCGTCAAGGGGAAGCCGACACTGAATCCGAAGCAGAAGGTCTTTCTCACGACCGGAGACCACACTGAGTTCGAGATACCATACAAGCCATCCGGTTCTCCGCTTGAGGTATTCACGCTGAACCTCTCCATTGACGGTCGAAGCGAATTCAAAGCGGTACAGCCAGCGATGGTCGTCCCTCGTCCGGCGAGGGAATGGCAGTTGAAGGATTCCTTGTTCCAGGAGCTGCTCTCGAAGAATCCCCCTGGAGAGCAGAAGAACGGCATCATCTACTGGTTCCATGCCGGAAACGCCGATGGTCTTCGGAAACTCGCGAAGGAATACGGCTTGCACTACTCGCTGGACGAGCAGTACCAGGAGATGGTGGACTATCGGTTCATGCCCGTCTCCAGTTCGTTCATGCTCATGGGCGAGCAGATGTCCAGCCGGTATGAGAAGTACCCGTTCAAGGGTGTCTTCGAACCATACTATACCGGGTGCGCGAAGATGGGTGCGCCCGTCATGGACGGTCTGCCATACATCCTGGACCCCAGAGCCAAGGAATTCTACCTCCAGGACCTTCGAGACACGGTCGCGAAACGTCGTGCGCACATCTACGGCATATACACCTACGATGAGATGGTAGACAAGGCGGTTGAGCAAGGCCCTGAGTTCTTCGCTCGGATGAAGGACACCTATCCTCTGATGCGCGAGATAGATGAGCGCGTGCGTAAGGAATGCGGCTATGGGAAGTACGGCATGCCTCAGTCGCCTGCCGATCCTGATCCCTTCAGATGGATTGCCTACAGGAAATGGGTGAATCTACAACTCCTCGACTGGCAGAAGGAAGTCTACCAGACCATCCAGGAGATCGCCCCAGAGATCAAGGTCATCTCCATGGACGCGACCGCCGGCCACAAGCCGTTCGCACTCGACCGCATCACTCCGTATGTGGATATCGTTACGCAGCAGACCTATCCGATGGGCAATCCGAACCTGCAGGAGGTCGGCTTCGTCACCAAGTTTGTCGCTGATCTCACCGGCAAACCGGTATGGCCGTGTACCCATGTGGAGAACTATGCTTATTCGGTGACCGCTGAGGAGGCTCGCGAGATGATGAGCCAGGTCATGCGGAACGGCGGCAAAGGATTCCATCTCTACATACCCGACGTGCGGGGCACACGGGCGTCCAGCGGAGACACGATGCTGGCCAAATACGGCTGCCCGGAGCGGTACCAGATGATCACCGACATCGTGAAGACGGTCGAGCGCATGAACGAGGTGGCTGTTCCTACCGACCCCGATTCCGTCATATTCTATTCCGAGGACACCTTCCAGTCAGCCCCGTCGGGCGTCGTTCCTGGACAGGAGCCGCAGTATGCCTATACTTTCCTCGGCCCGGTCGCGCGCACCTGGTTCAAGTTTGTGAACGACAACATGGTGGAGGACGGCAGGACGAAACTCGGCAGCTACAAGGCGGTGTTCGTCCCGGCGGCGAAGTACGAGCGCCGAGAGGTCGTCGAGAAGCTGGTGAAGTACGCGGAAGACGGCGGTACCCTGATTCTCGCCAGTCCCGATTGTTTCCAGTTTGCCCCTGATGGGTCAAGATTGGATGATCTCCGAAGCAGGCTTATCGGTAAGGCACTTCCTACAGGTGATCCGGCGATTATTCGCAACAAGATCGGTGAGGGCAAGGTTATCACATTCGCGGTCAACCCGTTCACATCCACGAACATCGGCGACCCCAAGTGGAAGGTCCGGTTCATCGCGATGGCCAAGAGTCTCGGGTTGAAGACCGGCCGCGATATCTGGCGGTTCAAGTTCCCTGAGTTCAAGGATGTGTACCAACCTGATCCGAGTGGAGTGTGTTTGACAGGCAACTACATCAAGTGGCAGCAGGAACGCCCGCTGGACGTGTGCAACGTGGCGATCCCAGGCTCGTACTCGTACAGCCTTGCGCCTGATTCCATTGCCGACCGAGACGATCTCAGCTTCGGCAGCGGCAAGCTGACCGACCGCGAAAAAGCTCCCACGGTTCAGAAGAAGGACTTGAAGCCGGATGATTACATCGTCTCCTGGAAATCATTTTCACCGGTTGCCGTGACGTTCGATCTTGGACAGTCCTATACGGTGAACGGTCTGCACCTATGGTACTCCGATCAGCTTCCCGCGTTCACCGTGGATGGCAGCGTGGACGGCAATATCTGGACTCGTCTTTCTGAGTACCCAAAACAGCCGCCGACTGACGATGTGCTGGACGTCTCGCTGACATGGAAGCCTCAATTCGTTCAGTACCTGCGCCTGTCGCTTGATGAGCGCGACCCCGGCCAGGCGATGACACTGGTCGAGTGTGAGATATGGGGGACGCCGGCAAAATGAATACCACCCACCGCAGACTCATTCTCCTTCTTCTCGCGCTGCTCTGCGCGCTCACCTCGGGATGCAGACGTGACCAGGACGCCGGTAAGGTCCGGATCAAGTTCTGGACATTCCCGCTGTGGACCGGCATTACCGGCAATGAGAAAGACGGTACTACCGAAGACTGGCCGCGCCTGAAGATCAAGGAGTTCGAGAAGACTCACCCCAACATCAAGATTGATCTCGAGGTCGTCACCTGGCAGGGCGGCATGCAGAAGCTCGACCTCTCCGCGCTCTCCGGGACGTATCCCGACATCTGCTACCTGGCCACAGCGAACCTGCCGAAATACGCCTCCCAGGGTATCCTGGAACCTATTGACGCGGACATGACACCTGAGGAAGTCGCCGACATCTACCCGAACGTTCTGGACTGCTGCAAGTATCAGGGCAAAACCTACGTCTGGCCGTGGCTCTGCAACGCCCTCGTCCTGGCGATCAACGTTGACCTGTTCAAGGAACGGCACATCGAGTACTTGATTCCGAAGCCGCCCGAACGCGGGTGGACCTACGATCAGTTCACGGAGGCATGCAAGGCGCTCACTTTCGACCGCGGTGACGGACACGGCAAGGTCTACGGCTATGCGCTGTACGGCATCCCGCTGTCCGTCGAGTATCAGATGCTAACGCTCGTGCTGGGTTTCGGCGGTCAGGTCTACAACAAAGAGGGTACGCAGTTCACGCTGAACTCCCCGGAGAGTATAAGGGGTTTTCAGTTCCTGATGGACCTGTTGGACAAGTACAAGGTTGTGCCGCCGGGGCCTGCCGGGATGCAGGGCGGGCAGGTCGGTCAGATGTTCGCAAACCAGGAAGTGGCGATCGAATCTTCGACATCCGGCGTGCTGAAACAACTCAAGATGTCGGCCGCAAAGGGCGACTTCCCGTACTTCAACGCCGCCATCGTTCAGCCACCGCATCTGCCGGGCTACAAACCCGCGAGCATGCTGTCGGTCGGTGGGTATGCTATCTTCAAGCAGACCGATGCGCGAAAAAGGCGGGCGGCCATCGAGTTCGCCAGGTTCCTCACGAACGAGGAGAACTGTCGCGCCCTCACAGTGATCGGCCAGTTCCCCGCGCGCAAGTCGGTTGGCAACATCTACCCCGGCGACGTTGACATGGGTGTCGTCTCCCGCCTTATCCCGATATCGAGGGTCTACTTCACAGCAGGCGCGGCGGAGCTTAACCCTGTGATCAACAACATCTACCAGAGCATCTTCACGCATGCCATGACGCCTGCCGAGGCGCTGGCCGATGCGGAGAAGAAGGCGAACAAGATACTCGCCCAAGACGCGCTTGAAAAGGGCCTTGATGCGAAAGGCGGGAAGCAATGACCGGACAGGATTCAACTCTCAAGCGGATCATCAAGTCCCGCTGGGCCTACTTTTTCGTCGCGCCGGCGATGATCCACTTCCTCGTCTTCAGCGTGTACCCGATTCTCTCGACGGTGTACCTGAGCTTCGTGCGCTTCAACCTTCAGGGCAACACATGGGTCGGAGCGCAGAACTACCAGGTGGCGCTCAGCGATTCAATTTTCTGGAAGTCGCTTGCCAATACCGCGCTGTACACCATGGTCGTCGTGCCGGTGGGCGTGGGCATCGCGCTCTTCCTGTCGAGCTTGATCTTCCCTCTGAAGCCGTCCAGACAAAACTTTTTCAAGGGCGCATTCTACCTGCCGCAAGTTGTCTCAGCCGTCGTCATTTCGATGATCTGGCTGTGGATGTTCGACTCAGCGCACGGTTTGCTGAACTACCTGCTCTCGACGCTTCACCTCGCGCCTATCTCCTGGCTGGGCGAATCCAGGACCGCGCTGCCGTCGCTCATGTTCATGGCGGTTGCGGGCGGGGGCGGCTCTGCAATCATTCTGTACCTGGCAGCGATGGGCGGCATACCCGACTCGTTGTACGAGGCCGCGCAGATTGACGGCGCGAACAGGTGGATCGAGTTCTGGAAGATCACTCTACCGCTGCTCAAGCCGACGACTCTCTATCTGGTCGTCATGGGTACCATCGGCTCGTTCCAGGTGTTCACCAGCATCTACATGATGACTCGCGGCGGCCCGAACTTCGCTACCAACACCATCGTGTACCGCATCTACCAGACGGCATTCGAGTTCCTGAAACTCGGACGGGCGTCGGCGATGGCATTGATACTCGCGCTTATCATCATCGGCATCAGCGCGATCCAGTTCAAGTGGCTCGGAACGGAGGTGGAATACTGATGCGACACGGAGACACGGAGACGCGGAGACGCGGGGACACGGAGACACGGGGACAGGGGGATACGGGCGCACGGAGACGCGGGGAGAAGACGGAGCGGACGAAGATATCACCCTTCCTTGTGGCATCGTATATAGTCCTGAGCTTGTGGGCGTTGTGGGCGCTGCTCCCGCTGTTCTGGATGTTCTCTACATCATTCAAAGAAGTCCGCGCGGCCATCAAAATCCCGCCGGAATGGTTTCCTTCTCACCCAACCATCTTGAACTACCAGGTGCTGTTCGCACGCGCGCCGGTGCTGCGGTGGATGCTGAACAGCGGGATAGTCGCGGTTGCCCACACGCTATCCATGCTCCTGTTCTGCTCGATGGCGGGATATGCGTTTGCGAAGAAGGACTTCCCCGGTAAGAACGCCATGTTCTGGGCGCTGCTCAGTACCATGATGATACCCGGCATGGTGCTTCTGGTGCCGCTGTTCCTGCTGGTATCCCGAATGGGGCTGATGAACAACTTCGGTGGGCTGATTCTGCCTGGTCTGGTCGGCGCGTTCGGGGTGTTCCTGATGAAGCAGTTCATGCAGACGCTCCCGAACGAACTGCTTGACGCCGCGCGGATAGACGGCGCCAGTGAGCTTGGGGTGTATTCCCGCGTGGTGCTGCCGCTCTCGAAACCCGCGATGGCGGTGCTGGGCATATTCAGCTTCATCGGCGCGTGGAACGACTTTCTTTGGCCGTTGCTGATCACTCAGTCGAAGATGATGCGCACGCTTGCGGTCGGACTGGCGACGCTCCAGCAGGAGTCCATGACCGACTACGGCTTGCTGATGGCCGGTTCAGCGGTTGCGGCGATTCCGATGATAATAGTCTTCTTCGCCTTCCAGAAGCACTTCTTGAAGGGCTTGACGGTAGGTGCGTTGAAGGGATGAGAAACTGACGAGTGATGAGTGATAGGCGGGGTGACAGGACGTCCCGGTCACCCCAGAGTTAAATCACGGAAGTGACAGGACGTCCCGGTCACTCCGCGAATCGCCTTTTTGGCAATTCATAAAAAACTGTTTTCAACAAGTTTTGTTCACTCGGATCTCGCCTG
>JANYKG010000160.1 GCA_025358205.1 Armatimonadota bacterium
CTCCACCATAGCATTCCACGCAAACGCCAGTGCGATAAGCGACCGGCTGGCGTGCAGGCTGTCCAGATAAATACTGAGAAAGCTCATACCGACGCCTTCGCAGGTGCGGTAGAGGAAGAATGTGACGAGGAAAAGCGCGAGATTCGGCTTTCTGAGCAGCTTCGGCACACCGTTCACAGCGGCGTGAGGTCGGTGTTCGTGCTCCTTGGATTCGACGACCGTGCTGATGCACAGGCCGCTGAACCAAAACAGCAGCGCAACCATCGGCAGCAGGTTCTTCCCGCCGGTGAGCGTTGGGAACTTGCTCACGATGGCAAGCGTGACTATGAATCCGATGGAACCCCAGATGCGAGTTGTGCCGTAGTAGTGGCCGGTGTTGCCGGTCTTGGCGGTCCAGTCCGAGATCAGGGCGCTGGTGAGCGTGGCAACCGTGTAGAAGAGCGCTCCGCCGACGAAGTAGAGCAGAAGGAAATGGCTGAACTGACTGGCGCGGTTGAACATCAGATAGTTCACACCAAGGAGCAGCGATGCGGTGACGGAGAGAATCTTTCGGCTACCGAGCTTGTCTGACAAGGCGCCGACCGGTATCTGCATGCACGCCCCGGCAAGCGCGTAGATGGCGCTGAGCGAGCCGATCTGAGTGAGCGTCAGCCCCTTGCTGCGAAGAAAGAGAGGCAAAAACGCAACAGTAAACCCTATTGCGGCAAACGAGAAGAAATAGTGCGCACTCAGACCCCGGCGGTTGCGACTCGGTGGAGTGACTGCTGCTGCCTCGATTAACTGCACAGTATCTCCCTGATCAGTTTCTCGTGAAGCAAAGGGTTGGCCGCAACGATGTCAAGGTTAGGCGAGAGTATGTCGAGAGGATTGCCAAAGAGATCGGACACGACCCCGCCGGCTTCCTGGATAAGCAGCATCCCGGCGGCCATGTCCCAGGGCTTAAGGTCCAGGTTTGCCGCCGCATCCATCCTACCGTCAGCGATGTACGCCGCAACAAGCGCGGCAGCGCCCAGCCGCCTGAAGTAGTGAGTATGTTCCACAACCTTGATAGCGCATTGCCCGAAGTCCAGATCGCCCACCATATTCCTCGCCCACGCCAGGTTGATCACCATCAGACGAAGGTCGTGCTGCGAGGAAACACGGATCGGCTTACCGTTCAGGTACGCCCCGGCGCCTTCCACAGCGTAGAACGCTTCATCGTGGATCGGATCATACACCACGCCTACCACCGGGCATCCATCGCGCACAACGGCGATAGAAACGCAAAAGAATGGAATGTGCTGGGTGAAGTTCTTTGTACCGTCTAGCGGGTCAATGACCCACGTGTACTCGCCCTCTGGAATGCTGTGCAGCCCGGACTCTTCCGCGAGTATGCTGTGATCCGGATAAGCCTCGCGGATTCGCGTGACGATCAGGCTCTCCGCCTCAAGGTCGGCATGGGTGACGATATCGCCGGGTTGGGTTTTGGCCGTGCCGGAACGGACAGCCCCAAAGTGACCTCGAACTATTCCACCCGCGTCACGCGCGGTATCCAACGCGAACTTGACCATTGCTTCGGGCATTGCTTTACCTCATGGAATGATTTCAGTCGGCAGATCACGGAACACGGACAAACCTGCGCCGATCAGCGCGGCTGTGTCGCCCAATGCTGCCGGAAGGACTTTTACGGACGGCAGATTCGTGCCGGGCAGGACGCTCATGCGCTCGACGTACTCCTTCACCGGCTCGAATATGAACTTGCGGACGGAGCCGATGCTGCCGCCAAGTATGACAGCCTGCGGATAGATCATGCGAACCGCGTTCAGCAGACCCACGCCAACTGCAAGCTCGGCATCGGACAGCAAGCCCAGCGAGACCTCATCATCCTGCTTGGCAGCCTGGACCACCGTCACGGGCGTGATCGCTTCCGGGTCGCCGTTCGCAAGCCGGAGCATCTCCGCGCCCTGTCCTCGCATCGCCTCTTCACGCGCCCGGCGGGTGATGTGCGCACCACCGGCCACGGTTTCCAGGCACCCGCGCAGACCGCATCCGCACTGTGCATCGCCGCCCGCGTACAGGTGGCCAAACTCCCCGCCCCTGTTGCCGATACCCCGTATCAACTTGCCGCCGTATACCACCGCGCCGCCCACACCCGTACCCAGCGACGCGTATATGAATGAATCAAGCCCCTTGCCCGCACCGGCCTGCAATTCGCCGAGCGCGGACATATTCGTGTCTTTGTCCACGGTCACGCGCGCACCGGTTCTGGCTTCCATTTCATCGCCCATGTGGAGATCACGCCAGCCCAAATTCGACGCCGACACCATCGAACGCGCCTCGTTGTCCACCAGCCCCGCCATGGATATGCCTATCCCTGCAAATTCGCTGAAGCTCTCTGAGCCAATGAACTCCACAATATCAGCATAGAGAAGTTTGGAGGCGGTGGCCTGATCGCAGAGGTGTGAGGAGTCCTCCCTATGAGACCTGAGGATAGCGCCTAAGCTGTCCACAATGCCCAGTCGGAGCACAGATCCGCCGATCTCGACCGCGATGGAGGTTTGCGGCATATCAACCACCTGCCAGGGAAATCGCCTGTGGAAGGTCAATCGAGCCTGTGTAGAGGGCCTTGCCGGTGATAACGCCTTCGATGCCCAGCCGCTCTATCTTCTTCAAATTCTTGATGTCGTCAATGCTCGTCACTCCGCCGGATGCGATCACCGGTATCTTCACCGCGCGGGCCATCTTCTCCATCGCGCCCAGGTTCACACCCTCCATCATGCCGTCGCGACTGATGTCCGTGTGAATGATGCGGCTGGCGCCCAATGACTCCATCTCGCTGGCGAAGTCAACAGCGGGGACATCGGTGACTTCCTGCCAGCCGTGTGTTGCCACAAACCCATCACTCGCGTCTAGACCGATAATGATCTGATCGCCGAACCGGTCAATCACCGCACTCGCCAAGTCCCGGTCGAGCACCACTGATGTGCCGAGAATCACCCGCTCCACGCCCAGGTCGAGCATCAGCTTCGCGGTTTCGACCGACCGAATGCCGCCGCCGAGCTGAACCGGGATGTCCAACGCGTCAACGATGCGGGCGACCACCTTGGTATTCTGCGCCGCACCGGTCTTCGCGCCGTCCAGATCAACCAAGTGGAGCCGCGCCGCACCGAGCGACTGCCAGTGCAGAGCCATCTGCACCGGGTCATCGGCAAAGACCGTCTCCTGGTCAAACTTGCCCTGCACCAGGCGAACGCACTTACCGCCGCGAAGATCAATTGCGGGTATTACTTGCACGGTTTACACCTTCCACTCGCTGAAGTTCTTGAGCATTGCAAGCCCAAGCGTGCTGCTCTTCTCCGGGTGAAACTGAGCGGCAAAAATGTTGTCCTTCCACACGCACGCGCAGAACTCGATTCCGTGCGTACTTGTGGCAGCCACCACGCCGGCGTCAGTCGGAGCGCAGTAGAAAGAGTGAACAAAGTAGACCATGCCGCCGTTGGGAAAGCCGTTCAGCGGCGGCGCGGGTGTCTTCACGTCAAGTACGTTCCAGCCCATGTGCGGGACCTTCAGCGCCTCGGTCTCCGGCGTCCGGTCCTCAGGCTGAAAGAACTGCACAACTCGCCCTGAGATGAGATCGAGACCCTTGTAATAGCCGAGTTCGTCGCTGTCGGTGAACAGAAGCTGCATGCCCAGGCATATGCCGATGAACGGCTTACCGGCGCGCACGGCCTCGGTGACGGCCTGATCCATGCCGCTCGTGCGCAGGTTCTCCATCGCCGCGCCAAACGCACCGACGCCCGGCAGCACTACCCTGTCCGCTTTCGCAATCTGATCCGGGTCTCCGGTTATGACGGCAGGAGCGCCTATCATCTGGAACGCCTTCTCGACGCTGGCCAGATTCCCCATACCGTAGTCAACAATGGCTATCACGATATTACCCCATCCTCACGTGAAGGTGTTAGGTGGTAGGGTCAAAAGGCGAACATCGAACGCCCAACTTCGAACATACAACGTCTAACAAGGGACCGGAAGATCGCCCTATCACCTAACACCGACCACCTAACACCTTTTTCACAGACTGCCCTTCGTCGAAGGAACACCCTTTATCTTCTCACTTACTGCAACAGCCGCCTGCAGAGCTTTCGCAAACGACTTGAAGACCGCTTCCGCCGTGTGGTGCGGATCGGTCCCCGCCAGCTTGCGGATGTGCAGCGTCAGCCCGGCGTTTCGCGCAACCGACTCAAAGAACCCGCTAAGCAAAATCGTATCCAGTGCGCCGATCTTTTCCTGCTCAATGTCCACATCGTAGCAGATGATGCCGCGCCCACTGATGTCTATCGAACTCAGCACCAGCGCCTCGTCCATCGGGATCACAGCCCAGCCGAAACGCACGATGCCGACCTTATCGCCAAGCGCCTTATCAATCGCCTTGCCGATGACTATGCCCACATCCTCCACCGTGTGATGCGGATCAACCTCCAGGTCGCCCTTCGCCTGGATGTTCATATCCATGAGGCCGTGTTTGGCCATCGCCGTCAGCATGTGGTCGAAAAACCCGACCCCCGTGCTGATGCTGGACTCACCTGTGCCGTCCAGATTCAGGCTCACGGTAATCTGAGTCTCTTTGGTCTTACGCTCTACTTTTGCTGTTCGCGGCATGTGCTGCCTCCTCTGCATTTCTCAATCGCCAGTAGTGCGGCGTTCACGTCATCCGCTATCATGTCGGCATCGTCGCAACTCGCGTCCTTCAGCCCGGTAAGCGCCATGCACGCGAGCATCGGGCCGAACTGCGCTCTGTAACGCTTCACTGTGAGCATGTCGTCCGGTGTGTCACCGATGTACACAGCAAACCGTGCGCCAAGTCGCCGAACCGCGAGATCGAGTATCCGAGGGTCGGGCTTCAAAAAGCCGTCGTCCTCGGTGATAAGGTTCTCCGCCGCGAAAACGTCCTGCCAGTCCAGCAGCTTCACCGCCGCGCGCGTCTCACCGCCGGTTCTGCCGGTCGCTATGCCCAGTTTCAAGGGCGGCAGATTCCGCTTATCCAGTATCGGCCTGTCACGATGATTGAGACCCGGCCCCTGCACCGACTTCGGCTGAAAACCATAGACCTCCGGGCACATATCGCCGGTGTAGACCTCTTGAAACATACCCACCAGCGCCGCGCGATCCCACAAGTTCTCAATGGCTTCCCAGTCACCGGGTTCGCACATCGCCTGCACCGCGTCAACCGCCGAACTGAGCTTGCCGCCGACTTCTGCCAAGCTATCGGCAAACTCGCTCAGACTCGGAGCGAGAGCCGAAAGCTGAACGCCATCACGACAAACGGTCTGCCTGCTCTTCAGCAAGTACAGCAGCATCCACGCAGCGGCCACGTCCCAGTCGTTATTGAAACCGCCCGCGTGCTTGAAAGCGTCAACGTCGGCGGGAGTCACCATACCTTCGCAGTTCGTCCAGCCCAGCCCCTCAAAGATGCGTCTGGCAGTCTCACCGTGGACAAGCTGGATGGATTCGCTTACGTCTATCAGCACGCCGTCCACGTCAAATATGATGCCGTCAACCTCAGACAGCATCGGCAGGGCTTCTCGGCGAATCCGCACCTCACCGCACTCGGTCTCTATACTCAACCAGTCGCCCCCGAAGGCGGTCATTGGTTCTCGATCCGAATACGAACGGCATTCGCGTGGGCGTCAAGACCCTCGGCCTCAGCAAGCTCAATGGCATACGGGCCGTCTGCCAGCAGCGCCTCGCGCGAGTACATGATAACGCTGGATTTCTTCATGTAGTCATCCACATTCAGCAGCGATGAGAATCTTGCCGTGCCGCTGGTTGGCAGCACGTGGTTCGCGCCTGCGATGTAGTCCCCTATCGGCTCCGTGGAGCTTTCGCCCAGCAGAATTGCTCCGGCATTCCGTATCGCGCCCAGGAGCAGCATCGGTTCCGCCGTCACGATCTCAAGGTGCTCGGGAGCCGCCCGGTTCGCCATCTCCACGCCTTCGTCAATCGTCTTGACCAGAATGATCGCGCCATTGTCGCCCAGGCACTTCCGCGCCACGTCGGCACGAGAAAGATAACCCAACTGACGCTCGATCTCGACCAACACTTTATCGGCCAGATCGCGCGAGGTGGTAACGAGTATGGACCGCGCCTCCGGGTCGTGCTCCGCCTGAGAGAGCAGGTCGGCGGCCACGTAGCGCGCATCCGCCGTGTCGTCCGCCAGCGCCAGAACCTCGCTAGGCCCCGCGAGCATGTCTATACCCACCTGGCCGAAGACGAACCGTTTGGCCATGGTGACGTATACGCTGCCCGCGCCGACTATCTTGTCCACGCGAGGCACCGTTTCCGTACCGTATGCCAGAGCCGCCACGCCGTGCGCGCCGCCCATGCGGTAGATGCGGTCAATGCCTGCCTCAACCGCGGCCACGATCATAGCCGGGTGCAGCGAGCCGTCCTTGCGCGGAGGTGTGGAGAGGTAGACTTCCTTCACCCCGGCTACCTTCGCGGGCACGGTTGCCATAAGAAGCGAACTGGGAAGCGGCGCCTGGAACCCGGGAGCCAGCACACCCACTCGCTCAAGCGGGCGGATGACCTGCCCCAGCAGCTTGCCGCTCTGATCCGCATCCATCCACGACGGCCGGAGTTGCTTTTTGTGATAGCTTTCGATGTTCGCTTTTGCCGCACGGATGGCCGCCAGAAGCTTGTCCGAAACCTGCGCATATGCCTGTTCAACGACAGAATCCGGCAAGACGAGCGAATCCGCGTCCGGCCAGTCGAACCGCCGCACGTACTCCAACACCGCCGAATCGCCCCGCGCTTTAACATCCGCGATGATGGCGCGAACCGACTCCTCTACCTGCGGATTATCCTGCAGAAGCGGCTTATCCAGATATTTGGCAAGGTCTTTTTCACTTGCGTTCCACGATTCAAGCACACGCATACGCGGATTATAGCAAATCACCTCGTGAATAGCAAGGCAAACCGGGCTTGACGCAGATGGCCGGAATGACTATCATAAGGCATCGCTTGGATCGTTCATGAACGATCCAAGGCCTTCAGAGCATCATTACACGCCGTTCGTGAATGATGCGTATCAGACTGCTCATAAGTGGGGGATGAAGATGTCCGAAGTACAGATTTCCGCGCCGCCCGAACAACCGAAACCGAAGTCGAACTGCTTTATGGTCGGCGGCATCACGTGTCTGGTTATCTTCGTGCTCCTAGTGGGGCTTGGGTTCTGGCTGTTCAAGCAATTGTCGGGTAACAGCATGATCAAGAAAGCGTTCGGCGGGGCGAAGCTTGTGGCTGAGTGCCAGCTTAACATGGCAAACCCCAGCAGCGATCAATGCATCTATGCCGCGCTCGAACGATATAACACCAAATACGGCCGCTATCCGCAGAAGCTGGGTGAACTCTACCCGACTTTCCTGGAGAAGAGATCCGTACTACATTGTCCGGCCGATCCTTCGCCGAAAGACACCATCAGCTATGAGTACACACCGCCGGCGGAAACCGCGCCTGCGAATACTATCATGGTTGAGTGCAACAGACATATCCTCATAGAAGGCCAGGCGCCGCTAGTCCTCAAACTTCAGAAGGACGGCCAAGTGCTGAAGCCGAACTACGCTACAAGCGGCGGCCCGGTTGACCAACCCAAACCCGGCAACTAATATTTGACAGTCCGACTGGAACCTGATATACTCAATCAAGTGGATGGCGTTCGCGCCGTCCACTTTACTTGTTTATGACCGTTGAAAGGATGTGCGTCAAGTTGGCAAATACAGTTGTCGTCGGTGCACAATGGGGCGACGAAGCTAAGGGCAAGGTTGTTGATTTCCTCGGCAGAAACGCGGACGTAATTGTCCGTTACAATGGCGGGAATAACGCCGGTCACACCGTTGTGGTGGATGGGCAGACGTTCAAATTCCATCTTGTCCCGTGCGGAATGCTCTGGCCGCAAACACTCAATATCATAGGCGACGGCGAGGTAATTGACCCGCCCGTGCTGGCCAAGGAACTAGACACTCTGGCAGGCTACGGCATCTCGTCGGACCGTCTGAAGATCAGTCTGAACGCCCACATAATCATGCCGTACCACCAGACGTTCGACCGCCTTGAAGAAGAGCGCAAGGGCGAGAAGGCGATTGGCACCACCTCGCGCGGCATCGGCCCGGCTTATGCCGACAAAGCCTCCCGCGTGGGTATCAGAGTTGCCGACTTCATTGACCCGGTTCGCTTGCGCACCCGTATAGCAGAGAACCTGGCGTTCAAGAACGAAGTGCTGACCAAGGTCTACGGCGCACCTGCGTTCGACGAGCAGGCGATGTTCGACGAATACTCGGCATACGCTGACAAGATCAGACCGCTTGCCGCCAACACTAACCTGATTACGCATCAGGCTTACAAGCAGGGAAAAGAAATCCTCTTCGAGGGCGCACAGGGTACGCTGCTGGACCTCGACTACGGAACCTATCCGTTTGTCACATCATCGCACCCGATTGCGGGCGGCGCGTGTCTCGGCACCGGAGTAGGGCCGAAGCAGCTCGACCGAATCATCGGGATCGCGAAGGCATACACCACGCGGGTCGGCGCGGGGGTTTTCCCCACCGAGCTGCTGGACGCAACCGGCGACTTTATCCGCGAGGCCGGACACGAATACGGCACCACCACGGGCCGGGCGCGCAGGTGCGGTTGGCTAGACGCGGTGGTTCTCAGATACTCCGCAATGGTCAATGGACTGACCGATTTCGCAGTGACGCTGCTGGACGTGCTGACCGGGCTGGAGACCGTCAAGGTCTGCCGCGCGTACATGTGCGACGGCGTGGAGACGGAGACGCTTCCGGCGGACTGGGAAGCGGTGAAGCAGTGCGTGCCGATCTACGACGAGCTGCCCGGCTGGTCCGAGGATATCACCGGAGTTCGGAAGTATGAGGACTTCCCGGCGAACGTGAAGGCGTATGTCAGCCACATCGAAAAGCTGACCGGCGTGGAAGTGAAGATCCTCTCCGTCGGCCCGGACAGAATGGCGACGATAGTAAGGGAATAAGATACCGGATAATCTGAAATATCAGAAAAGGCGCGGATCGCTCAGGTGACCCGCGCCTTTTTGTGTGCAGATCAGTAGCAGACAGATTCCAAAAGATTCGAGAAGCTAGAGCTTGGCGAACCGCACCTGTTTGTCCGTGACCACAACAAATGCCCCGACTATCCGTTCGGAGTGAAATTCAAGAAGACGACGGATCGCGGTGACTCGCCCATCGGCGCTCTCGTCCTGCAGACGCAACAGGACGACCCCGGCATGCACGGCTCTGTCCCGGAATACCTTCTCGCCGAAATCCTTGTCGTTCGTGACAAGAATGCGGTTTTCGGTCGCGGCCCGTTGGATCACCGAGTCATCATCCGTGCCACGAGCTTCTTCGTATACCGAGAATACATCATGGCCCTGGTCTCTCAGCCACCTAGCCACTGACGGGCCTGTGCATTCGTCTACCAGAAAGCGCATCTATGACGCCTCAGCCAAGAGCGGCATGTAGTCTGTATCAGAGAGCGACTTCTTTGCGAAGAGCAGGCAGGCAGCAACGTCTTCGGGCTGAAGGGCTTCGTACTCCTTCATCAAATCAGCGGCGGTTGCACCGTGAGCGAGGCGGTCAATCACGAGTTCAACGGTCAGCCGAGTGCCCTTGATAACCGGCTTGCCGAGCATCACAGCCGGGTCTACCGAAATCCTCTTGAGCAGTTGTTCATCAGTCATGGCAATTTCTCCCACAGCCATTCTACTCCGGTTGGCTTCGTTTTGCAACGGAAAGTTTGCACTGCCTCTCAGTAGTAGACCAGTTCAACTTCTTTTCCCTGACTTCGGAGTTGGGCGGCGAGGTCTTCGACGACCGTTCTGCGGAGGAAGATGGACTCGGGGAGGCCGGTGTTCTGGTGCGCGGGGTTCCGTGCGGTGCCGACCATAAAGGTAATTCCGTCTGCGGACATGAGCTGGTCAAGCATCGCGGTGGCGGCGTCCATCTGACCCGCAGGCGTTCCCCGTTTCATATACTCCGAGGCACGGCTGAGCGTGAGAATCCCCTCCGTCACCAGGTCAATGCCGGGGAGCTTGGCGATAGGCGGCAGGTCCGAGTCCAGATACCGCTCATCCATCTCCAGTTCGTGCTTCAGGTGATCGGCAATCAGATGCGAGGTAGTTCCGCCGGAGACAATCTTCGCGCCCTTGCGTGCCATGAAATCCCTGATCATCCTGGGAACCAGCGCCCTGTCCGCCGGCGGACCGGTGATAACCGTGGCGATTCGGGCCTTGCGGTACCTGGCGCAGAGCACCGTGCCGTCGTCGCCGGGCTTGTCGTGCCAGTAGCTGATGGCTTGGT
>JANYKG010000167.1 GCA_025358205.1 Armatimonadota bacterium
GCCGATCTGCCGTTCCTGGGCTATCCGCTTTACGTGCTTCGCAAGACCGACGGCATTCCCGGCACGCTGGTCGAGGGTCTGTTTCACGACAACCTGGAGGACACCGCAGTTCTGAAGACGGACGAGGGCAAGGATGCTTACGCGCAGGGGGTCTATGAAGCGCTTTGCGATCATTTTGGCTGGAATTACTACCCGGATGCGCCTTTTCTCGACCTCGGCGGACCGGCTGAGAACAACGCGGACGGACGGATGGAGCTGATAGTTCCCGGTGTGAACGGGCGATTATACCGCGTATGGCAGACCGGCGGAAACGGCGCATGGAACGCAGGGTGGGACGACATGGCAGGCAAGTCGGTCGGCGCGGCGGCTCAGGCGCGCAGTTCGCGAGGCAGGCTGGAGGTCTTTATACTTGGAGCCGGTGGACGGGTACAGCACAAGTTCCAGTCTTCACCCGGCGCAACCACGTGGAACGGCTGGTACGACCTGGGCGGACGTATGGCCTCAGACCCGGTTGCGGGGCATCTGGCAGACGGGCGGCTGGCAGTAGTCGCGCTCGGCACGGACAAGCGCGTTTGGCTGAAGACCCAGCGGACGCTCACCAGCAGCCTGATGTGGGACAACTGGGTTGCACTGGAAGGCAAGTTCGCCTCGAAGCCTATGGTTTGTGCGGGTTCCGACGGACGGCTGGTTGTTTTCGTGGTGGACGCAAAGGGCGCTGTCTGGTGCGCATCACAGAAGTCTGCGACCACGCGGGCATTCAACGCCTGGCATTCGCTTGGCGGAAGTGTTTTCGGTAACCCGGTAGCGATCAAGGACGGCCCAGGTCGTCTAGCTGTCTTCGCGCGCGGAGCTGATGGACATGTCCTGTCCATCGGCCAGCAGACGCCCGGCGGCAAGTGGGGCGCGTGGCAGGACTTGGGCGGTGCGGCGGTCGGCAACCCCGCAGTGAGCGTGACAGTGGATGGATTGCCGGTGGTATTCATTAACAACACTGAAGGTATCATCCACCACAGCACACCGGCTGCGGACGGCAAATGGAGCAGTTGGTCTGCGCTTCCAGGTGCGGTGACCGGCGCCCCGATTGCCGCTCGGAACAAGGACGGCCGGATCGAGATCTTCGCCCGCAGCGCCGACGGACACATGCTTAACAGGGTCCAGCGCGAACCGGGTGAGACAGCGGTTTGGGACGGCTGGTACACGCTTGGGGACACCGAATCTCGTTTTTAGAAGACGACATTGAGAGAGTATCTCAGGAGGAAATAGATTGAAAATCTTGTGCGCGGTATTGTTGTTGTTGATTGCAGCTTCGTCCGTGTTTTCGGCAAATGCGCCAGTCGGTGATTGGTCAGAGTTGATAGACGTCACCCAGCTTCCGTATTTCAAGGACGGCGTGGTAAAGGAAGTGTCCAGCTTCGATCGTTCAGGCGGCAACGACGACGGGTTCTCCGGCAAGTCGTCATTCATTCGTATGGAAGGCGATAAGTTCGTGATTTTTGACGAGCAAGGGCCGGGGTGCATCTACCGAGTCTGGTCGGCCAACCCGGGCAAAGGGCGCATCCAGGTCTTCTTTGACGGTGAGGCAACCCCGCGCATAGATATCCCGCATTGGGAGGAGATGTTCCAGGGCAAGCACGAGCCGTTCATGCCGCCTGTGTCGCAGAACTACCTGGGCGGGTGGTGCAGCTATGTGCCGATTCCGTTCGCCAAGTCATGCAGGGTCGTCGCGGACGGCCCGGTGCGCTTTGTGCAGTTAAATTGGCAGAAGTTTCCGGCGGACAGGCAGGTCAAGACGTTCAGCGCGCAGATGACCGGCGAGGAGAAAGCGCAGTATGGGCAGGTGAAAGCGGCCTGGTCCAAGCTGGGCGACAACCCCTGGCCGGTCACCAAGAAGGCGCATGTGGAGATAGCGCAGAAGACTATTGCAGCCGGCAAGACGGTTGCAGTGGCGGACCTGCACGGTCCCGGCATGGTGAGGTCATTACGCATCAAGATGGATTCCACGGACGCTCGGGCTTGGCGAAAAGCGGTTCTTGAGGTTCGCACAGACAACGCCAAGGAGCCGAACGTTTGGTCACCGGTCGGCGATTTCTTCCTGGACGGGTTCGGCCAGGGGATCAGCCAGTCGCTCATGCTCGGCAGAAAGGCTGGCACATACTACTGCTACTACCCCATGCCGTTTGGCCGAAACATAACCATCCGAATCGCCAATCAGTCCAAAACCCCGCTCAAGATAGACGCGGAAGTGGTCTGGGAGCCGCTTCCATCCAAACCCAATGACATGGGCAGATTTTACGCGTGGTGGCACAGGCAGAATCCCACAAAACCGGGCGAGCTGTTCTCCATACTGGATGCCACAGGGCGCGGCCACTGGCTGGGCGTATCGCACGCCATGCAGGGAACCGCCGGTCTCGGATTTCTGGAAGGCGACGAGATGGCGTGGATTGACGGGCGGGACAACACCACCTACAACGGCACCGGCACCGAGGACTACTTTGACAGCGGCTGGTACTTCGGCGGGACGGGCAATGCTCCTCTGTATGGCTGCGGGGTGTTTGACCCCTCCGGTTCCAAGTGCCTTGCATTCCGAATGCATATCACGGACTATGTGCCGTTCCAGCACAATGCGCGCATCGGCATCGAGCACGGCACGGAGAACACAGTGGCGGCGGACTACGCCGGTGTGACCTATTGGTACGGCGAGTCGAACGCCGCGCATGGGTTCAAGCAGGTCGGCGTGGACGAGCGTATGCCGCAGTCACCGCGCATGCCCGGCACAGTGGAGGCGGAGAACGTCATTGTGGGCGGTGGGCAGGCTCCTCTGATGTCGGATGCGGAGACCCCTTTCCTTTTTAGCGCAGGGCGTGCTGTCTGCGTGAAGTCCACCGGGACCCCACCTTCCGTGACACTCAAGGTAGAGACTGCGGACTCGGCGGATTGCGCGCTGTATGGTCAGCTTGCCAAGGGGCCTGACGGCGGAATGGTGCGGATACTGGTGGACGGCAAGCCCGTCGCCGATTCCATTGACACGCGCTCGCCTGAGTACAGCTTGCTTCGTTTTACCAAACTGGCTGATTTGGGCATGCTTGAAAAGGGCGCGCACGAGATCAAGTTCGAGATGCAGAAATCGAGTGCAAAACGCTATGAGCTGATCGTTGACTGTGTACGGCTGAGTCCGGTGGGGCTGTTCGAGGCGGAGAGCATGAAGCTGCTGAACAGCTCTGGTGGGCAGGCGGGCCCGCAGGAAATGAAGGGATTTGGCCCACAGTGGAGCGGCAACTCGCAGGTGTTGTACCATCCCAGCGGGCAGGGCGGTTCGCTCTCGCTGGAACTGCCGGTGGACAAGGCCGGGGCGTATGCGCTCTCAGTCTACCTCACCAAGGCGCCGGACTACGGTATCGTGCAGATGAAGGTGGATGGCAAAGCGGTCGGCGCTCCGTTCGACGGCTATGATGTGGGCGTGACCCGAAGCAACAAGATCAGCCTTGGCACGGTGGAACTCACCGCCGGAAACCATGAGATCGCGTTTGAGGTTGTTGGCAAAAACGACAAGTCTACCGGGTACCTGGTGGGCGTGGACGCGGTGATGCTGAGATAGGCGCTACGAATGTGCGAAATTCAAATTTCGCTGTTCTACTCATCGCACTAGTATTGAGCGATTTCAATCGCGGACTTTGGGGCGATAGACCGGCTGACGGGCAATGAATTGCGGCCGCGCTTCGCGCTTAGGGGACGGGCAATGAATTTCCCATGTGCGATGCAAAAACCTATACAGCGGCATTGGTCCGCGGCGCACGCGCCGCTCTGGAGAGCATGGCGAATCGCCATGCGGGGAAATGCCGGCACTCCACATAGGGATTTTCGAGGTAGATAACATGAAAATAAAAATCGTTCGGCGGTCGGTTCTGCAGACCATACTCGGTGAGGCTCGGCAGAACGGCAAGAAGATCGTGTTCACCAACGGGTGTTTCGACATCCTGCACGTGGGGCATCTGCGCTACCTGGAGGAGGCCAAGGCGCTCGGCGATGTGCTGGTGATCGGGCTAAACACCGATGATTCTGTTCGCCAGCTCAAAGGCCCGGAGCGGCCGTTCGTCCCAGAGCTCGAGCGCGCGGAGATGCTCGCCGGACTCTCGTGCGTGGACTACGTGGCGTTGTTCAACGAGCCGACTGCGATCAAGCTGATTGAGGAGCTTCACCCGGACATCTATGCGAAGGGCGGCGATTACACCTCGCTCGACCAGATCCCAGAGGCGCCGACAGTGCAGTCCTACGGCGGCGAGATCATCATCGTCCCACCGGTCGAGGGCAAGTCCACGAGCAGCCTGATCTCACGGGTCAGAGCGCTCACTGACAGGCGGAGGAAGAGCGACGGATGCAAATGCGTGGGCATCATCCCCGCGCGGCTGGCGGCCACCAGGCTTCCGAACAAGCCGCTGCTGGACATCTGCGGTAAGCCGATGATTCAGTGGGTATACGAGCACGCGAAGGAAGCGGCGCTGCTCGACGACGTGATGGTCGCCACGCCCGACGAGGCGATTGTGCAGGCGGTGGAGGCGTTCGGCGGCAAGGCGGTTATGACCTCCCCTGCTCACCGATCAGGCACGGACAGGCTGGCGGAGGTGGCGCGAGGACTGGATGCCGACGTGATCGTGAACATCCAAGGCGATGAGCCACTGCTCGACCCGGCGGCGGTTGACCTGCTGACGCGCACGATGATTGAATCGCCCGACGTGCCGATGGGAAGCCTGATGAGCGTTCTTTCCGAAGAACACGAGGAAAACGATCCGGCGGTGGTGAAGGTGGTAACGGACAGTGAGGGATTCGCGCTGTACTTTTCGCGGGCGCGCATACCGTTTCCGCGAGACCCTGAGGCGGTGCGGCCTCGGAAGCATATCGGCATATACGCGTATCGGCGTGATTTTCTGATCGCTTACTCCGGTATGCTGCCGACGCCGCTGGAACAGGCGGAGAGCTTGGAGCAACTCAGGGCGCTGGAGAACGGCCACAAGATCAGGATGGTGGACACGGATTTCTCGCCCACAAGCGTGGATACGGCGGAAGATTTGGAGAGGGTGCGGGAGAAGATGAGTGATAAGTGATGAGTGAACTGCCCCACCACGAGTGGATAAAGGTATGGCGATAGGTCACGTATCATTCATCAGGCGCTCTGTTTTCTATGCGCCCAGGCGGATAAGGATAGACAATGGTAATCAAAGTCAACATCGGTAACACAACCATCGGCGGCGGGAAGCTGGCGCTGATCGCCGGGCCGTGCGTGATAGAAAGCCGGGAGATTTGCCTCCACATCGGCACAGAGGTCAAGGCGATCTGCAATGACCTGGATATCCCCTACATCTTCAAGGCGTCGTTCGACAAGGCGAACAGAACCTCGGTGAAGGCGTCGCGCGGGCCGGGGATGGACGAAGGGCTGGCGATATTGGCGGAGATGCGCTCCACCCTCGGCGTGCCTGTGCTGACAGACGTACACGAGGGCTGGCAGTGCGAGAAGGTCGCGGCGGTGGTGGACGTACTGCAGATACCCGCGTTCCTCTGCAGGCAGACCGATCTGCTGATTGCAGCGGCACAGACCGGTAAGCCGGTAAACGTCAAGAAGGGGCAGTTTCTCTCGCCATATGACATGAAAAACATCGCGGAGAAGGTAGTCGCGTCGGGCAACGATCAGGTTATGCTGACCGAGCGCGGAACTACGTTCGGATACGGCAACCTGGTGGTGGACATGCGCGGGCTGCAAGTCATGCGCGACTTCGGGCACCCGGTGATACTGGACGCCACGCACAGCGTTCAGCGGCCCGGTGGGCTGGGCACGGCATCGGGCGGCGACCCGGAGTTTGTGCCAGCGCTGGTGCGTGCGGCGTGCGCGGTTGGGATTGACGCGCTCTTCCTGGAGGTTCACCCTCAGCCGGAGAAGGCCCTCTCCGACGCGGCGACGATGCTCCACTTGAACGAACTGAGATCGGTATTGGAACAAGCGATGGCCATCCATGAGATGGTAACGAAAATGATATAGATCACGTATTGAACAAAAAGGAGACGGATGTGGCAGACAAAGTTCGTATGGGCATGATAGGTTGCGGTGGGATGATGCGCTATCACATCAAGCGCACGCTGGGGATCGCAGATACGGAGATCGTCGCGCTGTGCGACATCAGCGATGAGAGCTTGCAGAAGACGTATGATAGCAGCCCGGAGGTCAAAGGCCTGCCGGTCTTCAAGGACTACCGCGAGATGCTGGACAAGGTAGAACTTGACGCGGTACAGATTGCCACACCGCACACACTGCACTTCCCCATGGGCATGGACGCGCTCGACAAGGGCCTGCATGTCCTCATGGAAAAGCCTATGGTCTGCACCGTGGACCACGCGAAAAAGCTGATCGCGAAGGCCGAGGAAAAGGGCAAGGAGGTCCTTGTCTCGTACCAGCGGCATTACCAGCCCGAGTTCCGGTACATCAAGAAGGTGATCGAGGAAGGCCAGATCGGTAAGATCACATATCTCTCCGCCCTCCAGTGCCAGCAATGGAAAAAAGGCACCAAGGGTTCGTGGCGGCAGATTCCTGATTTGAGCGGCGGCGGTCAGCTCAACGACTCCGGCAGTCACCTGATAGACATCACCCTCTGGACCACAGGCCTGGCGGTTGAAGATCTCAGCGCGTACATAGACAATCTCGGCACGCCCGTGGACATCAACTCAGCGCTGTCATTCCGATTCACGAACGGCGCGCAGGGGACGCTTAGCGTGGTTGGAGATGCGCCGTGCTGGTATGAGGACTTCACAATCTGGGGCGAGGACGGCGTGCTCTTCATGCGGAATCAGAAGCTTACGCACTGCAAGCCGGACGGTACGATGGTTCAGCCGGAAGACATGCCCGATGGGGGCAATCCGGACCAGAACTTTGTGGACATCTGCCTCGGACGAGACGTGAACCAGGTTCCGCCAATCTGCGGTCTGCGCGTGATAGAGCTGACCGAGGCGGCATGGAAGAGCGCGAAGCTCGGCGCACCGGTCAAGATAGCAGGGCTGTAAGTCTTATCGTTGCAAGGAGAATGTGACGGAGATATGACATTTGATCCGTAATCTCATGATATTTGCGTCACATTCTCTGAATTTGGTTGACTCAGCCATACGACTTCGGTTATCATACTGCACGGTGCTCGGAGGGCAATTTCGCTTTCGGCGCCATGACTCAGGGTTTATCCAAGCCCACAAGGGAGATGACGTTTTGTTATTAGACGCCTATCGCACCCTGCGGATCAGCTTGGCAGCGGCGATCATGCTGCTGTTATTCGCAGAGATCGGTTTCTCCGCGCAGACCTATAAGGTGCGTGGAGGAGATACAGTAACCAGTATTGCACAGAAGTACGGAGTAAGCGCCACCGCTCTCCGAAGCGCAAACGGCCTCACATCCTCAACTCTCAACCATGGCCGCACTCTCAAAATCCCGTCGAACCAGCGCACCTCGTCCGAGCCGGTGGTTTACGGTATCGCCAAGAGTGATGGCGTGAACGTGGAATCGAACGGTCGCCCAATCGCATCAGTAGCGAAGGGCGTGCGGTTCACCATCATTGCCAGAGAGGGCAGCCGCTTCAGCGTAAAGATGTCCGATGGCAAAACCGGTTGGGTTGCCGCTGATCAGGTGAGCATGGACGACACGCGCAAACCTACCCCAATGAGCGATACCTGGGCAGGGAAGAGACAGGGCATCGTGCAGATGGCGCTGGCATTCCGCGGTTCCCGATATGTTCACGGCGGCGAGGCTCCCGGCGGCTTCGATTGCTCTGGGTTTGTCAAATACCTTTACGCCAAATACGGCGTCAAGCTTCCACATCAGTCCAGCGCGCTGTTCCAGTGCGGCACCTACGTCTCCAAAGACAACCTGAAGGACGGTGACATCCTCTTCTTTGTGAACACCTACCGCAGAGGCATCTCTCACGTGGGGATGTACATCGGTGGTGGCCAGTTCATCCACGCAGCCAGAACGGGCCTCGGGGTTCGAGTGGACGCGCTGGATTCAGCCTACTACCGCAGCCACTACTTCGCAGCCAAACGCGTCAAGTAGCTCAGAAACAACTTTTCAAGAAAAGCACGGCCAGCATTATGTTGGTCTGTATATCAGATGATAAGGGGAGTCGGGAAGCCGCCTCCCTTCTTTCGTGATACGAGTGTCACCGCACCGAAGGCAGCATGACGTAGCGCTGAGATTGCTTCCTCCATTCATAAGCCGCAGGGGCCAAGCCAAGTCACCGGACTGTCCAGGTCAAGAGAGAGAATGGCACAAAATTATGCTGGACGGACCGGGTATCGTATGATATACTTATTCATAGGCCGCACGTGATAATCATGAGCGGGGTAATGAGTCTCATGAGCGAAACCACCAGCCGCTGAGGGGGATTCGCCACCCTGACCACGCTTTCCTGTATGCGCCATATCGCTAGTCCTCGCTGGCGGAGACGAAACCGTGAACCCTGAGCCTAACAAGGAACGAATCCTCATCGTCGGCAAGAGTGACTGTCTCCATGAGTCAGTAACATTCGGCGCGACGAAAGATGATGTTGATTTCGTCGGATCGCTCGAAGAAGCAGCGGAGAAGCTGTCCGCAGGCTGCTATGCGCGGGTTATCCTTGATCCCGCGGCATTGTCGTCTCAAACATTCGAGATACTTACGAACTCCGGGTGTGGGCAGATAGGTGACTCATGCAACGTGAGCGGCGAGTCTGTCACACTGGAACCGGCGAGTATCCTGTCCACCGAACGGAGCATTGAAGACCTCGACCTCGCGGATATCATTGACGCTCAGGCGATCCAAGCCATCATGGACAGCTTTTACAGTCTCGCCCGAATCCCTATGAGCATCATAGACCTAAAAGGCAAACTGCTGGTTGGCGTGGGCTGGCAGGACATTTGCATGAAGTTCCATAGAACTCATCCCGAGGCCTCAGTGAACTGTATAGAAAGTGACTTGAAGATTTCGGCGGGCGTGCCTGAAGGCGAGTTCAAGCTCTACAAGTGCAGAAACGGCATGTGGGACATCTCGACGCCTATCATGATAGGTGGCGTCCACCTTGGCAATGTCTTCTCCGGCCAGTTCTTCTTCGACGACGAGCCATTGGACTACGATTTCTTCAGAGATCAGGCAAGGCGATATGGTTTCAACGAGCAGGAGTACATGACAGCGCTTGATACGGTCCCCCGACTGAGCAGAGCATCCGTAAACGAGGGCATGTCGTTCTTCATTCGGATCGCCGAACTGGTCTCTGAACTCAGTTACAGCAACCTAAAGCTTGGCAGGTCGCTAGCCGAGCGTGATGCGCTATTCACAGAACGCGGCAAAGCAGAAAGGGACTTGGGCAAGCTGAACCGTACACTGAAGGCTCTCAGCAGCAGCGACAGAGCGATGATGCGCGCCGAAGACGAGGACGTATACTTGAACGAAGTGTGCCGCATCGTCGTAGAAGAGTGCGGGCACAAGATGGTCTGGATAGGCTATGCTGAGAACGATGAGTACAAGTTGGTCCGGCCGGTGGCATATTCGGGATTTGAAGAAGGGTACCTGGAAACGCTGAAGATCACCTGGGCAGACACCGATCGAGGGCGTGGGCCCACGGGTACCGCCATTCGCGAATGTAAGCCCGCCGGTTGCCGAAACATGCTGACCGATCCAAAGTTCAAGCCCTGGCTTCAAGAGGCGATCAAGCGCGGTTATTCATCCTCGATAGTGCTACCCCTGATGTCGGACGGCAAAGCGTTCGGCGCTGTTACAGTATATTCGGAGGAGTCAGATCCGTTTACCCATGACGAGACTGCACTGCTGAGCGAACTGGCGAACGATCTCGCCTACGGAATCACGGCAATTCGTCTCCGCGCCGCACATGCAGAAGCCGTATTGGCGCTCCGGCAGAACGAAGAGCGATATAGAGGCCTTGTGGAAGTCGCTCCTGATGCGCTGCTCATACACCGAGACGGGCTGGTCGAGTTCACAAACCCCGCAGCCCTTCAGCTTTTCGGCGCGTCGTCGCTTGAGGAGATCGTTGGTAGGCCGCTCTGGGACCTCTTCCACGCGGATTATCACCCTACCATACGCAAGCGCATTCTAGACATGGCAGAGGGTAGGTTTGCTCCGCTCGTCGAGGAGAAGATCGTGCGGCTGGACGGAGTGGAGCGGGATGTCGAGGTCGCGGCGGCGCCGTTCACGGATTCGGCGGGAATGGTGATCCAAGTCATGCTCCGCGACATCACCGACCGTAAGTTTATCGAACAGCAAAGGAAGGACCTGTACCATCGCGAGCACCGCATTGCGGAGACCCTGCAGAGCGCCTTGATTCCGCCGAGCATACCAAAGCACATAGGCAGATGCACCATCGCGGCCAGATATCAACCTGCGATGAAGGAGGCGGAGATCGGCGGTGACTTCTATGATGTGTTCCAAATTGACGAGGCGCGATACGGAATACTCATAGGCGATGTAGTGGGCAAGGGTCTGGCCGCTGCGATTAGCGTGGCATCAGCCAGATACGCAATTCGGAGCTATGCTTTCCTGGATCCACGGCCGGCGAGGGTGCTAACTCTGACGAACCAGGCGCTATGCAGAGACAGCAGCGACGCAGTGAACATGCTCACCGCGTTCTTCGCGGTTCTAGACGTGCAGTCGAATGTCCTGTTTTACTCCAGTGCGGGACACGAACCGCCTATCGTGGTAAGCAAGGAATTGAGAGTAGATACTCTGCAGACAGCAGGCGCGCCGCTTGGGGTCTTTGCGGAGATGCATTACGCTGAGGGAACCCGTAGACTTGACGGGGGAGATCGGATGGTCCTGGTCACTGATGGAATTGTGGAGGCGCGTGCCCCGGGAACAGTCCTTTACACCACCGAGCGGCTGATAGACTACCTGCGGAACCACTCAGGTCTAGAGGCTGATGATCTGGCTTCGGCCATCCTGGAGGAGGCGAACACCCACGCTGGAGGCCACACTCAGGACGACGCAGTGATCATGATCATTGACGTAGAATAGCGCCGCTCACCTCTGGTCAGACAGATTCCCCTTCGCGAGTTGCTCCTGCTACCAGATGCGTCGAGTAGTCGAAACCTCATGTGGACTGCGAGGGCTTCCCGCATATCGTGAAACGATATGCTCCCCGGAGCGGCTCCGCGCAAAGCGCGAGCCGCGGACAGACCTCGCTTTCCCGTGCGTTGGCTTGACGATGCACATCTCTACGGGCTACACTCAACCATACTCAGAGTACCAGGGGGCTTATCTTATGGACTGGCCTCATGCGCCTGTGCATCGGCTCGGTCACGGTGGCGCGTTCATAGTCACATGCGGTACCTATCTGAAGGAGCACCATTTTCGGGGTAGAGACCGCCTTGCCCTGTTGCATGACACACTCATATCTCTTGCCGACCGCCATGAATGGCGACTTCAGGCATGGGCGGTGTTCAGCAACCATTATCACTTCATTGCCACATCGCCGGACGACGCATCGAATCTGCCCCGCTTTATCAGTCACCTTCACACTGCTACATCTAGTGCCGTCAACAAGCTAGACAACACGCCCGGCCGCAAGGTTTGGCATCAGTACCGCGAGACGGGACTCACCTACGAAAAGTCATATCTTGCCAGACTGAAGTATGTGGCTAATAATCCGGTGCACCACGGCATTGTCCTGGTGGCAACGCAGTATCCCTGGTGTTCAGCAGCGTGGTTCGAGCGCACAGCAGATACGGCTTTCTTCAAGACGGTGGATAGCTTCAAGGTAGATCGAGTAAACGTGGATGATGACTTCCAGCCTGGGCACGAGTGCTAGGCGCTATGGACTGCGAGGGCTTCCCGCATATGGTGAAACGATATGCTCCCCGGAGCGGCTCCGCGCAAAGCGCGAGCCGCGGACAGACCTCGCTTTCCCATGCGTTGGCTTGACGATGCACATCTCTCACGCCCGCTCACACCGCAGTCGGAAGGGCGTCAAGCCGCCTGCCACAAAGCGGTCTCCAGCGACCGCACTCCATATTTTTGCCCTCAGCTTACTCGCGAGCCGGGGGGGACGTCCTTGTCGGGCATGAGGAGGACCGCCGCGCCGTCGGGATCGTTTGCCGCAAGGAGCATGCCCTGGGACTCGACGCCTCGGAGCTTCGCGGGAGCCAGGTTCGCCACGACGATAATCAGCTTGCCAATCAACGACTCAGGCTCGTACTGTTTTGCGATACCGGCCACGAGTTGCCGCTGCTCCGTGCCAAGGTCAACCTGCAGCTTCAGGAGCTTGTCTGCGCCCTCGATGCGCTCGGCGGACAGTATCTTCGCGACCTTCAACTGCGTCTTCTTGAACTCGTCGAACGTGATGGTCGGGTTCTCTACTACCGGTTTCTCTTCGGCTTGCTTCTCTTCCACTTTCTTCTCCTCCACAGCGGGCTTCTGCCTGGTGTCTATGCGCGGGAATATCGGGGTCGGTGTGCCGGTCTGCGTGCCGGGCTTGAGGCCGCCCCAGACGCCTGCGCTCTGCCACTGCCGGCCCGTCAGCGCCTCTGAGATGCCAAGCTGGCCCCAGATGACCTCCGCCACATGCGGCATGACAGGCTGAACCATGATGGCTATGGACCTGACCATCTCCAGCACGGTGTAAAGCACAGTATCCAGTTTAGCAGCGTCGGCTTCGTTCCTGGCGAGTTTCCACGGCGCCTGATCTTCCATATATTTGTTGCCGCGCCCGATAAGCGTCCAGATGGAAGCCAGCGCGTCGCTGAACTGCAGCTTGTCCAGATACCCGGCCACCTCGTCTACGGTAGCCGTCACTAGACCGCGCATGACCAGGCTATCTGCATCCCCTGCGTCCGGCTGCGGAACCACGCCGCTCCTGTTGCGGTGAAGCAGCGGGAGCGTGCGATTCAGCAGGTTGCCGAGATCGTTCGCGAGATCGGAGTTGAACCGCCCTATCAGCCCGCCAATCGAGAAATCGCCGTCCAAACCGAACGACACCTCCCTGAGCAGGAAGTACCTGATGGCATCCACGGCGACATCGAAGCTCGCACCGGACATGGCAGCCAGATCCTCGGACACCTTCACGGGCGCGATTGCGTTTCCCAGCGACTTGCCCATCTTCTGGCCTTCGACCGTCCAGAAGCCGTGGCCCAGAATAAGCCGCGGAATCTCAACACCCAAAGACATCAGCATGGCGGGCCACAATGTGCAGTGGAACCGGACGAATATATCTTTACCTACCAACTGCACGTCTGCAGGCCACGTTTCCGCAAATTTCTTCTCGTCTGATAGGTATCCTGCAACGGTAAGGTAGTTCAGCAAGGCATCGAACCAAACGTAGATCACCTGATCCGGGTCGCCCGGCACTGGGATGCCCCATCCATACGCCTTCCGGGTAACGCAGGCGTCCCGAAGCCCGGACTTGATGAAGCTAACGACTTCGTTCTTGCGAAACTCGGGGGCGAGGAAATCGGGGTTCGCCTCGATGTGCTCCAGCAGGCGGTCACCGTATGCGGAGAGGCGGAAGAAGTAGTTCTCTTCCTCAACCCAGCGGACGGGTTTCTTGCACTCCGCGTTCGGGCACAGGCCGTCTACCACTTCGGACTCGCGGAAGAAAGTTTCGTCCGACACGCAGTACCAGCCCTTGTAGGTATCTTTGTAGATGTCGCCGTTCTCGATCATCTTGCTGAACGCCGTTTCGACGACATGGCGGTGACCCGGCTCGGTAGTGCGAATCCAATTGTCGTACTGGATGTGCATTGCCCGCCAGGTGTCAGTCCATACAGGCACAAGCTTGTCTACGTACTGCTGGGGTGACATCCCCGATGACGCCGCGACCTCTGCAACCTTCATGGCATTCTCATCCGTGCCGGTGCCAAAGATAACCTTACGCCCCCGTGACCGCTCATACCTGGCCATCACATCGGCGGCAATCGCCTCTGACGCGCTACCGATGTGCGGCACATCGTTCACGTAGTATATCGCAGTGGTGATGTAAAATGTCTTGTCGGACAAAATGAACTCCGTTCTGATGAGTGAGGAGTGATAAGTGAATCGTCCTCCAACAGCTCACTCATCACGCATCACGTGTCACGTCAGTGATGGCATCCCGCGCAGCTTGACCTGCCGCAGTTGCCTCCGCACGTGCCCCCGCAACTACAGGACGAACCGGTTGACGATCCGCCGCCGACCCGCGAGAAGAACCCTGAAACCAGCTTCTTCGTGTCGGTTGCAGTGCAGGACGGACATTCTACGCCGTCCTGGCCTGCGCTGAAACTGCAAAGCTTATCAAACTTATTTCCGCACTTGCGGCACTCGAACTCGTATATCGGCATATCTCAACTCTTCTTCGGTCTGTTACGACTGCGACGACGCCTGCTTCGGTTGCTCGGTGCGCCCTCCGCACCCCCTGCCCCGCCCGGCGCAGGTGTTTGCGGCGTGGGCTGAGAAGGCGACGCAACAGCAGATTCCACAGGTACGGCAATGTCGGTCGAGAGAGCGTCCTGCACAACAGGAAGCCCTGTTACCCCAGGCTCACCCGCCTCGGCTGGTTCTTTCGCACACTTGCCGCATGCCGCTTTGCCGGCAGGACAGCCGCCTTTGTCAAACTCTAGTTCGGTCACGGGGAACCGCTGGACAACGCCGCCCTCCAACTCAACCGCAACGATCTCC
>JANYKG010000123.1 GCA_025358205.1 Armatimonadota bacterium
CGGATGGGTGATAACATCCTCAGGTATATGAAATGAACTTAGACCTCCGCGCTGCCGCACCTCTCCGTGTTCGCCCAGATCTATGACCGACATGGCATATTCAGCCATCATTCGCGAGCGATCTTCCGGCAATTCCGCGCATTCGTATGTCGCAAACGAGGTATCGCGAACCCTGTTTACAAGGTTGTCGAACACCTGGGGAGTGAGATGGCTGACTAGTTGGCTCTCCTCTTCCCCCTCAGTCAGTTGGATGGCGTGAAGTTGCTGGATCATCTCACCGGGCAAAACGCCTACCGTTATGGGAAGAACCGGTATGTTAAGCGCCAGCGCGTAGCCAATCTCCTGGTGAACCCATCCCCGATGGCTCGATGTATCGGTGATAACTGGAAGAAACACGTGTGCATGGGCGATGAATGTCTTGATCTGCTCGTGAAATCCATATCCGTAGGCGAAGTTCTGATCCCAAACCGCCTGTACGCCAACGGCCTCGCTGTTCAGGACGGAAACGATTTTCTGCACGAGCTTCAAGTCCTCTCGCGAGTAGCTGATAAATGCTCGGTATTTATCCATGGATAATCTCCTCTAGAGATGATTGACTCTGGGTGTAGTAGGACTTCATGATTTCTTGCGGTGTGGCCATGTTGTCTGTTAATCGCTGCAATTCCTAATGCCATTGCTCCAACGTATCATGTTTTGATGTGAACACAATACCTTACAGACGATAAGTTTGTCAACTAATCTGCGCTAGCTGCCGCCAACCCAGGGACCGGACGTGACGGCGGTTTGTAGGTATAAATACCTGATTTTTTGCTGAGCAGGAAATTTGCCATTTTGTGTGGTATACTGGTACAAAGACTGGCGCGCTGATGCCCACAAGTTTACCATCTCTGTTTGCTGTGTACCACGTTCGGGGTTTCCGATGCGCCGGCGACTAACGGGGGTGTATTGCTATGCGTTCATGCAAACTATTCGTCCTCACCGCGCTTATTCTCCTCGCTTCGGTTTCGTCTGTAATCGCTGCATTTGATCCCAGCGAGTTGAATGAGCCAGCCAATCTTATTGCTCAGGCCATCACAGGCACTGATCCGTGGACAGTTCCTCTAATGCCGGTCTTCCAGTCCGCCGCCAAGAAGTACAACGTTCCTCTAACTCTGCTTCTGACGTTGGGTTACTACGGCAGCACCTTCGAGAACCGCGGAGGAGCGCCTACCATAGAGGGCGGCTACGGCGTGATGGCGTTACGCGACAATACAATCGGCGGTACGTCGCTGAACGCAGGCGCGGCGCTGATCTCCAGTACGGCTGAAACCCTCAAAGTGGATCCGGCGCTGAACATCCAAGCCGCAGCCGCTGTACTGGACTCCTATGCCAAGGCCAAGAGCATTGACCGGTCAAAGGGCCTGCAGGCATGGGTGGGTGTTGTCACTCAGTATGCCGGTCTGGACGAAGAGAATGCCACCTTCTTCGCTGCCGAAGTGTACGATAAGCTGAAGGCAGGGTTGAACTATACCAATGCCGCTGGAGAGAATTTCCAGTTTGACACGCAGAGTATTGGTAGCGTAGATACCGCTGCGATGATGCCGGCTCCCACGGTCGGCTCTTCCGAGTATGGTCCGGCGATTTGGGACCCAGCTGGAGCCTGTAACTACTCTGCAATTGCCAGCACAAAAGACACGGTTATCTGCCACACAATTGAAGGGTCGGCTGCCGGTGCGCGGTCCTGGTTCAAGAACTGCAGCGCACAGGTTTCCGCTCATTACGTAGTGTCTGAGGCGGGCGGCGTGTGGCAGTGTGTTGACGAGGACTACAAAGCCTGGCACGCAAGCTGTTACAACTCGCGGGCCATCGGCATTGAGCATGAGGGGTACGCTGCTTCCGGCAGTCATCCCGCGGCTTTGTACAATGCCTCCGGTCTTCTGACCAGGCATCTCTGTGATCGCTGGGGCATTCCGAAACAGAAACGCACTTCCGGCCCCGGCGTCATAGGTCACATTGACGTGACTCACTGCTGCTGTGGAACTCACACTGATCCCGGCAACGGCTGGGATTGGAACTACTACATTCAGCAAGTCAATGGGGGCGCACCTCCGCCTCCAACCTGGGCGGCCAGTTATCGCGGTCAATCGTACCCTGCTACCATGACGGCGGGTACCACCGCTGTGGTTTGGGCGGAATACACCAACACCGGCACGGGCGCCTGGCATCATGCGGAGACCTATCTTGGCACATCCAGCCCGCAGGACAGATCGAGTCCATTCTTCACGTCAGGCAACTGGGCCGGCGCGAACCGCCCAAGCGAGGTTGACCAGACTGAAGTTTTGCAGAACGGTGTGGGCAGGTTCACATTCATACTTACCGCGCCGAGTACGCCCGGCACTTACGTAGAGAAGTACAAGCCGGTTCGCGAGGGTGTAGCGTGGTTCGGCGATGAGGTAACCTGGACAATCACGGTAACAGCCGCTAACGGGAATATCACCGGAACCGTGCGCAACTCCGCGAATAGTGCGGGAATCTCCGGCGCGACGGTAGCGGTATCCGGCGGGCCGGCTACCACTACAAACTCATCCGGTGTCTATACGTTCACCGGATTAGCGCCTACCACTTACACGCTCACGGCGTCCATGTACAGTTTTAACTCGGCCAGCGGATCGGCCACAGTGGTCGCGGGCCAGACTGCCACAAAGGACTTTAGCCTGACTTCAACTGATGCGACACCGCCGAGTGTACCGACCGGACTTACCGCATCGGGCATCTCGCCATCGCAGATCAACCTGGCGTGGAGCGCATCAACGGATACTGGCGGCTCAGGGCTGGCGGGCTACATCGTTTACCGGGCCAATGTAGAGGTCGGCAGAACCACCGCTGTGACCTATACCGACAACGGATTGGTTCTGAATACGGGCTACACCTACACGGTGAAGGCGTATGACAACGCCAACAATGTGTCGGCAGCCTCCGCTCCTGCGAGCGCGAGCACCAAGCCGGGGACGGTCCCGATCTTCGAGGATGGTTTTGCCGGCATTGACGGCAACTTGTGGACTGCTTTGGTGCAAAGCCCGATGCCGGGGGCGTATCCGCCGGTCTGGGACAATACAAAGAATCACGGCACGTTCCCCGGCGCGGGTTCTATCAGAACGCTTACATCCACAAATGCCAACCAGGGCTGTCTACTCGGTCACACGTTCAGTCCGGGGTTCGGCGCAGCGAAATTCGAGAGTTGGTTCTATGACAGCAGCGTCAACGACGCCAGCCGGCAGGGGCTTCAGGTTCGATGTTTGGACGGTGGCGGTGGGGTCAAGGCCATCTACTATCTGGGCACGTATTCCGCAGCTCCCGGATCTCAGGCAACCTACAGCGCAGGCTACTACAAGGTTTGCGGCTCCGGCTGCACCGGCTGGTACTGGCCCGGCGCTCTGTGCAAGACGCGAGTTGTCGGATGGCACAAGTTTACCATAGACTTTCTACCCTACACCGGATCGGGTGATGTGAAATACTACATTGATGATGTGCTTGTATGCACCACGGATCGCACGCTTGATACCCAGACCTACGGCCTGAACATGGTGGCTTATGGATACCACTATCGCGTGAACGTGGAAGGTTGGTTCGATGACTGCGCGATGTATTCGTCAGCCCCGCTTGCGCCTACCATGCTTACGCCGACTGCGTCCTCCTCCACGTCCATAAACTGGGCGATGGGCGACAACTCGAACAATGAGATCGGCTTCCGCATACTCGATGCGGCTCAGACGGTGAAAGCATCCGCCGGGGTGTCCAACGGCACAGCCGGTACGGTGAACCTTACGGAGAGCGGCCTGCTCCCGAATACGCCGTACACCCGGTATGCGAAGGCGTTCAACGGATCATTGAATAGCCTCTCCTCTGCGGCGGCAACACGCTGGACGCTGGCAAACGCGCCTTCCACGTCCAATGTCACATGCAATCGCAGCGCCGGAACGTGGTATGCCACGTCGGAGTTTGCGTTCACAGCGGTCGGCGGCTTCGGACAGGGCACGGTCAGCAAATACGCGTATGCCTGGGACAGCAGTCCAACTCATACCTGGACCGGTTCGGAAGCCATTTGGAACTCCGGGTCGTTGATCCTGAACGCCGGATCAGCGGGGAGCTACTACCTGCATGTGAAGGGCTTTAACGGCGAGGACGTAGCGAGTGGGACACTCGACTGCGGCCCGTTCCGCTTTGAGCCGAGCGGACCGACAAACCCGACGAGCGCCACCGAGACCCACGGTGCGCAAGACGGTGTCTGGCAATCAACCGTGGCGGACCCTGCGTTCACATGGCCTGCCGCTGTTGATCCTGATTCGGGTATCGCGGGTTATCTGGTCTACTTCGGTGCGGACGAGCAGGGGACCTCGACCGACCTGGTCACTTCTCCCGCGTATGATCCCGCAGCAGTCACAACCGGCAGCTACTTCCTGCGGTTGAAGACGAGAAACAACGCCGGAAATGAGGCGGGCGAGTGGTCAACGGTCTTCAACTTCAAGTATGATTCAAGTGCGCCGACTACGCCCGTGGTTACCGACGATGGTCAGTATTCGGGATCTGCGACGAAACTGCATGCGACATGGCTGGCGACCGATGCTGATTCGGGTGTGGCCGAGTATCAGTACGCGGTAGGAACTACGGTGGGCGGCGCTGAGACACTCGGCTGGACGTCTGCTGCAGCGGCCACTGACGTGGTTATGAGCCTACCCGCTCCGGGCCTCACGGCGGGCAACAGGTACTACATTTCGGCGAAAGCCAAGAACGGTGCAGGCGCATGGAGCGATGTGGGGTCGTCAGACGGTATCAAGCTCGCGGACCCCGTGAATACCATCGCTGAGGCGAAGGCTAAGGACACCGGTAACTCGGTTGGCTTGGTCGGCGTGATCGTAACCGCCAGCTCCGAGGGAAGCTACTACATTGAGGAACCTGACCGGTTCTCGGGCGTCCTGGTGGCAGGCGCTCTGCCGGACGGCGCAGGAAACGGTGCGCTGGTCACGGTCGGCGGCAAGATCGGCCTCAGCAACGGCGAGCGGGCGATATTGGAACCTGCTACCGTACTTGAGTCGGCTGCTGATTTGGGCCGCATACCGGCAGCGCTCTTCATCAACGGCAGGGACCTCGGCGGTGCGGACTTCGGCGACACGCCGGGCGGAACCGACCGCACGGGTCTGAACAACATCGGTCTGCTGGTCACCGTCTGCGGATGGTTCGTCCCCGGCGGCGAACATGACTTTAGCGTGGGCGACGGCTCTGTGATTGGCCCGACGAAGGTCATCGCATACGGCATGGACATCAGCGGGTTCACGAGCGCCGACTACGTGACAGTGACCGGCATCGCATCGCTGGAGCAGACCGACACGGTTCTCACCCCTGTCATCAGGGTGCTGAGCGGCGGTAAGGTGACTAAGGCGAACTAGCTCGCAAGTGTGAATGAGAGAATGGGCGCGGCTTCGGGTAAATCTCGGGGTCGCGCTCTTTTTATGCGGGGCGCTTGTGCAGGGTTATCAGCGCGATTTCCGGACGGCACATAAAGCGTATCCGTATTCTGCCTCCACCCAATCCGCGACTCACGTAGAGGTGGGTTCTTGGCAGCGGGCGTTTTGTGATTTCGGTGAGTTGATCCGGGCTGAAATACCCCATTGCTATTCCCAGCGGATGGTGGGTGTGGAGATACAGCGCACCGAGGAACGGCACACGGATCTGCCCGCCGTGAGTGTGTCCGGCCAATATCAGGTCTGCGGTTCCCTCACTTACACGCATGAGTATGTCGGGCGAATGTGCCAGCATCAGGCGGAACCCGTCTCCTGCAGCTTCGGACGCCTTCACCACATCGTCGAGTTTGCGATGCGGATCGTCAACGCCGATAATGTGCAAATTCTCGCCAAGTGATACCGATTCGTTGAGCAGCAATCGAACCCCGTTTTGCCTCATGGCCTCGGAGAACTCGGTGATCGGCACGTCGGACTTATACTCGCCGTTTCCCGTGACCGCGAACGAACCGAGCCGTGGATGGAGGTTTCCGAACAGCATGGGCAGAGCGCTGAGTCCGCTGCGATAGGAGATTGTGTCGCCGGTGATGGCGCAAATGTCCGCCTGAACTTGGGAAAGCATGCACCCGATCTTGCGTTCCAGTCGTCCGGTGTGTACTGCATGGATGTCGGTGATGTGGCAGATGGTCATGCCGTCCAGTGCGTCAGGCAAGTCGGGGAAGGGGATGTCCAGTCGGGTGAACTCAATGCTGAACGGCTCGACAAAGAACGCGTACAGCGCGAATCCCAGGGCCAGGACTGCCGCCGCAATAAGCGTCTCGATCATTGGGTTCGTTCTCCGTCCAACGGTTTCCGCGCCAACACGCACGCGGTCAGCCCGAACGGCAGCCCGATGCTCCATCCCAGCGCGCACTCCGCCCGCATCACCAGGCTCAGGATGAAGTTGAACGGCTCCGGCACCGGGAAAAGGTCGGTTCCATTAGATTCCCGGCCAAGCTTGCGCCTGAGGAGTCGGAAGATCGCCGCGCCGGGGAGTATCGTGCTGACAAGGGAAAACTTCTTCTGCACATCAAACCCGCCTGCCCGCACTGTGTCCGCTATCCGGCTGGTTGTGTACCGCCGATAGTGGCCTAACGCCTCGTCGTGCCTGCTCCACAGCGATTGATAGGCAGGTACGGTGATGAACAGATGTCCGCCGGGCTTGCAGACGCGTCGCATTTCTCGCAGGGCCGGCGCCTCAGCTTCGAGGTGCTCGATCAGGTCCATCGCGACTATTAGGTCGAACGTATTGGGCGGGAACGGCACGCTCTCAATGCTGGATACACAGCATGCCACAGGAGTGTCGCTGAGTCCCAGGCAGAGCGCATCGTGCGAGGCATCCAGCCCGATAACCGTTCCTCCCTGGCTCAGCTCGCCGCGCGCAAACCCTGTGCCGCATCCGGCATCCAGTATCAGTCCGTCGCGCAGCCCAAGTCGGCTGATCAATCGCCTCAGCAAGTACCGGCGTCCGCGAAACCACCAGTTGGTCTCCTCCAGCGCGCGCATTTTGGCGAACTCGTCTGGTCTCATCTCTCGTACTTCTTCAGCGTCCTATGCTGCATGCGTATCTTCAGCAGATCCGTCAGCATCCGCGTTCCATCGCGCAGGAAGCTCACCTTGGAACCGGCGCGGTGGTACCAGTGGACAGGCGCTTCCACTATCGTGAAACCCAGTTGCTGGGCGATGTGCAGAACTTCGATGTCGAAACTGAAACCGTTCAGCGTACACTGCGAGAAGATGGTGTGAGCGGCCTCATGGGTGAAGAGCTTGAACCCGCACTGAGTATCATGGATGTCCCGCACGGCCAGCATGCGAACGATGTGATTGAAGATTCGGCCCGCCGCCTCTCGGTACAGAGGCTGATGCTTTACCAGGTGCGAACCGTGGATAGGTCGGGACGCTATCACGATGTCCGCGCCGTCTTGGAGATGAGGCCAAAATCCTTCAAGCTCCTCCATGGGCGTGGCCAGGTCGGCGTCGCAGAACAGGATGAACTTGCCGCGCGCGCTCATGATGCCGGTCCGCACAGCGTAGCCCTTGCCGTGGTTTACCGGGCAGTGGTTCAGCCGAAAGTGCGGATGTGAAGCGATGAAGGCGTGTACGATATCAACCGTGCCGTCCGTGCTGCCGTCGTCTGAGATGATCACCTCATAGCTGTAGTCCCTGTCTTCCAGATACTCTGCCATTGTCTGCAGCGAATCGGCAATCCGGCGCTCCTCATTGTAAGCGGGCACCACTATGGAGAGGTATGGTATGGAAACGTCGTCTTGTACACAGTTCATGCGGACAGCCTGTCTCATCGCGCGGGTGATATGGCTCAGATTATAGACCCCCCGCGCCTCACAGTCAAGTTGTGTCCGGAGAACTGCACTCTTTGTTTGAGAAGATAATGCCTGTTTTGGGTCACGATCTCCTACGCCTGACCACTGCGGCAAACCCCGTCATCAGGCTGGCAAGAGCAACAAATGACGACGGCTCGGGCACTGCCGTTGCTGTGAACTCGAACTGATACCCATTCAAACCGTCGTTTGTACGGTACATTGGCAAGATAAACCCTGTAGTGAAGTCGTTCATACTCCACACTGTGCCAACCGCTGGCCCATCTGCTATAGGACCCGGCTTCGCTTTCAACGACAGCTGAAAATGGAACCCATACTCCTCAGGAGGCCAAGCCATCATAGGGTTCCTCATGACAACCTCAATCACATCGGATGAGGCAGGCACGTCAGGTGTTGCCCACAAATATAACATCCATTTCTTGGTTTGACCTGCAAGAAGAGGCATCCGAATATCAGCGCTATAGAAACCAGGCTCCCCTGACCAGTTCACATCCTGTCCATGAAATGACGCTATACAGACTGTGGGAAAGGTCGCGGTCCCGAAAAGCGGCTCGCCGTCCCATCCGTCAGTTGCCAGTTGACTGACCCCCAACGTTGCCCGTGATGCCCCAGCAACCTGGTGGTCAGATGTAGAGGCTATGAACTGCCATTCCCAGGAGTTCCTGAACTGCGAGTAATCGTCGGCTAACAACGATGATGTCCCTAGTATAACTAGCGTTGCCATCGTCAACAATGCGCTCTTGATTCTCATTTTCAACTCTCCTCCCGCTAATACTCATAACAGCCAATATCCGTGCAAACTTTGGGTGGAAATGAGGACAGACACAATTTTCTGTCCGTCCCCATTTAATCCGATCTCCTGCGCCTGACCACTGCCGCAAACCCCGTCATCAGGCTGGCAAGAGCAACAAATGATGATGGCTCAGGCACCGGCACCGGTTCCCAGAGAACGGCTTCCATGTTCTGGTACTGGTCATAACCTGCTGCCCCGACTACCAGCCCTGAGTCATTGATATCCCAGGCTGCTGAAAAAATACTCGGCCCCGCCAACATGGCAAGATCGGCAGCGATACTGCCATCAGGATTCCAGAGTACGGCCCTGTGGCTTATTGCACCAACAATCTGACCATTCCGGTTGATTCCACATGCCACACCTATTCCAAGGTCCAGCACAATCTTGCCATCGGAACCCCATACAACAGCATGATCACCGGAACTGCCTACTATTATACCGGAATCATTAATGCAGCTTGCTGCATTCCAAATCGTTCCATCAAGGAGAGCGAGCTCAATCGATCCTCTTGTTTTCTCCCAAAGATAAGCCCGTTGCACGCCGCCAAGCAGAGGCATTTCGCGCATCCATACAACCTGTCCGGCACTATTGATGGCGACGGCCCTGCTCCATAACTCGTCACCTCCACCAAGTGAAGTGATGTCTCCATTTGTATCCCAGAGAGTGGCATAATATCGGACATTCTGATCATCCGTCATGTCGCGCAGCCATCCTACCACTTGACGCGAATCATTGATGTCTGAACCACAGGTATCGATCTTCCCTTCCGGCTTAGGCAACTCCAGTAAACTGCCATCAATTTCTCTAATATAAGCACTCGTGCCAGTCAGACTGATTCCCATTCCAGTTATCTGCCCGGAAGCATTGATACCCCCCGGTCTGTCAAGCTTACCTTCTACCTGGATGTTAACCAGTCCAGTATTCTTGCTCCAAAGAAACACTCCTCTAGAGTCGTTAAATATATCACTGGGGCGCGATTGCCCAAGAACTTGGCCCGAGTTGTTGATCTGGGATGCGTCACTGAAACCATCACCAGGCAATACACCAAGATAATTAATATCATACTGCGCAGGATGAGCAGCGCAGCATGACATCGCCGACATGACAATCGCAGCAACCAGAATGACGTTTCTCTTCATCACTTCCGCCTCCTATTTGCATACCGGTCTTCATGGGAACACGGTATACAGGTTCTCCAAAAACTTAAAGTTGCGATCCGGCACATCGTCATAGTCGGTTTCGTAATTTCCAACTAGATTCGGTCGCCGTAGCAAGTTATCATACTCAAAAAGGAACATGCCGCAATCATGGATGAACACGAGACTGCAACCCTGTGGTACATCTTCCTCGACTACCCAGAATTGACCCGGATATGCGTTTTCGCCATCTCGCATGGCGGCAATCGGGTGTACATATGTTGTGAATGCCGATGTGGAGGCGTCCCAAAGGCCGCCGACTCCATTCGTGAGATAGTGGTTTCTCACTAGGCAGTCACGATAGCTAATCATTCCATCAAGCTCTGTTTTGTCCGGCTCATACGTATGGAATCTGGTAGTCCGGTCGAGCAATGACGCTAGAGTGTTTAGCCTCGCATTGTTCGCCGCATAGCTGTCATAGCCAGAGACCTTACCGGTGTCCCCTATGAGGACTATTCGCCTGTTGCCTCCTTGGTTAACATACCGTTGTAATGCATTGGTCTCAGCAGTGGTGAAATCAGATGCTGGCAGTGCCACGAAAAGAACATCGTAGCTGTCGTAGTCGTAGATTCCTGCCGGTGCGGTTGTCAGTCTTGTGTAGGTGACTTTCCCGGAGCAGTCAGTGCCGTACTTAACATTATTCAGATAGCTGTCAATATGCCATCTGGTGTCTTCATAGGTGTTTGCGTAACCGGACCTGCACTTGTAATACAGGAATCCAATTTTCACTGTGGTACACATTGTGGCGCCGCTGGTTATGGTGGAGCTCTGGTTCAACACATTATCCCTGGCTTTTACCCGTACGTAGTAGGTCTTACCATCTGTTGTACTGGGATCGTACCAGAGATCGTAGGTGGCGAAAGTGTCCGTCGTGGCGGTCCAATTGGTGAGATTCTGCTGATTGCCATTGAAGACGTAGTATAACTGGTAAAGGTAATCCTTTAGCCCGCTTCCGCTGTCAGTGGATGCGTTCCAGTGGCCTCGTATCTTGCGGCTCGTAGGGATCACATGGTCCATAGCCACACCTGTAGGCACAGAGGGAGCCGCATTGTCGAATAGGACAGTGTTGTCAGTGCTCGTTGACGCGTAGTTCCACAGCCCTGATGAGTTCAGCGCCTTTCCAGAGGGGATCGTGGCGATCACAGTTCCTGATGTCATGCCTGTAATTGCGATGTTATACAACTTCCCCGTCGTGCCGGTCTGGGTGACCGTGACCGTCTTTGTCCCGCCTGCCGTTCCACTGATGCTGACATCGTCCGAAGTGAACCCCGTCACCGGCTCGCTGAACGTGACTGTGAAGTTCACGGGGCTGGTATTGGTTGGGTCAGCCTGTCCGGCTGCTTGATTGATGGTACAGGTCAGCGGCTGAGGTCGCAGGACTCTCTGCACATTGGAGCTTCCGTCAATTTCGCAGGAACTGATACCAGCTAAGGCCACATAGTCGTTCTGCGCATAGGCAAACGGCGGGTAGGCTACAGTAAGCGAGACACTTGATCCGTCATCAATCTTGAACCACTGGCTATCCGTTTCCGTGATTTTGCCCCAAGTCTGAACCAGCAGCCCGATGTTGTTCAGTCCATAACCGCCTGTCACCCCACGCTGTCCGCTAACCGGCGGTCCGGCGCTGTACGCGAAATCACCTCCGCCGATAAGCTTGTTAATCATGCCAAAAGGGTTCATGGTTCCAGCGCCGTTCAGGGTGACCGTGCTCGCCGCTAAGTATCTCTCTCCACCTGCGTTTGTAGCAAGAGTACCCACAACATTCACTCTTTCGCCTTTGCTCCGACCGTGACCGGTCTTTTCGACTCGGAGTCCGCTGTAACGGGTGTCCTCCTCTATGTAGAGATAGTCCGTCCAGTTCTGAGAGACTATTCTACCCGTGATGTCCCCAGTGCCAAAAGTGTGGCCGTCAGCCCATGTCTTAACCCAGGCAATAGTACCCGCGCTGGCAACCGTCAGGCTGCCGACAAATACCTGCGGATTATATCCGGGGCCGGACGCATCTACGGTAAGCACACGCTCGCCGTTTTCCGTTTGCATAGTGCCAGTGACGGTAAGTACTCGTTGGCTGGTTGTGACAGACTTGGCGCAGTAGACCTTGAGGGGATCGCTTGACGCGTCTTCGCTGATAACGAAAAAACTGGTGTCGGTGGAGGTGATAGGCTTGCATGTCAAAGCCACCGGAGTATTGTCGGACTGCAGCTTGGCACCTGCGATGGCGGAGCACGATGTCGCAGCCATGGCGGGTGATGTGTTTGGCTCCTTGATGGGTGCTGGGTTCTCCATCATCGCGGACATCGCCCTTGCGTGGACGGTCAGATCAACCTTCCACTCCCACGCTATCGGCTGCCATGGGCCTTTGACGAGCGGGCCATGGTAGAGCAGATTCCCTTCACTATCCGTGTAGCCGTAAACCGTGGGGCTGATGATTGCTCTTTGGCCGTCGGAAAGGGTGGAGATGACTCCCTCTACGTCAACGGTCTGGCCCATCCGGAGTTCGGGGGGCGGCTGAGTCATAACTAATATTCGGGAGTTCGAATCAAAGCATTCTCGAATGACGAAATACGCCGGGGCGCTGCCGGTAACTATCTTGTCAACGCATTCCGCGTCGAGGCTGATAGACGACCCATCGGCCAATGTCCTGGCGTGTGAAATCGTGCCTGGGCGTACCATCCAATCAGCGCCGTGTGCTATTGACGACAGTGTCAGAAAAAAAAACAAGATAGATTCCAAAACTGCGGTGCATGTTTGATCCTCTCAACTATCTGATATATGAATTATATACCTGGCAAGCACATCCGTCAAGAGTAATTGGCATGAGAATTTGGGTAACGGACAGCGGAGACGCCTGGTCTGACCCTTTCTTTGTATATGATGCAGAAGCGTGTCGGCGTTTTGGGAATAATCTGGTATAATTAAGGTGTGCTTGGCTCGGAACTTTCCACGGGGCCGATCCGTATATGGAAGCGGTAGGAGAGGACAATGGCGGATTACACTGACACTGCAACCGCGGTGTGCGAAAACGAAGACAGGAAGATGTTTGACGATCTGGTAAGTCGTTACCATCGGCAGATATACAATGTCGCATACAGGATGGCTGGCAACGCCGCGGACGCGGAGGATCTGACACAGGAAACCTTCGTGAAAGCGTTCCGGTTCTTCCATCGGTATAAGCGTGACATGCCGTTTGACAACTGGCTCTACCGGATAATGTCGAACCTGCACGTTGATATGATCCGCCGTCGGCCTAAGGCGCACATCCGGTCTCTCGACGAGCCGCTCCAGTTTCAGGAGGGTGAGGCTCAGATGGAGATTAGGGATGAGTCCGAAGGCCCCGAGGACCTGGCGCTTTCCGGCGAGCTTGACTCGGAGATGCAGAAGGTGCTGAATACACTGTCTAAAGATTTCCGCATGACGGTGATTCTCTCGGATATCGAAGGCCTGTCCTACGAAGAAGTTAGCGAGGCAATGGGCTGCTCAATAGGGACTGTGCGGTCCCGTCTCCACAGGGGCAGAAGGCTCCTGCGTGAGAAACTGAAACCATATCTGGAGCGGTCCTAGCCTGTAGAATGCAGGGAATTCTGATCATTATCCACGAAGCGCGCGAATAATGCTCAAAAGGCCCTGCGTCGGAGGTAAGTGCAATGAATTGCAGCAAAGTTCAGAGTCTCATTTCGGCATATGTGGATTGCGAGCTTCCAGGCGTTGAGATGCTTGCGTTGAGAGATCACTTGAGGGATTGCCCTGATTGCAGCGCGGAGCACGACTACACGCTCAAGGTGAAGCGCGCGTTTGGCGGGTTGCGTCCCACCGTGCCGCCGCCGGGTCTGGCAGATCGTATCATTTCTCGAATAGACCAGGCATCCCACGCATCGCAGGAGAACGGGTTGGCGAATTGGCGAAAGCGTTTGACCGTGTTTCCCGGGCAGTTGAGATTCGTCGCCGCCACAATGGGCGTGTTTGCCATGCTGCTGACATTGAGGGGCGGACAGCTTTACCCGACAATTCCGTTCCCGCAGAACGAGCAGGTGGCCAGCATCAGCGATGCTGATCCGGGCCGCATGTTCCCCGCAACGTCCGGCGTAAAGTACGGGCATCTGGTGATGGCGCCATCGCCGTCGCCAATCGAGTCGTGGTCGGTTTCGAGCCGATCGGGCGGGGGCATGATGCCGGCCGGGTACTCAATGCCCAGATAGTTTCCGCCGCCGCCTGAACCATACCGGGTTTCCCGGCGTCTAACTCATGACATCGTAATGCAGACCATTTCGCCGCTGAAAAAGCAGGCAAATTCACCAGTATCTTACTGGAAAGGAGCGTATGGAAATTGCAGGTTAAGACACAAAGAAAACCAACCAGAGTCCTGTTGGCGCTGATCCTCATGATGTCGCTGTACACATCGCTGGCGCCGGTGCATTCGGCTGAACAGAAGCCGGTACCGGTCAAACCCGCAGCCATCTCGGCCCTTCATGATTTGGAGGACGCGTTCACCTCCATTTCAGATACAGTGTTGCCCTCGGTGGTCAGCATCATGAGCAAGCGGACTGTTGAGAGCCAAGTGTCCGGCATGCCGAACGATCTTCCGTTTCCGTTCAGCGCGCCCCCACAACAGGCGCCTCAGAAGCATCAGGAAGTAGGCTACGGCACCGGTGTGATAGTGAGGGCTAACGGTTACATTCTGACTAACGACCATGTGGCAGGCGGAGCGGACAAGGTGACCGTTAAGCTGGGCGATGGCCGCGAGTTTGAAGGCAAGGTATCCCGCGATACAAAGAGCGATTTAGCGATAGTGAAGATTGATGCCACCGGTCTGCCTGCCGCGAAACTTGGCGATTCGGCCAAAGTGAGAGTTGGGCAGTGGGCAATTGCCATGGGAAGCCCGTTTGCACTTGACCGAACCGTTACTGTGGGTGTCATCAGCGCCACGCAGCGTGAGGAAGTGGCCGGGGACGGAGCCGAGACGCGGTTCTACCCGAATCTTATCCAGACGGACGCGTCCATCAACCCGGGTAACAGCGGCGGTCCGCTGGTGAATATTGATGGGGAAATAATAGGCATCAACACCCTGATCCGATCCGGTGGCAATCCCATGATGGGTTCCAGCGGAAATATCGGCATCGGGTTTGCAATCCCCGTGAACACAGCGAAGTTCGTTCTCGATCAGCTAATCACGCACGGCAAAGTTACGCGCGGATTCCTGGGGCTGACTCCGGTTGACCTGACGCCCAAAATGCAGGACGAGTATGGCGTGAAGGCCGGAGCGCTCGTCAAGAGTGTGGAAGTGGGAGGCCCGGCGGACAAGGGCAAGGTCCAGGTAGAGGACATCATTACTGTGTTTGACGGCAAGAAGATCGGCACACAGCTTGACCTGAGAGATGCCATCATGTCCACCGCACCCGGCAAGAAGGTTTCGGTGGTTGTGATGCGCGATAAGAAGGAACAGACGCTCAACGTGATTGTCGGCGAAGCGCCTGAGACCGTTGCGTCCGGTGATACCAGTAGCACGGCATCGGATGAGAAGATGGGATTCAGCGTGGCGGACATCACTCCTGCGGCAGTGCAGCAGTTCAAGTTGGATGAAGGCGCGAAGGGCGTGGTTGTGACTGATGTTAATCCGGATAGCCCTGCGGGTATGGAGGGTCTTGCTCCGGGCACAGTGATTACCGCGTTGAACGGCGCACCGATGAAGAACGCCGCTACGTTTGAATCCGCCACGAAGGATCTGAAGCCGGGGGACTACGTTAGGTTGTCAGTGGCCACGAAGGAACGGAAGGGCGTGATAGCGTTCACCCTGGAGTAATGCGCCGACCGATAAGGTACAAGGGCCGGGTCCGTCATTTGGCGGATACCGGCCTTTTTTCATGGCTGCGGCAGTTTAGTTTGACAAGGTTGTGCAATCTCCGTATAATCCGAAGTAGGATTGAAGCCGGCGAGTAAGCAGCCGGAAATACACTGTTGATAGTGGAGGCCATGTATGAGAAGATCGCTATGCTTGTTTCTGCTCCTAGCCGCTCTCGTAGTGGGCGTGGTGTCGCAGGGTTGCGCGCAGTTCAGTGATGAGAATCAGAAGTGGAGCGTGTTTGGCGGGGTCTATATGCCGTCTGGATCGGAACTCACAGACATGGGATCATCGGCCTGGATGTCGTTCGGTCTTGGTATGAACATGAAAACGGATGCATCCGGCAGACCCAAGGGCGTGATAGGCTTGGACTATGCCGGCTCCAAGAAAAGTCATTTCTCCGCTAGTAAAATTTCGCTCTCTTATACACACTATTTCCGCCAGCCTGCGAAGGCAGACAACGCACGCGGGATGTACTTCGGGGTTGGACTAAGCGCAAATGCCCTGAAAGAGAAGATTGATGCACGGCCTTTCCTCTTCCCGCCTGTGCTGGCAGAAGACAATTCGGGTATCAAGGTGGGTGTGCATGCGCTGGTGGGCTACGATATCAGCCAGAGCCTATACTTGGAAGCGAAATACGCAATGATGACTGAGTTGGCTCCAGACGCGAATTTCAGCGGATTGACTCTCTCGATAGGTTCGCGTTCACTTTTCTGAGCAGCCTGGAATGGCCGGAGATTGGAACGGGGATCGTCGCAGGACGGTCCCCGTTTTACATCAGAATCTGTTATCCTTGATTAGATCAAAGACGCCGCGCCTGGGTCTTGCTGCTGGTTGCTCGGCGGGATGCCCGATGGAGATAATGGCGACCGGTGTGAAGTCATCCGGCGCCTTGATCGCTTCACCGACGAGCTTGGTATCGAACGCGCCCACCCACACTGACGCCAGTCCGAGCGCAGTGGCGGCTAGCTGGGCATATGCCGCCGCGATGGTGGCGTCCTGCACTGCATAGAGTTCCGCGCCTCGCTTGCCGTACTTCGAGGCGGAACGTCCGTGGTCCGCGCAGAAGACCAGCGATACCGGCGCCTGCATGATGAACTCCTGGGCGTATGCGGCTTTAGTGAGCGCCTCTTTCGCGGATTCCTCGTTGACTATCACTATCTGATATCCCTGCAGATTCCCTGCTGACGGCGCGGCGTTGATGGCGTCCAGTATCTGGCGCATCTCCTGTCTGCCTATCTCCTGATCTTCGTACTTGCGGACAGAGCACCGCTTGTTGATTGCGTCGAAAACATCCATTTTATTCCTCTATTCTCCCAGTTGCAGGGCTAGTATTGCCAGAGTTCTAACCGCTACGCCGGTCGCGCCCTTGGCCCGGTGCGATTCGCTCTTGTCCAGGTCGCATGTGCCTGCTATGTCCATATGAACCCAGGGCTTGTCCTCGGCGAATTCCTGCAGGAAAAGGCCCGCAGTGAGCGCGCCGCCGTTTCTGGGGCCGCAGTTTTTGATATCCGCGATGTCGCTCTTGATGATATCCATGTACTCTGGAGGCAAGGGGAGTTCCCAGACTTGTTCTCCTGCGAGTAGAGCGGCATCGGTCAAGGCGTCCAGCAGCCACTCATCGTTTCCCATAATGCCGGTGATGTTCGTGCCCAGCGCGACGACGCATGCGCCGGTGAGTGTGGCGATGTCAACCACGTAATCGGCGCTCTTTTGCAGAGCGAAAGTCATGGCGTCGGCCAGAATCATGCGCCCTTCGGCGTCGGTGGTCACGATTTCCACCGTCTTGCCGTTGTACATCTTGATGACGTCGCCCGGCTTGTACGCTGACCCGGACGGCATGTTCTCTGTGGCGGGGATTACGCCGAGGACGTTGATGTTTGGCTTCAGTTCTCCAATCGCCCGCATCGCGCCGAGTACCGCCGCCGCGCCGCTCATGTCATACTTCATGTCCGCCATGCCGTCCGATGGCTTGATGGATATGCCGCCGCTGTCGAACGTGATTCCCTTGCCCACAATGGCCAGGGTCGGTCGGTCATTGGTCTCCGCATCGTAACTGAGTACGATGAGCCTGGGTGGTTCTGCGCTGCCGTTTGCCACGCTGAGCAGCCCGCCCATCTGCAAAGACTCCATTTCTTCGCGCCCCAGTATCTCCAGCCCGAGTTCATACTCCTCGGAGACAATCCTCGCGTGGTCGGCGAGTGTGGTGGGCGTCATGATGTTGGAAGGTTCGTTAGCCATCGTGCGCGCGGCGTTTGTCGCTTCGGCCAGAATGCGCCCCTCTTCAGCTCCAGCCGTGACGTCCTCCATCTTGGCTGAGTCTGATTCAACTATGGTGAACCGGTCAACGGAGTTTTTGTCATCATCAGAGGTCTTGTAGAGATCGCCTTTGTAAAGCCCGATGATAGCGCCTTCCACGGTCACTCTGGCGGCGTCGGCAGGTTCGAGTCCGCCGATGCCCGCGCCGTGGACGATGCTCGTGATCGTCTTCGCGCCCTTGTCACGCAGGAATCGGGCGGCCGTTCCTGAGGCCTTTGCGATTGCTATGTAGTCGAACTCATCACTCTTGCCAAGCCCCACTACCAGTACACGCTTCGGCTTGATTTTGCCGTGGGTGTGCAGAAGCGCAACGCTGTTCGCTTTGCCGGTTATTTCACCGTCCGCCATGAGCTGCGATATCATACCGCCCAGCGCCTTATCAACCGCGCCGGTGGCGCCGCCGGGGACGGTGACGCCTTCAAAAAGGTTGACGATCAGTGCGTCACTCTCCACTTCGGTTATCGAGCCATTCTCAACTCTTATCTCCACATTATTCTCCTTATCGCTTCTCAATTGTTGTTATCGGCCTGCGCGTCTGCTGAGCTTGAAGACCAGCACTTCCAAGTGCAGCCTGGGCGAACCGGCGCTGTCGCCGATGCCCTTGCAGGCGAGTTCACACGTTAGGATATCCCGCAACGCCTGCTCCAGTTCGTTCTGGGTGAACGACTCTGCCTGTTGCGCCAGCTTACCCAATTGCCAGTCAGACATCGCAAGCGGGTTCAGCTTTCCGTCGTCCGGCAGCAGTTCCAGCAGATGCTCAGGCACGTTTCCGAGATTACGGACGCCCTGCGAACGAAGGAACTTCACTTGCAGCATCATGCGAAAGTGCTTCGCCAGCATGGACAGGAGCTTCAGCACCTCGCTGTCAATCTTGGTGACAGCCGCCAGGGTTTCGTTCAGCAGGTCAATCGCCTTGTCCGCTCGCCGCGCGCCCAGAGCGTCAATCAGCGGGAACGTGCGCTCTTCGGGTGACTTGATAATAACCTCATCCACATCATCGAGTGTGATTCTGTCTCTGTCGCCAATGTAGGTTGCCAGCTTCATAACCTCAGTTGGCACGGATGCGGGATTCGAGGCGAGCGAGTACGAGAGGCTCTGAAGCGCGGGTGGGTCAATCTTCTTGCCGGTGGTCTGCACTGCTTTTGCGACCATGCTAGATAAGGTCTCCGTCTTCATTTTTGCAAAGTCCACGACCTTGCCGTGTGCGGTTACCGCCTTCTTGATTTCAGGCTGCAGACCTTTCTTCCGTTTCTTTGCCGTGCCGTCTTCCGCCTCATCATCGTCTTTCGCCTTGCCACGCGCGCTCGCGGCGTCTTCGCTGGTGGTCATAATCAGGCAGCTCATAGGCCCCATCTTGGGAATGAATGCGGCGACAAGTACCTGATCAGCAGGGGCTAGTCGGTCAATGCGGCTGACCACTACCACCTTCTTCTCGGATGAAAGCGGCAGCGTCATTACCGCGCCGATTATGCCTTCTGCGGACGCGTCATCACCCTCGAATCTGGATAGGTCAAACATCTCGCTGCCCGAATCAACTTTATCGGCGATCAGTTTGCCGACCTCAGCGTCACGCCGCGAGTCCACCTGTCCGGTGAAGAGATGTACGTCTCGTGTCTGTGTTTCTTTCTTCTTTGCTGGGGCTGGTGTCATGAAGTTCCGTTCTGCGGCAGCAGGTTAGCCTTTCTGGCGGTTTTCAGGATTCGCCCTATCTCATTTATGGTTTGCGCCATGGCTGCCACTCTATCCGCCGATGGTTCGCGCGGTGAATATCTGAATTCTACAAGATCGGCGGTCACCGCGTCTACTGCCGCAGACAATTCTTTCAGATCCGCACCCATGTTTATGGTGACTTGATCGGCGAACTCGATGGGAGTTGTGGACGGTTTCTTCGGATAACCGACTCTGGCCAGCAGATCGCACATTCGCCGATAGTGTCTTGATATCTCAGCGGTGACGGCATCCTGAGGCGATGGGCGCCGCGCGTGCCTGAGACTTATCAGCCTATCAACCACTTCGCTCTTGATGAGATAAGCGATCAGCGCCAGGATGATGATGGAGAAGGAGAGCGTAGTGCGGTCAGCCACAAACAGACCCCACAATTCGCGAAGTCTTGATAGCGGGCCAGCCTGTTCGCCTGATGGCGTGGCATCAAACTCCACCCAACCATATCCTGGGAAGTAAAGCTCCGCCCAGGCGTGGCGGTCTTTTGCGAGTACATGGTACAAGCCGTCCTCGGCGGGTGCGTCTTCCGGTGCAAATCCGGTGACCCACCTGGCGGGAATGCCAATCTGCCGCGCCATAATCACCATTGAACTTGCGAAGATGTCGCAGTAACCCCGCTTTGATTTGAAGAGGAAGAATGTGATGGCGTCCTCATTAGCAGGAGCGGCGCCTGCGCCGGTATCGTAAGTGTAGCTCTGTGCAAGGTAGTTGCGTATTGCGAGGGCCTTGCGATAGGGATTCGGCTCGTTGGTGGTTATACGCTCTGCCAGCCGCTGTGATTGCCAGGATGAATCCGGGATGCCCAGATATCGGGACTTGATGAGTTCAGGGTAATTCTGACCGGCGGCGCTGAGCTGTCGCAGCGTGGCTGTGCTGACTCTGGATGTAGCTGTGTATGTTGACTTGGGGCCGTATGCCGATGGCGACTCAATCCGGCTGCCGTATCGCAGAACGGGCACCCAGTTGCCGTAGCGACGGATGGGTTGGGTTGCTCTGAACTTAATACTGAGTGGTTGTGCCGCCGCGAACACCGTGTGATAGTAGCCGCTTACCACTGTGAATGTCTGCTCCACGCGCCGTGTGGCTTTCCCTGTCTCGTAGAGTGGACTAGCAGGCAGACGGAACGTGCTGCGTGAGGTCGGCTTGTAGGGACCTTTTGGGTTCTCCATCGGGCGTAACCGCTTCTGCTCATTCGGCCCCAATTCGGTGACCCAACCCTGGCCAGTATACTTGTTATAAGTTCTCCCACGCCACAGCAGCGGCTGATCACATTTCACTGTCATGAGTTCCTGGTTGCTTAGATTGACCGGGCCGGTAGCCACAGAAACATACTCTTCGCCGACCAACTGCTCTACAATCTGGCTGGAGCTAAATGGCGATAGCGGTCGGGCAAACGAGTTCACCAGTATTGGGTATAGAAGGGTGCCAAGGGCGATTCCCACAACCATAGCGGCCAGTGTGACGCTTGCGGTGAGACCAATGTGTATCTTGGCGTTACCTGCCGAAATCCTCAGTCGTCCGATGGTTCCGGGGGAATCCGACTGGTACGCCAGCGCGTTTTCTTTTATAAGTATGAAGGATCCAAGCGTAAGAAACAGCCCGAAGTAGATCAATGCTTCCGTGTCCGGTGCAAACGTGGCGGTCAGACCAATCAGACTGAGCGCCGGGACGCACATGAAGAGCACGGCGCGATCGTATGAAAGACGGAAGCTGCACGCCACCATCAGCCAGACCAGCATGGTGCCCATAAACATATCAGAAGTCTGCGTGACCTGATCCGGCAGCATGGCAGAGCGGGAGTTTGGCATGGCCAGCACTGTCGCGAGAAGGATCAAGAGCATTGCCAGAACTATTGCTTCTGATCCGGACTTCTTCAACAGCCCCGCGCGCACGGCATAACTGACGCAGAAGCCGATGAAGACCAGCCCTATCGCGGCCAGCATGAAGCCATTGTTGACCACCACCGTATTGAAGCACGCCAAACCCAGCGCGCTGGCGGCAAACGCTGCGGCATAGAATGCGGTGCGCTCTCGCATCTCAGGCTTTATGCAGATGTTACGTAGAGTAGTCATACTTCACTCGACCTTCGATGGACTTGGCGGAGCACTCTACCACGGTTACTCTCATGCCTGATACCAACAACCTTGAATCCAGGAGATCGTCTTGCCTGCCGATTCCTTCTCCGATGTCCAGCGCCACCATATGTAACTCTACACCCTTGGGTGAGAGCATCTGAGCGACGGCAGACAGGTTTTTGTCAATTTTTGAGCTTATGCAGATCACCTCAGAGTCTCTGGCGACGGTATCCATCCGGCTTGTCAGTAGGTCAGAGAGCGATTCCGAATGATCTGCCTTCAGCCTTGCGAGGGAATCCAGGATGGCGTAGAGTTGGTGAAGCCCTGTGGCTGAGAACGATGACTGGCCTTCTACTCCGCTGCAGAGAAGCCTTGCCGCACTGCCCATGCCTATCGCACGTTCCGCGATCCCGGCGGCGATCCTGATGGAATACTCAAGCGATGAGTACCGGCCTGGGTGAACCTCTGAATCGCGTGAGAGGTCAATGGCGATGATCGTGTCCTGTGCGCGGCGATGCTCGAACTCGATGACGTTCAGCCGCCCGTGGCGCGCGGTGGACGGCCAGTGGACGCGCCGGAGTTCGTCACCGTGTTGGTACTCTCGCACGCCGTGAAAGTCCGTGCCGCCGCCTCTGACGCCGCTGCCCTCATACTGATACTCGCCAAAGCTTCCCGCTCCACCGGTGCGCAACTCGGCGACCTCCAGGGGTTTCGGTAGGACGACCATTCGGTTGAATAGAGGATACTCGCAGGTGAACATGAAGAAACCCAGCGGGTCGGATACTCTGACCTTCAGCGGCCCCAGCGTGAAATCCCCCCGGTTGTTGGCGGATGCGGTGTACGTAACGGAAGCATCATCGGTTTCCTGGTTCTGCGATAGGCGTTCTTCGTTCATGCTGAAGAACTCGGGGAGTACGTCGTGTACCTCCATCGGACCTAGCATGCCGCTGTTTCCGTGAACGCGGATGATGATGCTGATCGGCTCATCCTCACGGGCGTACTCGGGAGCCTCGCGGGTGCAGCGCAGATTCTTGACTGAGTACCGACCTACGATGTATGAGGCTATGGGCAGACAGGCTACGGCAGCCGACATGATGTACAGCTCGCCAAACCGCAGAATTGCGGAAACCACGAGCAGGAAAAGCGCCGCTACTGCAACTGTTATTAGCTTCATCGAGGACAATTATGCACCTCGTTCACCCATGCGGGACTTAGCACGGCACCGCGACCGAGTCCATGATCTCTGTGACAACCGTTCTCGGCGTGATGTTCTTGATCCTGGCCTCAGGCTTCAAGATCAGCCTGTGCGCCAGTACCGGTACAGTCAGCGCCTTCACGTCGTCAGGCATTACGTAGTCGCGTCCGCTGATGGCAGCGTATGACCGGGCCGCGTGTGAGAGGTTCAGCGAACCCCTGGGGCTGGCTCCGAGCGTGACCATTGGGTGCGTCCGCGTGGTCGCCGTCAGCTCCACTATGTAGTCGCGGATGGCCGGAGCCATATGAATGCCCTGTGCGGCCTTCTGGAGTTCCACTATCTCCTCCAGCGTGAGAATTGTGCGAACCCCGGCCAGAGGGTGAATGCCCGTCTGACTGTCCAGTATGCGCGATTCTTCGGCGGATTCGGGATAGCCCATTGAGAGCCGGATCATGAACCGGTCGAGTTGCGCTTCCGGCAGCGGATAGGTGCCGTGGCTCTCGATGGTGTTTTCGGTGGCGATCACGAAGAACGGCGCGGGCAGGGGATAGGTCATGCCGTCCGCGGTCACCTGACGCTCTTCCATGCACTCCAGGAGGCTGGATTGGGTCTTCGGCGTCGCACGGTTGATCTCGTCCGCCAGCACAAACTGAGCGAATATCGGGCCGCGCCGGAACTCGAACTCCGAGGTTTTCTGGTTGAATATGGATGTGCCGGTCACGTCCGAAGGAAGCAGATCGGGCGTGAACTGTATGCGCTTGAACGAACAGCCCAGTGCTTTTGCGAGCGACTTTGCCAGTGTGGTCTTGCCCACGCCCGGCACGTCGTCAATGAGGATATGGCCGTTTGACACGATGGACGTCAGCGCCATTCGGATGATATCCCGTTTGCCGATGATGACGGTCTCCACCTCATCAATCACCTGGTTGATTTTGCCTTGGATTTCCGCGAAGTCGGTAGTAGTCATAGTTGCTTCATCCCCTTATGTGTCCGATGTCCATGATGCCTTACTCTATCATCGGCGCTGATGTGTGTCAAACCGGTGGTCTGGTTGGTTGTTACGTATATGACTGCTTTTGGGCGAAGTAAGTTTCGTGTTTGATGGGGTATTGATGGGTAATCGGTGGATTGTCAGCGTGCGGCGCTATCCTTGACTGCATCTAGCACATTGGATCCGCTCTTGCTGGAATTGTGCAGATCAGACGTGAACAGGTCGGTGGCGCCTGATGCGGCGGTATCCAGGTATGTATGTGTTAGGCTCGCATCTGTCAACGCCGCGCCCGTCAGGTCGGCACCGCGCAGTCGTGCCCCGGTCAAGTTAGCGCGGCCAAGGTTAGCGTTTCTCAGGTCGGCTCCCACAAGGAAGGCCCCCCTGAGATCCGCGGCGGTCAGGTCTGCGCCCGTCAGCTTGGCATGCCCCATGTTGGCGTTTCTCAGATCGGCGCCGCGCAGCTTCACATCACGCATATTGGCGTGCCACAGACTGCAGTACATCAGGAACGCACCGCTCAGATCGGCATCTGTCAGGTTGGCTCCGTTAAGCTCTGCACCGCCCAGTTGCGTACCGACTGATTCCGCGCATCCCAGTCTGGCGCCTCTCAGGTTGGCACCCTCTAGATTGGCATCATACAGCTCGGCGCCTCTCAGTTGTGCGCCGTGCATGTCGGCACCGTGCATAGTGGTACCTTTCAGATACGCGTCGCTCAGGCTGGTTCCGCTTAGGTCAGCGCTAGTCAGGTTAGCGTTGCTCAGATCGGCACCATCCAGGTTGGCATTAGTGAGGTCAGCACCAGTGAGTTCGGCGTCTCTCAGATGGGCGCTGTGCAGGTCGGCATTTTTCAGGTCGGCGTCGTCCAATCTGAGGTGTTTTCTCAGGGCACTCGCCACAGCGGACCTTACTGTCTTGCCGGAGCAAATAACGGCGCCGGTTCGCCGATTCTTCACCTCCACCCGAGTGTGTGACCTGGTGTAGAGCGTGAAGCTGGTATAGACCGTGAAGCTCGTAATTGCGGCTATGCCGAGTATGAGAAACGTAGTGAGTTTCAACGTGTAGTTGCTCCTTCCCACAGATATTAAGTGCGCCACGAAATGTCAGCATTCCTCCCGTGCAGCTGTCAGTGCGATTGGCAACCACATCTATGACTGCTCTGGCGCTAAGTAAGTTTCGTATTCCAAGCGGTATTCGTGGGTAATTGAAGGAAAGGGCACCGGCTCGGACGAAAGATAAGGGAACCACTCCAGTGCGGATCTCGGAGTGCGGAGCCGCTCAAATGCGGAATGCGGATTTCGGATTGCGGAGTGATCGGAGTTAGTTCACGTATCACTCATCACTTATCAATGCAATGGGAGAGAGTATGAGTACGAGCCACTCCAGTTCGGATTGCGGAGTTCGGAGTGCGGAATGACCATCTGACCATAAGACCATTCGATCATCGTCACGCGGGAAAGAGAGTAAGAGTATGAGTAAGAGTAAGACCGGACACACCATGCACGTTATCTCGCATACCCATTGGGATCGCGAGTGGTATCTCACGTTTCAGGAGTTTCGCATGAGGCTGGTTGACCTTGTGGACAACCTGCTGGATATCCTGGATAACGAAGAGGGTTTCGAGTATTGGAATTTCGACGGCCAGACGATTGTGCTGGAGGACTATCTGGAGATTCGCCCGCAGAACGAGGAGCGCCTGCGGAAGTACATCCGCGAGGGGCGCATCCTCGTGGGCCCGTGGTACCAGCTTAACGACGAGTTCCTGGTCAGCGGGGAGTCCACCGTCCGCAGCCTGCTGATCGGCCACCGGATGGCGAAGGACTTCGGCGGAATTATGAAGGTCGGCTACCTGCCGGACCAGTTTGGGAACATCTCTCAGATGCCGCAGATCTTCCGCGAGTTCGGCATAGACAACGCCATCTTCGGGCGCGGGCTTCAGCTCATGGAAGTTGACAAGATGGAGAACATCTGGGAAAGCCCGGACGGCTCCGAGGTTATCTGCTCGCTCATGGCCCACTGGTACAACAACGCGCAGCGGTTCCCGGACGCGGTGGATGAGTCCGTGCCGTACACGGAGCGCATCAGGGACTTGATGGCATCGAAGTCGGCGGTCAGCCACCTGCTGCTGATGAACGGCGTGGACCACCTGGAGGCGCAGTCCGGTCTGGGCAAGATCATCGCCGAGGTCAACGGGAAGCTGAAGAAGGGCGACAAGGTGGTTCACAGCACTCTCTCCGCGTACATGGCCGCCGTGAAGGACGAGGTCAAACGTGGTAAGATCAAGCTCAATCGCGTGAAGGGCGAGCTTCGGCAGGACAGGGGATGCTCCGTTCTGGCAGGCACGCTTTCCAGCAGAATGTACTTGAAGCAGGCGAACCAGGCCACCCAGACTGCGATAGAGAAGTTCGCCGAGCCGACATCGGCCTTCGCGTGGATGACCGGCGCGAAGTACCCCGGCGACATGCTCACCTATGCGTGGAAACTGCTGATGAAGAACCACCCGCACGATTCTATCTGCGGGTGCAGCCTCGACCAGGTACACAAGGAGATGATGCCGCGCTTTGAGCAGGTACAGCAGGTCTGCGCAGAACTGACCACGCGGGCGACTGCGAGCATAGCGGGCAAGATCAAGACCGACGCCGAGAGCCTGGTAGTCTTCAACTCGCTGAACTGGCCGCGCACGGACAGAGTGACCGTGGCGATTGATCTCCCGATTGGTGACATAACACGTGGTCGCCCCGAGGTGGATTCGACCAGGGATGTGGCCGCGATTCGCCTTAGTGCCCCCAATGGCGTTGATGTTCCGTATAAACTGCTGAGCCGCGAGATCGTCGCGAAGTCCATTCTCTCGCCGGTCGAGCTGCCGATGGTGCAGATGACGCGCCGATTCCGCGTGGAGCTCCTGGCAGAAGATGTGCCGGCCTGTGGGTACAAGACCTACACCATCACGCCTGCACCCAGCGCGCCTGACGCAGACACATCCATCACCGCGCCGCTCTACTCGGAGGGATGCCTGTCCAATGGGATCCTGCAGGTTAGCCCGTACGAAGGCGGGATTGCTGTGACCATGGCCGTTCCGGGTGCGGAGTCGGACGACGGCCTGTTCTTTGGCGGACTGGGCATCTACGAAGACGGCGGCGATGTTGGCGATGAGTACAGATATATGAAGCCGATTCGCGACCGTCTGGTGACCACTCTCGGCGCAGCGCCGGAGATCGAGATCGTGGACAACAGCCCGGTCTCAGCGACGATGAAGATGCGCAGTGTCTTGCGCTTGCATGTCTCGGCAGTTCCCGACTACCAGGGCCGGTCGGACGAGATTGTGGAGTGTCCGGTCACAACGTCCTTTACCGTAACCGCGAAGTCGCCCCGCGTGGATGTGGTTGTGGAGTTCGAGAACAAGGCGAAAGATCACCGTCTGCGCGCGCTGTTCCCGTCCGATATCACGACGGATGAGGCGCACGCGGAGGGGCAGTATGACGTGGTCACAAGGTCAATTCGCCCGCCGAAGGACTGGCAAGGCGCGTCTACCTTCTTCCCGCAGCAGTCGTGGGTTGATGTGAACGACGGTGACCGTGGCCTTACCATCATCAACAACGGTCTGCCGGAGTACGAGGTCTACGACGACGACGCGCGTACCGTGGCGCTGACCCTGCTGCGAAGCGTGGGCCAACTGAGCGGCGCGGGTGACACACCAACGGCCATCCGCACACCGGGCGCCCAGTGCATCGGGACACAGCGGTGTGAGTACGCGATCTATCCGCACAAGGGCACGTGGGAGCAGGCGCGAGTGTGGCGGCAGGCTCATCAGCACAACGCTCCGCTGGCCTGTGTGCAGACCGGTGCGCATGGCGGCGATCTCCCTGCGGAGTTCAGCTTCATCGAGGTGGATTCCCCGTACCTTGTGGTCACGGCCATCAAGAAGGCCGAGGACAGGGACTCATTGATAGTGCGGTTCTTCAATATCAGAGAGCGGAACGTCCACGGTGCGCGTATCAAGGTGGACGGGACGATCTCCGCGAGGACTGTGAACCTGAACGAGGAGCCGGGGTGCGATCTGACACTGCAGGCGGACGGGTCTGTGCTGATTGATGTACCTGGGCGCAAGATAGCGACACTGGAATTTACTCTGGAGGGATAGGGTTTTGGAATTAACCATACTAGGCACTGCGGCGGCAGAGGGGTGGCCGGCTCTGTTCTGCGCGTGTGATACCTGCAAGAGGGCGCGAGCGGTCGGCGGCAAGAACCTTCGCAGTCGAGCAGGCGTGCAGTTTGGCAAGACGCATAGGGTTGATCTGTCGCCGGATACATGGTATCAGGAGGCGCATTTGGGCGCGGACATGTCTGCGCTGGAGTACCTGTTCGTTTCGCATTCGCACGACGATCACTGGCAGCCGCACTGTCTGGCATACCTGAGGCCGCCCTTCGCACATGCGAACAACACGCCGGTGCAGGTCTATGGTAACGAAGCGGTGGTACGCACCGGTAGAGCCGAGTTGGGAGCGGAACAGACCATTGCCGTCTTCAACGAGGTAGCGCCGCTGAAGCCCATTCCAGCAGGTGAGATGACGGTCACACCGATTGTCGCTTCCCATAAGGTAGGCGAGCAGTGTCTGAACTACCTGTTCGCGTCTGAGGGTAAGAACGTGCTGTGCGCATGGGACACCGGTTTGTATGAAGACGAGTCGTCATGGAAGTTTGTGGAGAATGTGCGGTTGGACTGTGTGATACTGGAATGCACGTGCGGACCGTCCAAGTGCGAGCGATATCACATGGACTATGAACACTACCTGGCGTTTAAGGAGAGACTGGAAAAGGCGGGATCGGTTTCCAGCGAATGCATCTTCGTGGCCACTCATTTCTCCCATAATGTAGGAATTTTGCATGATGAGCTGGAACAGTATTTCAGTCCTCACGGCGTTTGTGTTGCGTATGATGGAATGAAGATTGTCCTGTAGTGTTGGCCTCTGGTCCGCATTATTCACGAGAAGCGTGAATAATGCTCAGAAGGCCCTGGATTATTCATTTCATGAATAATCCAGGCTAGATGCGGAGAGGGGATGGTACGACGTGACAATTCCTCGCAAAGAGCTATCCAGGTTACATGAGATCAGTGAGCTTTTTTCCGCCAGTTCCGAACTGACGGAGTTGGTGGATAAGATCGCCGGCGCAGGCACAGCGATTGCCAATGCGGATGCCTGCTGGCTGGCGCTCAAAGTTGACCCTAACGACCCATTGGAGCATGCAGCAACCTGCAACCTTGCGACCAAGTCTGCACGGATGCTTTCCGATGACATAGCGGCCTGGTTACCGGAGATGACACCGGATACAGACCATCCGCTAATATTGACAGACCTGAAGCGGAAAGACGCGCTGGGGAAAGTCGCGGCTGCTGAGGGTTATTCCAGCGCCGTGCTTGTGCCTATCACCTACAACAAGTCGCTCACCGGCATTTTCGTGGTTTTCTGGAAGGAAGCGGGTGAACCACCTGTTGAGGCGGTGGAGCTTTTGTTGCTGGTGGCCCACCTGGCAAGCGGCGCCATAGCCAATGCCCGGCTTATAGCGCAGGCTCGGCACAGGTCAGCCGCGCTGGATGTTATCTTCAACGTAACGCAGACGATTGGCGCATCACCTAGGATACAGCAGGCGCTAAACGTGATTCTTGACGAGGCGAACAGGCTGTTCGGCACAACTCAAGGGAATATCAGGTTGGTGGATCCCAAGTCCAAATTGCTTGAAATTCGTGCGCATAAGGGCTTGAGCAGAATTACACTCAAGTACATGCAGGACAGACCTGGAAAGAAGAGCCTGTCCGGGTGGGTAGTGAAGAACGGCAAGCCCGTGATCATCCGAGATGTGAAAACCGACCCTCTCACCGCACATTTTCATGGGAACCCCGATCCCGTGTCGTCCATGATGAGCGTTCCTCTGGTGGTTGGAAGCAAGACAATCGGCGTGCTGACCATAGGAAGCCATGAGCATAGGGAGTTCTCGCAAGAGGATCTCAGTCTTCTGCTCTCCCTCGGCAGCCAGGCCGCTATCGTCATAGAGAATGCCCGGCTGTATGAGCAGGCCAAGAGCCGCTTGGCAGAGCAGAAGGCGCTGTACGGTATTGCAGAGCATTTGTCTTCCACGCTGGACGTGCCAACGCTTCTGAAGTTCGTCATCAACCATTTGAGCGCATTCTTCCATGCTAACTTTGGCACCCTCCGTCTGCTGGATGAAGGTGGAGCCACGCTGATGACCGGGGCTATGTACGGGATCACGGATGAGTACATACGCCACGCCAACGAGAACCTGGAAATGTCGCTGGACCCGTCTACAGCGCAAGGGCAGAGTCCAGCGGCGGCGTGTCTGCGCGAAGGACGACTGGTAGCTATATCGAACATCGCGAAGGATCGGCGGTTTGCCGAGTGGCGGAAGATCGCCAAAATGCAGAGTTTCACCTCTGTTGTGTGCGTACCGCTCGTTCCGTCCAATGAACCTCTGGGCGTAATCAGCCTCTATTTCCAGGACGCACGAAAACTGGCGCCGGAGGAGCTTGAACTCCTGCAGACAGCAGCCCGAGCTTCCGCGATAGCCCTTCAACGCGCCATGCTGGACGAGCGACTGCTGAAGGAGGAAGTGTCCCGACGCGCGCTGGAAGAGGTCAGCCATCTGAAAACCGAGTTTGTTTCGCTGGTCTCGCATGAACTGCGCACACCGTTAACTTCCATCCAGGGTTACATCAGGCTGATACTCGCGGGACACACCGGGGGTCTCGATCCTGTCCAACAGGATTTCCTCAATGCCGTGAATAGAAATACCGACCGTCTGGTGGCGCTGGTTGACGATCTGCTGGACATCTCGCGAATAGAATCCGGCAGATTGGAGTTGCTGTTGGAGCCGCTTGATATCACCGAGACCATTGTCAACGAGATTGAGGCCCACAGATCTCAATTCGAGGGCAAGGGAATAGGTGTGACTACCGATATTCAGACCGGCTTGCCTCGTGTGAAGGCGGATTCACACCGTTTGGGTCAGATCATAGCCAATCTGGTAAGCAACGCGATCAAGTACAGCGGTGAGGGTACGTCGGTGAAGGTCACCGTCGGTCAGATTGGCCAGAACGTACTTGTGAAGGTAATTGACTCCGGCATAGGCATTGCGCCCGAGGAGCGAAACAGGCTCTTCGAGCGGTTCTATCGGGGCGACAACGACCTTGTGCGCGCCACCTACGGCACCGGTCTGGGCCTTGCAATTACTCACCACCTCGTGGATATGCACGGAGGAAAAATCTGGGTGGAAAGCGAAAAAGGACATGGAAGCACCTTTAGCTTTAGTATACCTGCTATTCCCAACGGATAGCCGTTGTTCAAACGAAGTTCAGTCAGTTTTTATGCGAATGGGGGACCTGTAAATGCCCAAGATACTGGTTGTTGACGATGAGCCGGATGTAGTCAAATTGGTGGAGTTCCGCATGCAGAAAGAGGGATTCGAAGTCCTCACTGCCGGCGATGGAAGAACGGGCCTGGGTATTCTTGAAACAGAGAAGCCTGATCTGATTATACTGGATATCATGATGCCGCTTATGGACGGCATGGAGGTGCTCAGGCAGATCAGGGCGCACAGGGCAAGCGCGCGCGTGCCGGTTATAATGCTGACCGCGAAGACCGCCAGTGTAACCGTGGACGAGGCTCGGCAGCTCTGGGTGTCGGACTACGTGATGAAGCCGTTTGACCCAGAGAAGCTGGTCGCAAAAGTCAAGAAAGCATTGAAACTGCCGGCGTAGCGCAGTCTGCTAACAAAAGCATGCCGGTGCGGCGAGTCGTTGGTCGCGTAGTTGCGGCCGGATGTTCGGCATTTGGAGTACAGTGTGGCGCAAGCGGAAACCATCAGATTCGAAATACAACGATACAAGCGGCCCGTTGACGTCTTTGAGAACGACCTGGTAGCTCGACTGCCGGGTCTTCTCATAACACAGTTTCAGGTTCCCATAATCGAACACCCCGATGGAATAGGCGGCATGCTGGCGCTTCGGTTTGATTTCACGGAGGAGTGGTATTCCGTGATCGCGTTTCTGAACAATGATAAATCCCCTGCAGGCCATTACCGTATCACCGCGCAGTCTCCTCTGCGAGAGGAGCGCAATCTCTGCAAGACATCCGACCTCGTGCTGGGCATGGAAGTGCGCCCGAACAGCAACTACATCATCACCGGCGAAGAAGAGTTTTGTGCTGCGGTCGAAGAGGGCTGGATGCGGGTCTATGCCGCCGCGAACGCGCGTGAGGCTCTCCGCAAACTCAGCGCTATGCTGGACGAAGGTCGTCTCCCCCAGGAAGTTATGGACGCCGTTTGCGGTTGAAACCGGCATATCTAGCAGGGCGAAACAGGGACTCTTAACAGGTATGAGCGCGCCGAAATCCTCCGATACTTGTAACTGGAGCGTGTATGTTATACGCGGCGCCAGGGGAGGGCAAAGCGTGGTTAAGAACCTATCATTGACTTTTGATGAGACGTCGGCATTGCTTGAGATGTCCATCAGTTCCATGTCGAGGGCCGATCCGAATGCCAGCGCCAGTGCGCTGACGAAGTTGGCCTATCTATATCGTGAGTTCGCTAAGGAGAGCAAGACCCTTTCGAACATGAAGCTGCTTGAGGATCTTCCTCGCGCAGCTTAGAGCAACTACATTCCTGCTGTTTGCGCATAGCCGGGTTCGCCGATATTGTCGGTGGCCCGGCTTTCGCCATTTGTATACCTCATCACTCTGCAAACTTCACGGTAAAAGAACGCAGGTAAATCGCGTTTGGTGGCGAACGGTTTTGGAGATCACAAGTTGAACCCGGCCAGCCTGCATTATATATGAAATGGATAATGCAGGGCCTTCTGAGCATTATTCACGCTCTTTGTGGATAATGCGGGCTAGCACGGGTATTCTTTATCTACCAGGAGAAACTCAAGTGAAGCCAATTTCGATTCAATTGTACACACTCCGCGATGCCGCCGCGAAGGACTTCCCCGCAGTTCTGCGGTTCCTCGCAGAGACCGGTTACTGCGGAGTGGAATTCGCCGGACTGCACGGCCACAACCCGAAGGAGATCGCCACGCTTATCGGCGATCTGGGACTGAAAGCGAGCAGCAGCCACACCGCGCTGCCCGCCCCCGAGAACATCACCGAGATTGCGGACACGGAACTGACCTTGGGCAATACGCGCGTCATCAGCGGATTCGGCCCCGACTCGTTTGCCACCCTGGACGCCATCAAGGTTGCCGCCGAGCAGTTTGAGCAGGCCGCCGAGGTTCTGGAGCCATACGGTATGACGTTCGGATTCCACAACCACTGGTGGGAGTTTGCCATCGTGGAGGGCCGCACGGTCTACGAGATTCTCATGGAAGAGGCGCCGGACGTCTTCAGTGAACTCGATGTGTACTGGACTGCAATGGGCAAAGCCGATCCTGTGAAGATAGTGAGCGAGTACAGCGCGAGGCTGCCGCTTCTTCACATCAAAGACGGGCCACTCAAGGAAGGCGAACCGCATCTGGCTGTGGGTGACGGCGTGATGGATATGCCCGCGATCATCGGTGCGGCGGACCCGGCTGTGCTAGAATGGCTGGTGGTTGAGTTGGATAGCTTCAACGGCGACATGATGGATGCGGCGAAGAGAAGCTATGCCTACCTGACGTCCAAGGGTCTGGCGAAGGGGAACAAGTGAAGAATCATGATAAGTGATGAGTGATACGTGAGCCATCATCGGATCAGTTCACTCTTCACTCATCACTCGTCAGTTTAACGTTAAGCTATTGTGTTAGGAGGAGTCGGTATGAAACTAGGTTATCTTACGAAGTTCAGTGAAGAGGAAATGAAGCGGGCGTCAAGCATAGGATTTGACGGGCTTGAGGTACACGCAGGGTCTTGGGGCGAGGAAGCGCTTGTGTCGGCGGATGCGCGCAAGGATGCCGCTAAGAAGGTGAAAGAGCTGTCCGCGAAGTACGGCGTCAGCATCACCGCGCTTGCCCACTACAAGGCAGGTATGTCTCCGGCTGCGGACCGCATTGCGGGGTTCAAGAACGTCATCGCCCTTGCCAACGAAATGGGCGTCGGGGTCGTGACTTCCCTTACCGGCGGTGACGGCGACAAGAACCTGGAAGAGAATGTGAAGCTGTGGGCCGAGGTATTCGGTGAAGTAGCGAAGATGGCTGAGGCGAACGGCATCAAAATCGCTTTTGAGAACTGGCCTGGCCTGGGACTGAGACTGCCGATCAAGAGCGGCACGTTTGGCTTCAACCCGCCTGCGTGGGAAGCGATGTTCAACGCCGTGGACTCCCCAGCGCTCGGCTTGGAGTTCGACCCCTCGCATCTC
>JANYKG010000197.1 GCA_025358205.1 Armatimonadota bacterium
CAAACGTTACGCACGCACACGTATGCCATCGGTATGTCGGCGGCCTCATATGTGGTATCGCCAATGGTCAGATCATCCTCAGACGGGTCCAGCACCTGCACCAGTTTTGCAGGCTCATAGGCTTGCAGGCTGGACTCCAGCATCCGTTTGATGTCCTCGCTCTCCTTGTCGCCTACAAGTACAATGTGAAGCGGCCTGTTCATAAACAGGTCAAGCGCGTGGGCATACCCCACTCCTACAATGCTGTTCGAGAATTGAGGATACTGCAACGCCCTTAGCGTCTTGCTCGCTTGGTCTCTATAATCCGACTTACCGGTAAGGTAGAACAGTCGTGTTAAGAACAACGCTGCCGCCACGTTCTCGTCAAACGGCTTGTGACGTTCCAGCACCGCGCCCCTGATGTGTGGGTCAAACGTCTGGAAGTAGAACCCACCGTCCACCACATCCTGCAGTTCGAGGGTCATAAACTCCGCCAGCATCTCCGCGTGCGTCAGATACGCCCGCTTCCCGGTGGTCTGATACGCATCCACCAGCGCCTGGCCGAAATGCACGTGGTCAGAGAGAATGCCGCACAACCCATCCTGCAGGTCGCAGCAGTGACACATCCGCCCGTCCGCCCACAGATCAGTCAGCAAACGGTCCGCCGTCTTCAGCGCGAAGTCCCTGGCATGCTCGTCGCCCATCACATGGAACAGGCGCAGGTAGGCAGATATCATCATGCCGTTCCAGTCCGTGTATATGGTTTTGTCCACACAAGGCATGCCGACTTTGAGCCGACCCGCCTCGTCCAGCGGGAAGAACTCCTCGCCGAAGATGATGTCCGCGTTGGGATCGTGGCTGCCCACATCTGCGTCCTGGCTGGCGTAGAACCCGCCGTGCTCGTGGTCGGAGAGGAATCGGTCCACGTAAGCCTTTATCCCGGCTGCAGCCTCACCGTATTTGACATCGCCCGTTACCTGATACGCCTCCACATAGTTGTCTATGCCGCCTGCCTGACTGCATAGCAATTTTTCATAATGAGGGCTGCTCCAGTTCGCCGTCATCCCATAACGGTATAGACCGCCCCATACCGGATCCTGCAGGTTCATCATTCCGTCCAGAGTGCGCAGAGCTATCTGGAGTATCTGATGATCTCTAGTGTTTCGGTAGAGGTGGAACGCAAACCGCACGGCATCCGGGAATGGGAACTTCGGCTCTTTGCCAAATCCACCGTTCGCCGTATCGAAGTCCCTGCGCAACACGTTTACCGCTTTCTCTATGTAACCCGGCGCAAACCCGCTGATGGGTTTCTCCTGGTCGGCACGGTCGGCCTCTGCCACTGCCTCCATACTCGCAGCCTGCGTGGTCACCAGTTCCCTGTGCTCGCGGTACAGATCATCCACCTCCTGCAGCTTGAGGATCATCGCCTCCGGGGGCATGTATGTGCTGCCCGAGAGCATTCGCCCATCCGGCAGCAGGAACGCTGTGGTCGGCCAGCCGCCCAGCAGGTACCTGTCCTGGATATCCGGCCGCTTGTCGCCGTTAACGCGGATGGACACAAACCTTTCGTTCATAAACTTGATGACATCGGTATTGGAATACGTGGTGCGGTCCATAACGTGGCACCAGTGACACCAAGGGGCAGTCACGCTGAGGACTATTAGCTTGTCCTCCCGGTCGGCCTTCTCCAGTGCGTCGTCTCCCCAGTCGAGCCAGTTGATTTCAGAAGAACGATCTATAGACATATCGGGGCGCCTCCTCCGGCCAGCGCGCAACCGCGCATTTCAGGCCTGAACTATACTATAGTCTGTTCCCACTGTGTGCCCTATTCAAACCCAGCACACCTAAAGAGCGTAAGCCTGCTTTGCGGCAATTATCGCATACGGGAATGCGCGGCGCCAACACCCTCAGTTTGAGCGCAGGGTTGACAAAACTCCCATGCTAACGTACAGTGTGCTTAGTGGTTTGGGACAGACATGTGCGTGCCAGCAAAGGCGTTGTCCACAGACTTTCCATCATGCCTGAAAAGGCTTGCTGTAAGGATGTATACACTTGCTTTCCGAAGGGGCAAATACTGATGAATCTTAGTCCAAAACACCCGAGTCGGGGTGAAAAGTGATGCGCTCCGTGGTGGTGATTCCGACATACAATGAACGCGAGAACATTTTGCGGATCATTGAGGCTGTGCTGCGGCAGCCTGAACATTTCGACGTGCTCATTGTGGACGACGGCTCCCCGGATGGCACTGCGGACATCGTTCGAGGTCTTCAGGGTCAAAACGAGCGCATCAAGCTATTGTGCCGCACCGGTCGGCGCGGCCTGGGGCTTTCGTACGTAGACGGCTTCAAGGCGTGCATTGCCGAGAATTACGACCGCATATTTGAGATGGATGCCGACTATTCCCATGACCCGGATGATCTGGGCAAGCTTGCGAAATCCCTTGAGGAGCACGATATGGCTATTGGGTCGCGCTACTTCGGCGGAAGAGTGAGTGTGCTCAACTGGCCCATCTCGCGGCTGGCGTTGAGCGTATTTGCCGGTTGCTACGTCCGCCTGGTAACAGGCTTGAAGCAATCCGATCCAACCAGCGGATTCCGTGGATTCCGATCTGCAGTTCTCCAATCCATAAACCTGGATGCCATCAAGTCCAACGGCTATAGTTTCCAGGTGGAGACCCTTTACCGGGCGCGCAAGTGTGGATTTCGTATTGGTGAAGCGCCGATTGTGTTCACCGAACGCTCTGTGGGCAAGTCAAAAATGTCGGGCGGGATAGTCAGTGAAGCCATCATGATGCCGTGGTTGCTCAGGTTCTCCCGCCTGGGGTTGAAGGCACAAAAAAACAGCTCCGGCAGAGAATGCGCCTGAATTAGCTTTACATCTCCACCACCACGCGGATGGAGACGTCCTTATGATCGCGGGTGGTGATGAAGGCCTCCTCCGCCTGCTCGATGCCGAAGCGGTGGGTGACGAACGATGCCACGTCTATCTTGCCGTCAGCCACAAGCTCGATGGACTTCCGCAGGGCCTTGTTGCTCCGGCGCAGCATCTGGATGCGCACCTGTTTTCTGCGGACCGTCGAAGCCGGCATGGACATCAAATCGTCGCTGGGGATGCCGCCGATCACAACCGTGCCGGCCGGTCGGACCATCTCGCCAGCCTGGCAGACCGCCTCGTTCTCGCCGGACGCCTCGAAGACGATGTCCGGCCCGCGTCCGCCGGTCGCCTGCTTCACCTTGGCCACCAGATCGGGGTCGGAGGCGTCGAACGTCTGGTCCGCGCCGAGCTTCTTCGCCAGGTCGAGCCGGAACGGGAATTTGTCGGTCACGAACGCCTGCGCGCACCCGGCCGCCTTTGCCGCCTGCATCATGGACAGACCTATCGCCCCCGCGCCCAGCACGCAGACCGTCTTGCCGCTGATGTCGCCTGCGATTTCGACCGCGTACACGCCTACCGCGAGCGGCTCCAGCATGGCCGCCTCGTCCATCGTCATGCTGTCCGGCACCTTCTCCACCAGGTGCGACGGCCACGCCATGAACTCGCGCATGGAGCCGTCGAAAGGAGGAGTGCCGCAGAACCGCATGTTTCGGCAGAGGTTGAGGTAGCCTTCCTCGCACATATCGCACGTGCCGCAGTGGATGCCCGGCTCCACGGCCACCCGGTCGCCCGGCTTGACGTTGGTGACGCCCGGCCCGACCTCCGCGATGACCCCGGCAAACTCATGCCCGATGACGAGGGGTTCCGTAACCACCGCGTCACCGATTCGCCCTTCGGCGTAGTAGTGAACGTCCGATGCGCACACGCCCACGGACTTCACCTGCACCAGAACCTCGCCCGGCCCGGCGGTCGGCTTCTGCATATCAACAACACGCAGATCATCCTGCGCGAATATTTTCACTGCTCGCATACAAACACCTCATGGTTCATGGTTATCCCGCCGCAGGCGGGAATGGTTAGATGGTCTATGGCGGACCCATCTCGTGAATCATAATCGCTTGCCCGCCGTAGTTCGTCCGCCGCGGCGGAGCGGACGAAGGCGGGTACTCGGCATTTCTCTGTGATGAGTGATGAGTGATACGTGATCTGCTGTCGAACACTTCGCGGGTACAGGTCACGCGTCACCTATCACGTGTCACGTCATTATACCGCACGCACGGTCCCTACTGCCAGACCAACTTCGCCAGTGCACCCTAAGCAGAGCTAGTACCTATCCGTGCATGCTGAGTTGTTGGTGAGAAGAGGAACGGTTGACCATCGTTATGGGAGGTCGCTCACTCCAGGTTCTGCCTTCAAGGTCGCGACCAGCCTTCTTTTTGTTGACACCGCCCCACTGCTTAAAGAAGAATGGGACATTGTATTCCTGACACTGATCGCGGATATCCGTGACCCATGATTCTTGGACAGGCCTTGCTCCTATGCCTGATTCACCGCCGACGATTGCCCAGTCGATGCCACGAAGATCAAGCCCATGCAGAGGGCCTAGGAGGGGTTCCAGTGACAGAAACTTGACTTTTGCATCGGTATTGCGGAGATCTTCAATTCGGGATGTGTACTCAGCACTCTCGACTGTCACCCCCATCCATACATTGCTTGGCCATGACAGAGTCGGACTGAGTTCGAGGAGGCGTTCAGACCTTTTTGTTAGTACCTGGAAGACGTGCCAATGTGCCCGGCTCATCACTTCGAATACTCGGCGGATGAACTCAACAGGTACATCTTCATGGAACAGGTCACTCATGGAGTTCACGAAGACGGTCGTTGGCTTCTTCCACCTCATCGGTATGTCCAACGCATCCTCATGTAGGGTTAGTTGGAACCCGTTGACGTAGTTCGCCTGGCCCATTGCTCGCAGACGCAGTGCCATACGCTCAGCATAGCAGTTCTTGCATCCGAGGCTAATCTTGGTGCAGCCTGTTAGTGGATTCCAGGTAGACTCGGTCCATTCAATCTTAGTGGATTGCATCTTAAGTTCCTTCGTAGTGGAAAACGGCTCGAGATGTCTCGTTACGAAGATAGAGTGCGCCCTTCTTTATCTTCTCATTGGCACCGACCGGGTTAACGGTCAAGCTGCCAGATGCCTCAAGATCCTGGAGAATACTCTTCACATGCCGTGGAAGGAATCCCGACTGCAGCGCGAAGCGACGCAGATCAGTATTATCGCGCGGCTCGGCAGCGATGAAATCTATCAGGTCTCGGCGAAACTGGTCCTGTTTTCTGAAGACGTTATACTCATCAAATAACGATGGTTCGCCATCTCTAGACCAATCACCGTCAATGTTGTAGTTGGCTTCGCCAGTGATCTTGTCATTGTCCCAGCAGACAGTCAGGAACTTCTCAAGCCCCTTCAGATGCCTGCTGCCGAAGATGAGACCGTAGATATTCCCGGAGTTATCTTTTCTTATCGAAAATGGAACAAGGTAATACTTAACGCCTTCTGGAATCCAAGACTGATAGTATTCATTGCAGACAAGCCTATGAACGTCGTTACGGGAAATCCTCGTGATCTTCTCCTTCGCGGATGGAAAGTACTGCTGAGTCGAAGGTTCCTCGGCAAAACGCCTTATGTTGTCAGAGGAAACGAAGAATATGATGTCAGTAGTCGAGCAGTTGATCAGGGTTCTGAAAACTTCTGGACCAATGAACTTATACCCGCATTGATCCAGGATCACCAAGTTTGCGCTTCTATCCGACCGAATCATCGGCAACTCCTTGGCGAACGCATCAGCAAAATCTAGATTCGCGGTAGCTATCGAGAATCGGGGGTCTTGCTCACGACAGTCGATCTCGCCCCAAAGCTGCTTGATGTTGTCGCTATCCGCATCATTGAAGAAGACGCGAATCTGTGAATCCACCGCTTTTGGCCTGGTTTCATCACTCAGGTAGCGAGTGATCTCATCTAGGATGATCAATGGACTGCCCGGATTCCCACTCCGGTCGCGTCCTGGTCCAGCAAAGAAGTCGTAGATATTGACTTGCTTCCAGTAGTTGGATTTGGACACGAACACAGGAATCCATTCCCTGATGTATCCTCGGAATATCTCAAGTTTCAGCTTAGTTGCTTCATCGAACTGCTTGTCATGAAAACGACTTCCAGCCATCTGTCACCCCATGCTACCCTATTCGGCGATTACGAAGCTTATCACGCCATTCTACTATTATACACGACCTTATCTTATTCTGCCATCAAGCACAGCGTATGGCAAACTGATAGCCCAGAGAGGTAGCGCTTGCCGAACATGCGCTTCTCACTTCCACTTCACATCAACGGCCACACCTTCCGGCAGGCCGTCGTGGGTGATGGCGAGGGTGCCCTGCTCCAGCTTCTGCTCGAAGGGGAGCGCCTTGCCCTGGGGGTCCTGCACGGTGACTGAAGTCGCCCTCTTGCCCGCCGTGGAAATCCGCGCGATGCTCTTCGTCTTCAGGGGCCCGGAGAGCAGGAGCCTGGTCTCGCCGGCCGTCTCGCTGCTGGATTCCAGGCGCGAGGACGAGAGCATCAACCTCGGCTTCTTGTCCGCCAGCATCGCCGATACGTCCGCGAACACGCCCAGATCCTCTGCTGCCACCTGCGGGTCTTTGATTACCGGAAGTCCGTGGTCAAGCACGTTTACGTATGTCCCCTTCAGAGTCACCGGCTCCTCGAACGCGCGCACAGCCACGTACCGCCCGCGCCGCACTGTCATGTAGTGCTGCTCCTTGTACTGCAATCCCGCCTTCCCGCAAGCCTGCGCGACCAAGACACGGAACTCCGCAGCCGCCTTCTTCGACGACGCATAGTAACTCGGCGGGGCGGACCGGACGATCACGGTACCCTTGCCGACCGAGTAGGTTCCATCTTCCGCCGGGCACTTCAGCGCCGCCAGCAGGTGAAGGTGTGGAGACGCGAACCCTTCCTTCTTCCACCACTCCGGCAGGTCGTTATACGCGTCCTTGCCGCCGAGCAGGACCAACGAACCGCCCTCGCGTATCCACGCCGCAATCGCCTTGTTGTACGCCGCGTCCATCGGCTTCATGATGTCATATGAGAGTACCAGGACCTTGTACGGATCGAGATACTTCGGCTCAGGCGTGCGCTCTAGCTGGGCCACCTGAACGGGGATGCCCTTCATAATCAGCGGCAGAGTCATGCCGTAGAAATTGTCGTAGTTGCTGGCGTTCGGCTCGCCGCGCTGCCAGCCCATCGAGTCCGCGACGAAGGTGGCGATGCCCTGCGTGCCGGTATCCAGCGCCGACTCTTTCTGGTTGTGGATGTCGCCGAGCATCGTCACTACGTTCATGATCACGGTGGCGAACCCGTCCGGCACCCGTCCGAAGATGCGCTCCGGCCAGGGCATCACCTCGTACTCATCAACGTCGGTGAACATCAGCGAGCCCACAAGGGTTCTCACGTAGTTCATCTGGTAGTCGTCCATGCTGCGATCCGGATTGTCCTCCAACGGGTCCATCAGGAACCACACCCGCTTGCCGGTGCCGCGCATGAGGTTGTAGAGCGCAGAGTATTCCAGGAAGCCGTACTCGAAGGTACGCTCCTCGCTCTTGCCTTCGTACTTGCAGGGGGTCCGAGCGGTGCCGGTCCACACCTGGCCTATCATCTCCTGCAGTTCGGGCATCTTCATGGTCTGGTAGTGCGGGTAGATGATCCCCCAGTTGTAGTAGCTCACCGCGCTGTGTGCCGCCACCGCTCGCACGACCTCGGGGTTCAGCTTCTTCGATTCCTTGAGGATGGACTCCACCATGCGGTATTCCAGAAACGCCTTCAGGCGGCTGGACTTCCACCGCGCCTCGATGCTGGCGGTCTGGTCCTGCCACGGCTCACCGTAGTACGCCTGCCACTCCTTCTTGAACGACTCGGAGTAGCCGGTCTGGATGAAGAACTCCGGCTCTTCTGGGACCGCCATGCTCGTGCCGTTCTTGATCGCCTGTCGGTAGTAATCCACAGCGGCGTCAATGCGAGTCTGAGTCGGCACCATGTAGTAGCTGCCCGGCCCGCAGGTGTGCAGGGTGCCGTCTGCGGTGGTCTGCACCTCATCGCGGTGGTCCTTGATGTAATCGTCGCCCGTGCGGAAACCGTACATGGTCTGCACAACGTAGCCCTTGTCCATCCACGACTTCATGCGGTCGTTGATGCACGAGTACTGGATGACGGCGTCCGTGCGGATGTCGCGTGTGGGATCGTAGCCGCCGCCGGTCTGGAAAGTGGTATGCGGCTCCTTCGGCCTGGGGTTGATCTTCATCTTGTTCACTCCCTTGTCTGCAAACGCTGAGATGGCAAGTGCCAGGGTTACTGCAAAGACGAGAAATCTGGTCATGTAAGGCTCCTGAGAGATTTGCTGCTGAGTCCACAAACAATAGAGGCGGGCCTACCGTGGTAAGCCCGCCTTCAGAGTCCATTCTCGCGCGCACGGCCGTCCGTGGCCCAATGAACATTTCACACATCCCTCCTACTTATCCTCCTTCCCTGGAAATGATTTTTTGCAGGAAATGGAGACGCGATGAGTGAAGAGTGATGAGTGACCTGTCTCCACCGTTGGCTGGGTCACGTATCACTTATCACTCATCATGAAGAGTTGTAGGATTCACGTACTCCTCGTTCTGCATACCCTTCTGAGGAGAGCATCCCATGACATCAAAAGAACGCTTGCTCGCTACAATGAGATTTGAGAAGACCGACCGGGTGCCGGTTGCGCCGTGGCAGTTCGGGCGTGTAGATCGGGAGAGCGCGCTCGGTCGGGAGCTTCTCGCCAAGACCGATATAATGGTTGACATCGGCATCAGCGGTGATCCGATACTCGGCAAGGGCGCGAAGACCGAGACCGAGCAACTCGGCGACACCACCGTCACCGTCCTGCACACGCCGAAGGGTGACCTCACGCACAAATACCGCCGCACTGAGATCACCGGCGCGACCGTGGAGTTCTTTCTCAAAGGCCCTGAGGACATCGAGAAGATGCTCTCCATACCGTACGAAGCGCCCGAGATTGACGCCTCCAATTACTTCAAACTGCAGGAGTTCCTGGGCGACGACGGAATGGCGCTGGTAGGTTTTGCGACCGGAGTTGCCATTCCCGCCTCATGGTTCTCGCCGGAGGGGTTCTGCCTGGCGTGGGCGGACGAGCCTGAACTGGTCGAAAAACTGGTCGCGGTGATGAACGAGCGGCTTGTGGACTGGATAGACGAACTGGGCGAGATGGGCGTGGAGGCGTTCCGTCTGGTCGGCGGAGAGTATGCCAGCGTGCAGCTCGGCCCGGACGCCTTCCAGCGGCTGTGCGTGCAGTACGACCGTGAGCTGGTCGCCATCATGCACAAGCACGGCGCGATTGCCCACTACCACAACCACGGCCCGACCATGCGGTTCCTGGAGCAGTTCGTCGAGATCGGGATGGACTCGACTGATCCGTTCGAGGCACCGCCCTGGGGGAACTGCGACCTGAGGGAGGCAAGGCGCCGGATGGGTGACAAAGTGGCCATCCTCGGCAATCTGGACGACATGGAGATCATCAACCAGCTTCCGACGGAGCAGGTTCTCGCCATGGCCCGCGAACGGCTTGAGGCTGCAGGAGACCGCGGCTTCATCCTCGGCGGCACGAGTTCCGGCACCTACGGCGAACACGCCGCGCGCAACTTCATCGCCATGGCGGAAATGCTCTCTGGATAGCATGGCTTTGGGGAATGGTCAGATGGCTAACGGTCAGATGGTCGCGAAGGACATGGCTAATGGCTAATTGGAAATGGCTGATGGTCATAGGGAAGATGGCTGATGGTCAATGGGAGGTAGGGAAAATGCGGAAGTACCTGGCTCTAGTTGTATTGTTGTTTGTTGTGTTTTCGAACGCGGTAACCGCTGATGACACTGCGAAACCCGATCCACGTCTAAAGCAGAAGGTGACGGTTGACTGCGTGAACGGGCGCCTGTACTCAGCGCTCGACCGGATCAGCGCGAAGACTAAGGTCACCATTCACGCCGGGAAGAACGCGAACGACTGGCAGGTTAGAGACATGCCGGTGCTGGTGTGCGCCAGGGACATTCCACTCGGTAAGCTCCTGCAGGGGATATCGGATGCCACGCATCTACTTCTTTCTGACAATCCTGTGAAGAACGTATCCGCATACCGCATCTGGCGCGATGCCAAGCGCGAGAAGGAGATCAGCGATTTCGAGGAGTCCCGCAAGGCAGCAGCGAAGGCGGCGGCATCTCATGATTGGGATCTGCTGTCCAAGGTCAAGGATTTGCCTGAGGAAGCCTTCAGCACTAGCGACCCATATGCCGCGCGTGACAGGCAGAGCCAGAGGAACATGTCTAACATCGTCTCCCGGCTTGGATTGGATGCGAGAGACCGCATGTTGGATGGAGAGCCGATTGTACTTGGCATGTCAAACTCCCCGACTGGGATTAAGCCCTATGTGATGGCCTGCATCCAAAACCTCTACGACCGGGATGATGAAGACCGTAGGCACGATGGCACACCGGCACGCCAGCCACTTGAGGACATACTGAGCACCTGCTACATCACTATCCAATTCGATCGTGGGGCCAAGTACCCGAGCATGCTTTATACCTCCATCAACATCGAAGGACTGACTTCTTCGAGCTTTTCGCGCAGTGTGCAGAGCTGGTTGGCGAAATATATGCCCGATCTGCCTCCGAGGCCGACGGTTCCAGATATCAAGCTGAAACGGGATGACATTGACCTTCGATACAAGAAACTGGTTCTCGAGGAAGGACGCTCTGCGTTTCTCGATGCCAAGATCAAGCTCGGGCCGCCGAAAGAAGGGCAGAGGCTAACTTACTCTGATCTGCTGTGCGCGGCATCCAAGGCAACGGGCTATTCCATCATTGCCGAGGGAATGGCTGCCAGATACGTAAGCTTCGTGATGAGTACAGATGATCAACTGAAAGCAATGCTTTCCGGCAAGGAGATTACGGTTAGAGATGTCCTTGCTTTCAGCGCAGATATGTACGAGGAGATGTGGTACCTGGATGAGACAAACAAGCTGATTGTCGGACGCGATTACGAGTGGATGGAGACCGTGAAATCGCTTGTGCCTGAGACACGCCTGAAGGAGGTGAGCGCGAAGCTGAACGGAAAAGGGCTGGCTCTGGATGACTTGCTGCCGATGGCGACGCTTACGGAGGCGCAGTTTGGCGCGTGGATATACTATTGCCCCGAGTACCCGGATATTGAGAGTTCGTGTCGCTCCTTCTCCACCGTAGCGCGAGAGTTTTCGCTATGGATGCTCTACGCCGCCCTGGACCCCACAGACCGAGCCACCGCCAGGTCCGGCAAACCCGTTGATCTGAGTGGCCTTGACCGCGCGTGGACCTGCAGGACAATGAGAAAGTATCTGTCCCGTGACGCGGGCTTCCGTTACAGGAATGGGCTCATACTAAAATGGACTCCGACAATGGATCCGGCGACCTTCACCAACACTGATTCAGCGCCTGCCCTATCCTTGTGGATCGAGACCGAGCGCCTTCCGGACTATCCGAGCAAGGATTTTTACACAGTGCATGTGAAGACGGAGACCGCGGAGAAATCGGAAGAGGTCAAGGAATACAGAATCGGCCCTATGCCGATCTTCCCGCCCGGGAAAGACCCGATGCTGGATAAGCCGAAACCCAAGGGAAATGGCTGATGGTCGGATGGTCGAGAGAGAATGGCTGATGGCTAGAGGGATACATGGCTAATAGCTCACGAGAAATGGTCAGATGGTCAAGGGAAAATGGTCGGATGGCTGATGGCTGAGGACGCGCTGGAAAGGATTGAGTTGATGCACCCTTGTTTGTATATGAATCAGGCGCAGATTGACCTGGCGAAGAACAACATCGCCAAGCACGAGTGGGCCGCGAAGACGTTTCAGGAGATGAAGCTGAGCGCGGACAAGATGGAGCAGATGAAGCTTCCGGTCTTTGATACCGCGTGGTGGCAGGAGGCGAAGACCAAGGACTGGCGCACCACCTACCCCGAGAACATGCAGCACTCCTACTTTGTGCCAAGGCCGGCCGCCGACGCTGCGTTCAACTCGGCGATAGTCTACGCGCTCGGCGGCGGGGATATCTACGGCGAAAGGGTCAAGAAGGTCCTGCTCTACTATACAACCTACGCCTTCGAGAGCGATCAGCCGGACACGGGCATGAACTACTCCATCTGGGGCAGCAACCTCCTGTACGCATATGACCTCACCTACGACCGTTTCACACCGGATGAGAGGGTCAAAATGGATGACTTTTTCAAGCGGTTGATCGAGTCGGTCGCGGCGCGTGACGAGTGGTGGATTGCGACAGGCACCGGCGGCCGGCACAACAACCACTACGCCTGGCACAAGCTGATGATGGCGCAGTACGGCCTCTTCTACGGCAAGGACGAGTGGGTCACCAGGGCCATCGAGAGCCAGGACGGCTTTCGAGAACTGCTGGAGGTTGGGCTGCTCGACAAGGGACTGTGGTTCGAGAGCAGTCTGAACTACCACTACGTTGCCATCAGCGCGATGCTGGATGTCGCGCGGATGTTCCGCAACTCGGGGTATCCGCTGGACCTGTATACGCACAAGTTCGCGAATGGCCGCACTCTGGAGGACGGGCTTTCGGGGATGATTCAGATACTTTTTCCGGACACCAGCATACCGACGACCGGGGACTGCTACGGCGGCACGTCGCGGCTGATGGGATCTCCGTTCTACGAGACGGCGTGGCGAATCTACCACAAGCCGATGTACGAGTGGCTGATTCAGGGCATGAAGCCGGGGAGGGAGTCGCTGTTCCGAGAGGATGGCGGTTTCGGGTTGCAGGTTCCGGGTTCCAGGGTGGGACCGCCGGGTGCAGAAGCCCGAAACCCGAAGCCCGAAACCCTGAAGCCCCGCACTGTGAAACCCCCTTCAGTGGAAAGTCGCGTGTTCCCGCAGCACGGCTATGTGATGCTGCGGAGCGTGGAGGGCACGAAGTACTGGGGCAGCGACTCCTGGGCCGCGTTCCTGAACTTCGGGGTGAACAGCGTTCACTCGCACGCGGACAAGATGAACCTGATCCTCTTCGGCAAGGGGACGGTTCTGGCAGTTGATCCGGAGGCGCATGCTTCGGCCCAGCACGCGTTCTCCTCGCAGGTGCAGAAGGAATTGAACCGCGCGACCGTCTGCCACAACACAATAATGGTTGACGGCCAGGGTAACGGGGGAATCTCAGAGAACCTCTCGTTGCTGGACTTTCAGCGAACTCCCGAGGTCAAGACTGCCACAATCGCCGATCTCAAGGGGCTGGTGTACCCCGGCGTGAAGCTCCAGCGGACGGTCTGCGTGACGGCGGACTACGTGCTGGACGTCTTCCAGGCTGTGTCGGATACCGAGCATACCTACGACTGGCTCTTCCATACCAGGGATGATGAAGGCAAGACGCGCATGTACGGCGGTTTCCAGCCGACCACACTGCCGGATGCCGTGCCGTGGACATGGCTGAAGAACCCCAGATCGGCGACGAAGGATGACTCCTGGCATGCGGACTGGCGGCAGGGCGATGTGTACTTCCGCCTGAACATGCTCGGAGTTCCGGGGACTGAGGTCATCCTGTGCGACTTCCCCAAGAACGACAAGTTCGAGCCGCCCGCGGTACCGATGGTGATTGCCCGTCGGAAGGGGAAATCGGCGATGTTCATCGCGCTCTATCAGGCGGAGAAGAGGGACTTGGGGGTTGCGAGCGTAACTGTTGGAACTGAACAAACGCTGAAGGTTCGCGTCAGTGTTGATGGGAAAGCAAGAGAGCACAGCGTGAGTATTCTGCGCTAAAAATTGATATTACGAAAGGTGGACGAGATGGAAGGGAAACTTACTCGAAGAACATTTATTGCGCGCGCAGGCATGGCGGCAGCGGGATTAGCGGTGGCGCCCTATGCGTTTGCGGCTGGGGACAAGCCGCTGAACGTGCTGCTGATTACAGCGGACGATATGAACTACGATTCCCTCGGCGTTACCGGCTCCAAGGTAGCGGGCATCTCGCCGAACCTGGACAAGTTGGCGGCGCAGGGGATGAGGTTCGAGAACGCGCACCTCGCCATCGCGGTCTGCCAGCCGAGCCGGTCGGCGCTGATGACGGGCCTCTATCCGCATCGGAACGGCGCGATGGGCTTCGAGCCGATCAAGACCGACGTGCCGACCCTCCAGGAATCCCTGCATGCAGCCGGTTACTTGAACGGCATCATGGCCAAAGTCGCACACCTCGCCCCGCAGTCGAAGTTCTGCTGGGACCACGTGGTGGAAGCGAAGGACCTGAGTAATGGCCGCGATCCGGTTCTCTACCACCAGCGCTCAAAGGAGTTTTTCGAAAAGGCAAAGACCGAGGGCAAGCCGTTCTTCCTGATGGCGAACTGCCAGGACCCGCACAGGCCGTTCCCCGGAGCCGAGCGCACGGCGGCGCAGAAAGCGAAGTTGGTCGCAGATATCCAGGGAATGGAGAAGGCGAGCCGGTACTACAAGCCAGAGGAGATCACGGTCCCGGGATTCCTACCCAATCTCCCCGACATCCGCACGGAGATGGCGCAGTACTACACCGCCGCGCATCGGTGCGATGAGTCGGTCGGGCAGATACTGCTCGCCCTGAAGGAGACCGGTTTCGAGGACAATACCGTCGTCGTCTTCCTCAGCGATAACGGGATTTCCATGCCGTTCTCCAAGGCGAACTGCTACCGTACCAGCACGCGCACGCCGCTCATCGTCCGCTGGCCGGGCAAGGTCAAGGCCGGATCGGTCAACTCGGACGCGCTTGTCTGCTCGACGGACTTCACGCCGACAGTGCTGGATATCCTTGGCATAAAGCAGATACCGGGCGTGGACGGCCGCTCGTTCCTGCCGATCTTGAAGGGGAAGAAGCAGGACGGCAGGGACCAGGTCTTCACGGTCTTCAACCAGACCTCCGCGCGCAAGGACTATCCTATGCGGTGCCTGCGGACCAAGAAGTACAGCTACATCTGGAATCCCTGGTCGGATGGCAAGACAGTCTACATGGCGGACGGGCTGACCGGGCTGACGTTCAAGGCAATGCAGGCGGCAGCGGCGAGCGATCCGAAGATAGCAGCGCGGGTAAAGATGTGCCAGTACCGCGTGCCGGAGGAGTTCTACGACCTGCAAGCCGATCCCAACGAGATGAACAACCTGATTGCCGACCCCAAGTACAAGGCCAGGATAGAGGAGATGCGACTGGCGCTGGCGAAGAGAATGACCGACACGAAGGACCCGCTTGTCAGCTTGCTCAAGCAGTCAACCCGTACTGGAAAGGAACCGAAATAATGCTGTACGAACCCCTGCCGAGAGAAGAAGTCATTAAGGCCGTGGAGCGTAAAGGTCCGGCGCGTGTGCCGGTATCCATGGCGCATTGGTGGGGTGAAGGCCTGGGCGACCAGTACGGCGAGCGGCTGAAGGAGTTCAACAGATACCCGGATGACTGCGTGCGGCTGTGGCTTCCGTTGCCGGGTATCGAACCCAGGGACGACGGCTATTACTGGCGCATCTCGCAGGAGCATCGCAACCAGGCGCGGTCCGGCCACGACTCAGGCGCGACCGAGGGCTGGGACTGGCTGGACGCTTATGAGTCGGAGATTCCGAACTTCGATGCGCCGGGGCTGTTCGATCAGTTCCTCCCCATCGCGGAGCAGGCGAAGAAGGACAACCGCTATGTGCTCATCTGCTGGTGGGGCCTCTTCTACGAGCCGATCTGGGGCCTGCGCGGGATGGAAAACCTGCTGATGGACTACTACCTTTTCCCGGAGGAGATTCACCGCTTGCACAAAGCGCGGATGGCGCTCTACAAAGGGGTTATCGCCCGAGCCGCGCGCGAACTCCAGCCGGATGCCTTCCAGACCAGCGACGATTTGGGCCACCAGACACAGCTCATGATGAACCCGGGCCAGTTCCGCGAGTTCATCAAGCCCTACTACAAGTCGGTCTATGACCTCTGCCACGCCAACGGCATGCACACGTGGCTGCACACCTGCGGGAACATTACCGACATCATGGGCGACCTGGTGGAGGTCGGGCAGGACGTAGTTCACCCGATTCAGAAGGGCGCGATGGACGGCAATGTCATCGCACCGCAGTGGGGTGACAAGATCTCGTTCTGGGCGGGGATGGATGTTCAGCACGCGATTCAGGAAGAGTCCCCCGAGGGCGTCCGCAGAGAGGTTCGCTGGATGGTGGATACTTACGACGGACCGGGCGGCGGACTGATCCTGGCAAGCGGCAACGGCATCGTAGCCGGCACGCCCTTCGAGAACATCGCGGCCTACCTGGACGAGTGCTTCCGCTATGGTACAAAACATCGAGATAAGTGAGCCAGTGAACCGTGAACAGTGAGGAAAGTGTACAGTGAGAGGCCCACAGATCACAGCAATCGGAGAACACCTGTACTGGTCATATGCCAATCTCGGTATGGCCCATGCAGCGCTATCTGATGGCGCACTCTCATACGGCCGCATGCATTACATCATCCGCAGCAAGCTGTATGCGGGGTTAACTACGGGTAGCATGAGGATCGGTTCGTTGAAAGACGATGAGAGACTGAAAATGCTATTGCCACAAGCCTGCTGCTACTGCGGGAGCACTCAGGAGTTGTCTCTAGATCACCTTATCCCAGCGAAGAAAGGCGGGTTGGATATTGCCGATAACCTGGTGTGGGCTTGCAAGCGCTGCAACAGCTCGAAGGGAGCTACCGACCTCCTCGAATGGTACCAGAGGCATGGCGGATTTCCACCACTACTGTTGCTTCGGCGGTATCTCAAAATAGTCATATCCTTCAGTGTAGAGAATGCCTTGATGGAGACAAGTATTGTGAATCCACCAGCCCTACCGTTTTCTCTCGACGCTATCCCTCTCGACTATCCAGATCTCCGACACTTGCGATTGTGGATCATACCATTGGAAACCACAGCAACGCCCTGTAGAGATAAGTAGACCTGGCGAATGGTCGCAAAGAATTGTTGACTGATCCCAAGAAAAGTGATATCATATCATCAACGAAGTGATATCATAGGAGCAGGCCATGGTACGCAAGCTGATACAGTTTCCAGATAATCAGGCGAGAGAACTAGAGGAGCGGGCGAAGAAAGAAGGTATTTCCTTCGCGGAGCTTATTCGACGGAGCGCGGATGATACCCTGTCGAAGCCTATCATCTCAAAAGAGATGCGCGAGCGGGCTATGAATGCCGTCGGGTTTGCCCATGGCGGTCCGCCTGACTTGTCTGTCAATCACGATAAATACTTAGCTGAGGATTTCGAGCATGCCCACGTACGTTGACACTTCCGCGTTCATAGCTCTTGCGAGTAGCAACGATGCAAAGTATGATTCCGCGGTAAAGGTGTGGAGTCGTCTTGTCAAACAGCAAGAAGTCGTGCTCACCTCACTGTACGCAATGGTTGAGACCGTTTCGCTACTCCATCGCCGATTCGGCACCCAGACAGCGGAAACATTCCTCGTAGATATCATGCCGATTGTGGAGGTGGTATGGGCGGATGTGCCGATGCACAACGCCGCAGTGATCGCCATGCTTGCGCACCCCGGCAAGAGCGGACCCAGCCTGGTGGATTGTATGAGTCTGGAAGTGATCCGCCAACGAAGAATCTCGGATGTCTTTGCGTATGATCGTCATTTTGGGGGTCGTGGTCTAAATCTGCTAGGATAGCGCGGCCGAGCTTCCCACTGTTCACCGTCTACTGTTCACTGTCCACAGGCTCCAGCGGATCAGTCAGTCCCGCCCTCCTGAAGCCTTCCGCGCGGAGGAGGCAACTGTCGCATCGTCCGCACGGCTGGTCCAGTCCCTGGTAGCAGCTCCACGTCAGCCCGTAGTCCACACCCAGCGCAGTACCCTTCGTAATGATCTCCGCCTTGGTCATGTGCAGGAGCGGCGCATAGATGCGGGTTCTCCGTCCGCCTTCCACCGCGCCCTTGGTAGCCAGATTCGCCATCCGCTCGAACGCCAGCAGGTACTCCTCGCGGCAGTCCGGGTACCCGCTATAGTCGAGCTGGTTCACCCCGATGACAATCGTGTCCGCGCCGACCACTTCGGCGTACCCTAGCGCGAACGAGAGGAAGATCGTGTTTCGCGCGGGCACGTAGGTTGTGGGGATGGACGATGCCATCTCGGATTCGTCTCTGTCCAGCGGCACGTCCATGTCCGCGGTTAGCGCGCTGCCGCCCCACTTCCGCAGGTCGAAATCCACCACCTGATGGTCTTTCACGCCGAAGAATTCACCGACCGCCTGCGCTGCTTCAAGCTCTTTGGAGTGACGTTGACCATAGGAGAACGAGAGCGCATACAGCTCGAATCCCATGCCCTTCGCGATGGCGGCGGCGGTGGCGCTGTCCAATCCGCCGGACAGCAGGATCACGGCTTTGGAAATCTGAGAAGGATTTGGTCCCATAATGATGCAATTTTAGCGCAGAGAGGGACAAAAGTCCAGCGTTGGCCGGCAGAGCAGCGCGAGGAGGGGGCGACGAATGAACGGGAATACAAGAGAGAACGAGAAGCAGCCCAGTGACCGACGGCACTTCATACTCAAAGGGATGATGGCGGCAATCCTGGGACTGGTGGGCAAGAAAGCTTTTGGGGCCGACGAGCCTCCAGTTGAAGGTCCGCTGACTACCGAGGGCCAAGTGCTGAAGAGCAGTGTCTACAAGGGCCGCCCGCCCATCGAACCGCTGGACACCATGATCCGCTTCGAGAGGTCGGACGACAACAACGGTCGGGCGATGACGCACGAAATCCTCTCCCTCATGCACGAGGAGAAGGGAAAGAACTCGTATCCGTGGACGATCTATGCAGGGCTGTCCACTCACCACGAGGCGGGCGACGGGTGCGTCCTTTGCTCCAGGCTCCACAAGCACGGCCCCGGATGGTCGGCAGGACTGCACTCCGAGGTATTTACGCACAATCGCGCGGTGGGACTCGGAGTGAACGTCGAGATGTCCAACGACTACACCGGCCCGGAGGAGTCGTGGGTCTACGGCATCAACATCATGGCATGCGGCCCCCAGCCGTGTCTCGGCGGATTGGTCATCAAGAACAACGGCAGCGGTCCGGGCGCGATATTCAAGAAACAGATTTCCCTGGAGAGCAACGGGCCTGTGGGGATAGACCTCCCCGCGAAGTTCGAGACCGGGCTGAACATGCACGGCAACACGATCCGCGTGGACGAGGGAACCTGCATTGAGCTTGACGGCAAGGGGCAGGTGAAGATGCGCTACCTCAAGGGCCGAATCGAGTTCCTGAACGGCGATAAGTGCGTAGGACACCTTGATGTGAATGGGAAAGACCATGGGATCTGAGGGAATGGTTATCCCGCCACAGTCGGGAATGGCTAATGGTCAGATGGTCAATGGGTGAACAGGTCACGTATCACTCATCACCGTATCGAGTACGAGTAGGATTTACGAGTAGGATTCGGGAGTAGGAGACACTTCATGACCTCACGAGAACGGATGCTGACTGCAATCAACAACGGCAAGCCGGATCGGCTGCCTGGGCAGGTTCACTGCTGGATGCCGTATTACCTGAATGCCTACCTCGGTGGATGCGACCAGTTCGAAGCCTATGAACGCTTCGGCATGGACATGGCGATCTACTGCGGCCCGATCTTGACCTACGACGAACGCGACCTGGCGAACTGGCAGTGGTCGCGCACCGATCTTGGTACTGATGCGGACGGCGTTCACCGTTGGATTGACGTCTACAAGACACCCGGCGGTGAACTGAAATGCACCGGAGCGGCCAACGAGATCACCCCGTGGACGACCGAGCCGCTGATCAAAACCAAGCAGGACTTCGAGATATTCGCCAAGTATTTCCCCGTGCCGACCGGCGTGGATGGTTCGCCGGTTCGTGCGGCCAAGGAACGGCTGGGCGACAGGGGAATCCTGCGCGGTGGAACGTGGGGCTACGGTCAGGTCGGTGCATGGCAGAGCTTCTGCTTTATGGTCGGCACCCAGGAAGCGATCATGTTCGCGATTGACGAGCCGGAGTGGGTTCATCACGTGGAGCAGACGATGGTCGCCAAGCAGGTGAAGGTCATCGAAATGATGGGCGGAGAGGTGCCGCTGGACCTGATCGAGATCGGTGGCGGCGCGGGATCGAACACCGTGATCAGCCCCAACCTGCACGAGGAATTCTGCCTGCCGTATGACAAATTACAGGTGGATGCGCTCCACGCGGCCGGGTTCAAGGTGGTCTACCACCTCTGCGGCGGCCTGATGAAGATGCTCGACCATGTGGTTGCGAACGGATCGGACGGGTTGGAGACGATGACTCCGCCGAGCATGGGCGCGGACACCGATCTGGCGCTGGCTGAGAAGCTGGTGGGCGACAAGCTCTTCTTCGTCGGCGGGTTTGACCAGAACCGAGGTTTCGAGCATGGGACGCCGGACGTCGTGCGGACGATGGTTCATGAGCTTCATGCGGCTTGCCCGAACGGCGGGTACATTTGTTGCCCAAGCGACCATTTCTTCCACGGCAACCTGGAGAATCTGCAGGCGTTTTCGGACGCGCTGAAGGAATGCGAATACTGATAAGTGAAAAGTGATGAGTGACCCGGCGCGATGGCTCTGCCAAGCCTTCGAGTGCAGTTCACGTATCACTCTTCACTCATCAGAACGGAGGTTTACTGTGCCTGTTTTCAAGTCTGGTAAAGGCCTCGCGCCGGAGTGGTGCGAGATGGAGTATTTCGACATCGTGAAGCTGGCACCCGGTGATAAGCACACCTATGACCGAGTCGGCAAGAAAGAGAAGCTGATCCTCGGGCGGGGCAAGTGCAAGATCGCGTTCGGCGGTCAGGTCGTGGATGCCGAGCCAAGCGCTCAGCTCGACATCGAGACGCCCGGCGACCATTTCGAGGTGCTTGAGGTGTCTGAGAACGCCACCCTGGTGCGCATGTGCGGGCGTTGGGGGGATGAAGTCGGAGGTTCAGGCATCTTCTGGCTGCCGGTGGTGGAGAACCCGACCGAGAACGGTGATCCCGTCAGCTACCCGAAGAACAACCCGATTGACAACCACTTCCACGACTGCGACGAGTACTGGATCTTCTATGAAGGCACGGGCGTCGCGGTCACGGAAGGCAAGTTCTTCGAGGTCGGTCCGGGCGACTGCGTGGCGACCGGGATGGGATATCACCACGATATGCAGACCGTGATCGAGCAGACGGTTGGGGTGTTCTTTGAGACCACGATGGAAGGTCAGAAGCGTCCCGGCCACCTGTGGGAGCACACGCACGGCAAGGCGGAACCGGTTGAGGAGCGTGTCTGAGTGTGGGGGTGTGGGCGTGTGGGCGAAGATGAGGTGGTAGGTGGTAGTTGCTAGGTGTTAGGCAATTTCGGATCTTCCGGTCCCATGTTCGAAGTTGGACGTTCGATGTTCGCGTTTGACCCTACCACCTACCACCAAACACCTAACACCATATTAGTACGAGGAGTAGAGCTATGGCATACAAGATGATACAGGTCGGCACAGGCGGTTTCGGCGGATGGTGGTGCAGGAATTTCCTGCCGCCGAACGTCGCCGACGGTTTGATCGAGGTCGTCGCGGTGGTGGACACGAACCCCGAGGCATTCGTCAACGCGAAAGAGGGCCTCGGCCTGCGGGACGACCAGTGCTATACGGACATCAAGAAAGCGTTCGACGAGAACAAGGCGGATTTCTGCACCGTCGTCGTGCCGCCCGCGTTTCACGAGTCGGTGGTTGACATCGCGCTTGCCCACGACATGAACATCCTGTCCGAAAAGCCGATCGCCGATACCCTCGAAGGCTCCGTGCGCATCGCAAAGAAGGTCAAGTCGGCGGGCAAGAAGATGGGCGTCACCATGAGCCACCGCTTCGACCAGGACAAGAGCACCATGCGAAACGAACTCCGCTCCGGCAGGCACGGCGCGCTGGACTACCTCATCTGCAGGTTCACGCACGACTGCCGCAAGTACGGTAGCTGGGGCGTCTTCCGCCACGAGATACCTGATTCACTGATGGTCGAGGGTGCCGTGCATCACCTGGATATCATGGCGGATTTCGCGGGAGCCAAGTGCGATACCATCTACGCGCAGACCTGGAATCCCTCATGGGGCGAGTTCAAGGGCGACTCCCAGGGTCTGGTGATGATGCACTTCGAGAACAGCACGCGCGGGTTCTACGAAGGCGCGAAGACCAACGCCGTCTGCCTGAACGGGTGGACTCACGAGTACTTCCGCGCGGAATGTGAGCTGTCCACGCTCATCCTCAGCCACCGCAAGATCGAGCGCTTTGCATACAAGGCGAACAAGGAGTGGGGCGAAGAGGACGTGGCAGAGCAGATCCCGCTTCTGGAGCAGCCGAAGTGGGGCAATGCGTGGCTCATCGAGAAGTTCGTGCGCTGGCTGGACGGCGGTGAACCGATGGAGACGAACGTGGAGGACAACCTGCAGTCCATCGCGCTGATCTTCGCGGCCATCGAGAGCAGCAGAACCGGCCTGCCCGTCAAGGTCCAGGAGCTTCTGGCAAAGGCGCGCGCAAACGTGTAGGTTGGCGCGATTAGAACACAGATGTCACGGATGGAATACGGATAGCACAGATTCCAGAAGAGGAAATCAATCTTATAAGGAACCCAGGAATTCAGGAAAAAGACGGATCATATCATCAATCATCCCAGTTCTTCCTGTCTTCCTGGTTTCCTCATAGAAAATTCCTTCTGTGTCATCCTCCCCAATCTGTGCAATCTGTGTTCTCTGAGAAGGCCAACTCGGATATCCGAAAACTTGAAATTTCCGTGAAAAACCCCTATAATACAAGAGTCGCCGATGAAACTTTTCGCGTCGCAGGTAGCGGCACTGTCAGTTTCATCGCGATGGATAAGCACTTGCAAAGCATTTGCTTTTGAGATGGTGATGGAGTCCGCCGATAACCGTCCGCCGCTGGTGGGCTGATGACTCCTACAATTCGAGGCTGGCCGTCATTACGCACGAATACGTGAATAATGCGGGAAAGGCCCTGGATTATTCAACTGGCGAATAATCCAGTCAGATTGAATTGCAGGAGGAGTCATGTTTCAGAAACTACTGTGGCTATCCATAGCGGGCGCGTGCGGCACCGTCAGCCGGTTCGCCGTCTGCGAACTCGTTGCAAAGGCGAAGAACTCGCACTTCATACTCGGGACCTTCACTGTCAACATCCTCGGGAGTTTTCTCTTCGGGCTGATCTACGTCCTCGCCCAGAAGAAGATTCACGTTGCACCCGACATGCGCCTGATTCTGCTCACCGGGTTCATGGGCGCGTTCACCACTTTCTCCACACTCGCATTCGATTCCGCCAGGCTGCTGAAATCGTCTCAGTACATGATGGCGTTCGGCAACCTGTTCGGCCAGACCGCCTTGGGTGTGGTCGCGCTGGTCGGCGGCGTGCTGCTGGGCAGAGTGCTCCTGTAGCCGCACCCTTCACGGGTGCGCTCTGACAGCGCAGGCGTAAAGCCTGCGGCTACAGAAACACCGAGTAGAAGGACTTCTCCCTGCTGTCTGCGAACTGGTAAGTGCAGGAGGGTGTTATGTCCGAAATCAGCATCGATCAGGCGAAGTGCAACGGCTGTATGCTCTGTATGCAGGTCTGCACCCTCGGCAACTTCGAGGCGGGCGGCGATGGCAAGGTTCATCCCGCCCCGGGGATGATGTGCTTCGACTGCGGGCACTGCATCGCGGTCTGCCCAACCGAGGCCATGACCCACGCCAACCTTCCCTCCGAGCGGTTTCTGCCCACGGAAGCCGCGCCTGTCCCATACGAGCAACTCATCAAGCTTCTCCAGGGCCGCCGGTCGAGGCGCGAGTTCAAGAATGAGCTTGTATCCGACGACGACATCGAGAAGCTGCTTCAGGCTGCGGTATGCGGGCCAAGCTCGATCAACAATCAGTCCCTGGAATTCACGGTAATCACTAACGATGAGGTTATCGCGAAGATCGCCGCCGGGTCAATCGTCGCCTTTGAAAAGATGGCGAAGTTGCTCAGAGGCCCGGCCGGCAAGCTCCTCGTCCGAAGCCTGGCCCGTGGGATGTATGATGAAATATGCAAGCTCAGGGCACTGGCAGGCATCCCGGCGAACCACAAGGTGTTCGACAGCATCGTGGTCGGGCATCCCCGGTTCCGCTACAAGCGCACCGTGCCGAAACTTGCCCCGAAAGCGCATTTTGTGAAATGACGTTCCATTGGAGGAAACCATGATTCGCAGACTATGCCTCATTATCGCTTCACTCTCGCTCTGCACCATCTCGTGGGCAGCCAGCGTAAGCGTCGCCGACTTCGGTGCGAAGGGCGACGGAGTAGCGGACGACACCGCTTCCATATCGAAGGCTCTCGCTGCCGTCGGTGAAGGCGGCGGCGTGGTTCATCTGCCCGCCGGTAAGTACCGCATTACGGATTCGCTGAGCGTTCCCGATCACTCCACGCTCCTCGGCGAGGGCGCGCGGTGGGAAGGCAGCGCCACCCAGCTCATAGTCGAGAAGCCCGGGTTTGCCGCGGTCAAGCTGGGAAACGGATCAGCGGTCAAGGGCATGGCAATCGTGTACCCGAACAACGCCGATAACGCGAATCCCACGCCTTATCCGCCCGCCATCGAGCTTGACGGCATCAACCCGTCGGTCGAAAACATCGTCTTCGGCAACGCGTGGATAGGCGTCTCCACTGCGCCGGGCGGACGGAACGCCGGGCAGGGCATGTTCCGCGATCTCACCGGGTTCGTGCACCATGTAGGCATACACCTCTCCGGCTGCCGGGATGTGAACCGCATCCTGGACGTCCACTGGTTCGTCGGCGGCAGGGACACGCCGGGCAAGGAATCCTATTACCGCAAGAACCGGGTCGGCTTTGAGTTCGGCGATGTGGACGGCGTGATGATGGACCGATGCTTCATCATCGGCGGCAAGACCTTCTTCCACCAGCTTGCCCAGAAGGACACGCCCGATGGCAAACCCGCAGGCGCGCACTCGCTCGGCTTTCAGATAGACGAGTGCTGGATCGAGGACGTGGACAATGGGTTCATCTTCCAAGGCGCGACCGGCTTTGTGTTGAACAGCACGAACATCCTGGTCCGCGGCGGCGGCTTCGGCGTGA
>JANYKG010000064.1 GCA_025358205.1 Armatimonadota bacterium
TAGCCTTACAGCGCCCCGACGGCCTTCAACCATGTCTGGGCAATCAGCGCGTGACCGGGCGGTGTTGGGTGTACGCCGTCCGCCGCCCAGAATCCCGGTTCACGAACTGCCGCCGCCTGTGCGAATATGCCGTCCAGCGGAATGTAAAGCGCGCCGAATTCGCGAGCCAGCCTGCGAGCAGCGTCTATCTTCGGATCAAGGTCCTCACGCCATGTCTCTCTATCCTTGGGAACCGGCAGCACAAACGGCTCGATGATGACCAGCTTCGACCCCTTCTCATGCGACTGAGCAAGAATATCCCTGAACCCACTCTCGTATTCAGCGACTGAAGTAGGGTTGTTGCTGTCATAGCGCCGCCACGTGTCGTTAATTCCGATCATTATGGAAACCACATCCGGCTTGAGGTCCAGACAATCGGTCTGCCAACGGGCCTTTAAGTCCTTCACCCTGTTCCCGCCGATGCCCTTATTGAGGAACCGCACCCGCATTTCAGGATGAAGAGCAGAAAACCACGCGGCTATCAGCGCGGCATATCCACGGCCCATTTCCGCGTCGTCTTCACGGCTGCGTCCTGCGTCGGTTATGCTGTCGCCCTGAAACAGGACAAGCGAATTCTCGGTAATGAACTGCAAAACAAACCCTCCCGAAAACGTGTTAGAATCCAGGGATCGGCGGCAACCCGCCCGGAATCACCAGCACTGTGGCTGTGGCGCTCTTTGTAGGATCAGCATTACTGGTGGCCGTCACGTACACGGTCGCCGAATTGGTTGGCGACGTGAATGTGCCATCCTGCGCAATGGTTCCCGAAGCGCTTCCGCTTGGTGATAGACTCCAGGTCACGGACGTATTTGAGTGGCCCGTCACTGTCGCGAAGAACTGCATCTCCGTACCCGTGGGCAGGAATACCTCGGCAGGACTGATTCCCACTTCCACCCCATTATTACCGCCGGGTGGCACACCTGCTCCGCTCACGCTCACCATCGCCACTGCAGACTTCGAGGGATCCTGAACGCTTGTCGCCCTAACGTGACATGTAAGGCCTTCGGTACTCGGCGCAATGTAGTTGCCTGCGGTAGTGATCAAGCCGCCGTCAATCTCCTCAACCACGCTCCAGGTCACGGCGCTGTTTGTCGCATTTGTAAGAGTAGCGTGAAAGCCGCAATGCCCATTGGCAGGAAGAGTGATGCTCTGCGGGCTGATCTCCACGGTCAAGACACTGGGGTCAGGGGTGTTGGGACTGCTTGATCCGCCGCCACCGCCGCCGCAACCCGCGGTAATTGCAATCAACGATGCAAGGATAATAACGCATAGGAATCTGTGCATGTGGTTCTCCAATCGTGTTAGGGATCGCCCTCGTGTATTATACTCTTTGGCAGCAGTATTGCCAATAGCTGAGATTGCAGCTATTCTGCAGGCTCAGCCATCTTGTCCGAAAGAGCCTTGATAAAACCTGGATGAAGCTGCCCACCCAGCCGCCGCGCCGCGTGTACCGCCCGCCACGATTCAGCGTACTTACCATAATAGTACAAGGCAACGGCAAGGTTGTTCTGCGCGCGCACCAATCCAGGGTTGATATTCAGAGCTGACCGATATGCCTTGACTGCCTCGCCCAGCCTGCCGGTGTCCTTCAACGCCAGGCCCATGTTTACATAGGCTTCCACGAAACCAGGATCAATCATCAGCGCCGTGCGGTACTGGTGGATGGCTTCCGCCGGATTATGCCTGCCAACGAAATCGTTCGCCAGATCAAAGCGAGCCTTCGCGAAGTCGGGCGACAGGCGCAGAACGGTCTTCTTTTCCTGCTCCATCTCCTTAGACTTACCTAGCGCCGATAATGTTTCCGCCAGTCCGGCATGAGCCTCAGCAGAGGCGTTGTTAAGGGACACTGCAACGCGGTATTCCCTTTCGGCATCAACCAGGTTTCTGCTTCTGAACAGCGCCGCGCCCAGGTTTTGGCGCATGACGGCATTCTCGGGGAGTATCTGCACAGCCCGCGCCAACTGCTTCGCTGCGTCACTCGGTCTTCCGCTCAAGATCAACGATATCCCCATATTGGCAAAAACAAAAGGCTGGTCTGGAGTCAACTTCAATGACTCATCCATGACCTTGATGCCTTCCGCCAACTGACCGTCCGTGGTGTAGCTGGAACCAAGATTGGCGAGTGATGTCGCGGTGACGCGCGGGATGGGATATGGAACCAGAGAAATCAGGAAGAACGCCACTATGCATCCTGTCGCAACCAGCGTGACACCGAATAAGCGGGCGGGGAACGCTCGGCAGACCACGGCCAGCCCGTATCCTGCAAAGACGCACATCCCCGGTACAGCCGGCGCGCGGTACCGAGACGTGACGGAGAAGATTATCATGCTGAGAAAGACCGAAAGAATGTACAAGCCAAGTATGGTCCGATCATCGGAATCCGAGCAATGACGAGCGGCTATCAGCCCGAAGAGCATCAACCCGGCCAGCAGTGCGAACGGCATGAACATGATGCGAAGCGCTGGAACCAGGCGTGTCTCCAGATAAACGTTGTAGCTGCAATCGGCTTCCAATCCGTGTACTGACCAAACCATCTTCATGACAATCAGCTTCAAGAATTCGATGGGCTGTTCTCTGATAAACTTGATCCCCTCGCCCATCCAAAACGCGGATGACTCGGACGGCTTTACCGGATGCCCGAGTGCCTTCTGTGCGAAGTCCATCTCCTCGCGCTGCTGGGTCATGATTGACCCGCTGAACCCGGTTATGGCTGCGGAAACTCCATTCGCGCCGGGATGGTTCGCCTGTACGAAGACGATGCCGCCGTTCGTGCTGATGAGCGCCGAGTCACAGCCCACTACATAGTTTCGCACCGTGACCGGCAGGATGGCCAGCGCCACGCCAAGCGCCAGCATTCCGATGTGCAGAAGCAAGCCGGGCCTGCGATTTCTGAGGCCGACAACCAACCAGACCACGATCAACCCAACGGTGAGCAGCGCGCTTGGCCGACAGACCGCACTCAGACCCATCACCAGTCCGGCTATCAGGAAGCCTGTCGCTGACTTGCGCTCCAACGCCTTCATCAGGAGTAGCAGGGAAGTCAGGTTCAGAAAGATTGCCAACGTCTCGGTGAGGAGTTTCGTTTCCAGATAGGCGACAGGTGCATAGAGCGCCAGCATTACCATCGCCAGCAGACCGGACTGATGTCCGAACAACCTTCTTGCGATGACATAGGTCAGCAGGACGTTGCCGAGACCGATCAACATCTGAACGGCATAGACTGCCCCATAGCTATGGCCTGCGACATAGTACACTGCTGCCAGGAAGTATGGATAGAGCGGGGCCATGTAAAACGGCATCGGGCCGTACCCGTGTCCGCCGAGCACGCGCAACGCCCAGGCATCGTAGTATGTGGAGTCCAGAATAGTGGCCGAGAAGTACGGCACATGCGCACGGTACTGCAGGAAGTAAGCCAGCCGGATGATCGCCGCGACGAGTAGCGCCAGGACTACGGCGCGCACTTCGTTGCGCCGAGCGTCTTGTGGAGCAGTATCGCTTTTCAGGGAGTTCGCCATGCTTCGGTGATCCTTCTTCTGCACCAGCATACCACCGTTGAGGCTCGGAGGCAAGCCACTGGGAGTGCCGGTGTCCTCACCGGCAGTAGCGCCGGCAGCTCGCCGGCTACGGTCCGCTTCACGCTCTTGCCTTCAAGATAGGCAGCAATTCACTCAGGCTCGCGATCTGGGCAGCATTGATGTCAGGCCTGCGCCCCTCGCGCGAGATAACTACTGCCTCCATGCCGACCGACCTGGGTCCGACAAGGTCCCACCTGGGATCATCGCCGACGAAAATGCAGTCATGTGCTGAAAGGCCGAGCTTCTCCATCGCATGCACAAAGACCGGTTTGGCAGGCTTCCTCCATCCGACATCGGTACACATGACGACCTCGTCCACGAGTTCATGCATGCCCAAGCGCCGAATCTCCTCGTGCCAAAGAGTGGCCGGGCTTCCCCACGGAGCGTTCGAGACAATGGCGGTCTTCAGGCCCATTGAACGGAGTTCGCTGAGGACGGCAGGGACATCATCATAGCATCGGCCGAGTGCGAAAATCGGTCTCATGAACGCCCGGCACATTCCGTCCACCTGCTCCGGCAGCGGGGTAACCCCGAAGATGCGCTGAAGCCTCTTTCCGAGTGGCCGAACGCAGTGATTGCGGGCTTCATGGTTCTCAGATTCGACACGGGTCCACACGTCGTCAAGCGAGACTGAGCACAGAGCCGCGCCCGTCAGGTATTCGTGTGATTCCGCCATACATTCCCGAAGCGCCGGGGTGAATCGTGGGAAGTATTCGGCAAGTGTGCCGCCGAGGTCGAAGAGAGCACCTTTTATCACGTGGGCACTCCGTCAAGGTCGAGCATTTCTTCCAGAACCTCCGCGACGCCGTCCTCGTCGTGATGCGAAGTCAGACGGTCGGCCACTGCTATCAGTTCCGGGCGAGCATTGGCCATCGCAACGCCCAAGCCACACTCTACGATCATCTCGATGTCGTTTGTTTCATCGCCGAATGCCACCACATCCGCCAGATTCAGACCCCAGCGGCTCACGGCGGCTTCCACACCCCAGGCTTTGGTGGCGCCGGAAGCCATGATCTCGACGAGATTGCCACCCAGCGTGCTGATCATCCGGCATCCTGGTGGAAGCAGTGCGCGCAAAAGCTCCATGTCCGTACCCTGGACGATATTGAATGATATCTTGCCGACCGGTGCGTCCACCACATCACGTAGATCAGGAGCCATGCCGACAGGTATCCCCGTATTGCTGAACGGCTCGGTCGAGTAGAGTTCCCCACGGATGCCGGTGTACATCCGCTGTCCGGGATGAAGGCTCCTGATGTGGCCGATGATATCCTTCGCGTCGTCGGGAGCGATGCAGTTCTCCGCAATGAGTGCGCCGTTCTCATAGACATCCGCGCCGTTGCAGCAGACCCATGTCGCGGTGGCAAGTTCCTCCGGCAGAACGGTCGCCGCCGAGCACTTCGCGCGCCCGGTCGCGATGACGACCTTTATGCCGTTTGCCATGCATCGTTGCAGAACGGAGAGCGTGCGAGGAGAGAGGATGCTGCCACTGCGGAGAAGTGTGCCGTCGAGGTCGGATGCTATTGCGCGAATCATACGTGCCTTCCTGTGAAGCGAGGAACTTCGGTTGATATGCTATATTGTAACTCGTCAGGGGTGTGGTTGTCACGCGCAGGCTGAGACAGGGAAATGGTCAAATGGTCAGGAGAGAATGGTCGGATGGTCAAGACCATCGGGCCATCTGACCATTTGACCATCCTTTTCGACCATATCTCGCCATCCGACCATCGCCCCTACTCCATCATATCCGCATCCCACGCCATGTACCGTCTCTTGATCTGCTTCACGTGATGAGCGATATTGGCCGAAGAGCACCCCAGCGCCGTGCCAGCCTCTCGCCAGGTGAAGCCCGCGAGCAAGCAGTCCAGCACCGCCTTCTGCTGTTCCTTCAACTCGCCGGTGAACTCAGACACACTGGCCCGCGCGACCGCATGCTCGGAGTCGGGCGCGCCCGGCGACTCCAGGGTCGTCTCGTCGAGCGACAGACACCGCCGCACCTTCGCGCGCTTGATTGCATCCAGAAGCCGCCACCGAGCGCACTGAATCAGGTACTGGTCCGGTGTGCCTATGTGCATCTTCACCTCGCAGAGCGCGTCCAGCAAACCGATCCATGCTTCCTGCAGCAGGTCATCGACATCCTCGCCGGAACACCGCGCGTAGTATGCTGCCATCTTTGCTATTCTTGGTCGTAGGGCATAAACCAGATCTTCTTTGGCTGATGGATCCCCTGCTTTTGCCTTCTCTATACACCGATTCATTCTGGAAATCTCCCAGCTTGGACTATTCACGAAGTGAACAATCCAAGGCCTTCAGAGCATTATTCACGCTTTTTGTGTATAATGCGGACCACAAACACAAAACGGGCCGCCGGCATCACGCCTGCGGCCCGAGGGACTCGGAGTATTGGATCGGACAAAACAGCCTGGGAACCACTTCCCTAAAGACTATAAACTACGACCGATCCCCCTCAGAACGAGGCGAGCGACGTGTACGGTTGGTACGCTGATAGTGTCTGATTATCTGTCTTAGAAACACTTTGCTCGCCTCCTTTCTGATCGGATTTCGGTAATATTGTCTCATATTCGGTAGAAACCGGAGGTTTCCCTCCTGCCTCTATACTGTATTATCGCACAACAGCACGGGTTTGGTAAAGAGAATTCTCCCCGCGCAAAACATTTTTTTACGACTTGACATCAACGGTCACAAACTGCCGGTGACCAAGTATGGGTTCATGCAGTATCTTGAGTTGGCTTGTACGGATCGCATACAGCCTCAGCGATGAACTGCTCAAGAACTCACCAGGACGCTTAACGATGCTCTGGACAGCCGGGAAGCGGCGCACGAACATCGCCATAGCACGGATAGCTTCCCGACTCAGGGGCGACACCGGTTCACACGCCCCAAAGACCTGCAGGCCGCGAAGATCCTCGCCCCAGCCCGACTCACGCCAAATCGCCGCCGCTATGGATGGGTTAGTTCCAATATTGACAACATGCACATCCGTCGGCGCCGACACGAAGTACAGGTTCAGGGTTTCTGTATAGACAAAATACGCCGTGTGGATATAGCTATCCTGTCCTTTTGTGGTAGCCATCGCCGCCAGAGCGCTCGCGTCCAGAATATCGGACACCGCTGCATCCAGCGCTTCCGATGTGAACGCTTCATGCACAAGTTTGACGGAAAGAACGCTCACTTTGGCTAGCCTCCTGTGTGTTAGGTTCGACATCAGGACCGGAATAACATTCTCGTCGCGCGGCGAGTACCGCAACTTGATGTGCGATGTTCACCAAGTCCGCACTCCTAATCATTCCACTCTATCCTTCACCGCCCGGAGGATAAACCCGACGGGGATGCCCCTTGGATGGATCTCCTCACCTTCTGAAGGCGGAAGCTCCATCAGGTGCGTAATCCGCATGCCGGATTGAGCGACCGCCGTGACGATCGTGCCAAGCGTATGCGTCCATTCGATGTTCTCTATATGCTCACCCTCAGGGTTGAAAGCGTTTTTCTCGCTCGACTCTATATGATGAGGGCCCTCCGAGAAGTAGCTCATTTCTTCGCTACCCTCCCCAGCCTCACGGATGAAGTCGCCGAGGGGATGACCTCCCCCAACTACAAGAATGCCGCCCGGCTTGAGGGCATTGTATACATCCACGAACCACTTGTTCGGGTCGCCGACCCACGCCGTCACCCATGATGAGAATGCGATATCGAACTCGCCCTTCAGTAAATCCGCCGGTAGCCTGAGAAGATCCGCCACTATCAGCCTGCACTCGATGCCGAGCTTCCCGGCGTTCCGACATCCTGCCTCGATCTGCTTCGGTGAGTTGTCTACTCCGACAACATGAGCTCCTAGACGAGCCCATTCGCACGTCTCAGCCGCCTCTCCGCATCCCATGTCGAGCAACCTCTTCCCGGACACGTCACCGACAAGCTGGATGTACTCCTGCCTGAGATATCCTCTCCCCTGCAGTATGTCCTCCGCCGAATCGCCGCGATGTTCCGCCAGCCTCGCATCCCTTTGTCGCCGGAATGAGTCCCATGTCTTGCGGTTGAGTTCCGCTGCCTGATCGGTAATATCTGTCATGTTCGCCTCACCCGGTTCTCCTCGAATCAAAACATCCTTATCAGCTTGAGCGTGAACACGTTCCTGGTATCGTCCGCGTTCGGGTCGCCGAATATCACATAGGCATCAGTCCCACTGCGCACCCTCTGCCGGTACGCCAGGTATAGGTTGGCGTTTCCTTTTCTGCTGATGACCCTCCCCGAAAGAGTCCTCTCGTTGTCTATGTCATAAACAAGCGAGGTGACAAGCTGCTTTGCGCTGAAGGCCTCCGGGCTGGGTTCCTTGATGCGCGCATACTCGTAACTGCCCTGGATGCTCAGCTTTTGGCTGATCTGCCATCCCTGCCAGACCTTCCAGGCAAGGTGATCACCGTTCGCCAGCTTGCCGACGTCAGCCGTTACCCCTCCATTTCGATACAGGTCACGTCCTCCCCAATAGTAGTTAAACGAAAGGTTCCGGTCATGGTTAGCTTCCCGTTGCGACACACCTGCATCCAGATAGGCTCCAGTACCGTTTCGGAAGTCAACGCCGCCGGATATGTCAATGCCATCAGAAAATAGTGATCCCGACATGGTATCCACATTCCACATGTCAATGCCTGCATACCACTCCGTCAGCGCGCCTTTGCTGAAGTCATCATATGTGCTCAGGGAAAGACTGGTACTTCGCACACCCTTATCGCCGACTAGCCCCAGATAGGGATTGTAGTCCGGCTCCACAATTGTGTGCGAAAGATAGAAACCCAGCTTGCGGGGACGATCACGATTGTGGATGTTCGCCGCATAACTGCGCCCCTGATCGGACGGTGATCCCGCAGTCGCATAGCTGGCCGACGCCTTGATCTCGCTATCGCCCTTGCCCGCTACCACCTGGTTCATGACGAAGTATCCGACGTGATTGTTGACCTTCGGCGTGTGGCTTTCTATGCCGCAGAGCCAGGCCCAGGTGTGATCTCCCCACTGCCGACTGAGCTGCACCACATTGTGATGCTCCTCGCCGAATTGCTCGGTGTGCATGGCGGCGATACCATAATCCCCAGTCCTTCCGGAAACGCTGAGGCCGGTATCAATGTCCTTGATCCGACGGGTATAGTATATGTTGCTCCCAGGGAAGTGGTTCGTCCCTTCCTGGAAAAACGGTCTGCTGTCCGGCAGATAACGCTCGTTGTATGAAAAGTCCACGCTGTCAACGGATTGCTCGATATTCCGAAAGTCCGGGTTCATCGTGAGTACACTGGTCAGACTCGGAGTAAGGGCATACTTCATATCGAGACCAACGCGCCTTGCCGAATTGCCCTCACCCGTGCCGAAGAGTCCATAGGCCATCATCTGCGGGGCATTGTGCGGCTTCGGCAGATCCAGACCATCCCACAGGTAGAAGTTGCGCGCATCGCTGTTGGGTCCAACGTTCGGCGCCCACCACCATTGATCTAGTCTGGCATGCCGGCGGATAAACGCGATCCCCATGCTCGTGCGGCTCGCATCGTACTGCAAGATGTCCCAAGGGATGGCAAACTCCACTACATAGCCATTCGGGACACGCTTGGCTGTTGCGTTCCAGTCGCCCTTCCATTCGATCTTGCTTGCATTGCCGGTCTGCAGGCTCTCCACCTGCACGCCGCCGGCGGAGACGTCGAACCAGGAGATGTGTGTGTACTTGCCGAAGCAATCGAGGTCAAACCCAACCCAGTCGTCCGTATTCAGACTGCCGCCGCGCTTCTTCTGCTGAGCCATGATCTTCTCAGGCTGAGAATCCTTGCAGTGGAATGCCATGTAGATGTTCTTCGAGTCATAGCACAGCCAGACTGTGGTCGGCTCGGCTGCATTCGCACCGTCTGCGGGAAAGAAGAACTCCTTAACTGAGGGAGCCTGCTGCCAGCACGCGTCAGACAGATCGCCGTCAATAACCGGCGCAGCGTCAACCTTGACGGCCTTGATCGTCGGCTGGACAGCGAATCCGGCCGTACAAATCGTCATGAACAGGATAGTCAACATTACCCACGGCGCGAATCGTCTCATCTGCGGCTGCTCCTTGTGTTCAGATATGTTAGTAATACTCATATAGATTAGATGCCGGTACTCGCTAAAAGGTTCGGAGAAAGCAAGTAAACTATTCAACCAATCATGAGACACCACCTTCACCCGCATGAAAAACAGCAGGAACATCCGCCATGCAAAATGTAGTATTATGTAGCAGTGTAGATAATCTCGACCGGAGTACGCAAAATGGCAAAACGTAAACAGACAGTAAAGACCGTAGAAGAAGTAGTGGACCGGAAATCCGCGCCCGAGCCGAAGCTGACTCGCGCTGGATATAACCTGTCGCTTGGGTTGGCAGCACTGGGGCTGATCGCGGAATTCGTGATAGCCTTCATCGCCTATCCCAAACTACCCGCGATGATTCCCTCCTGGTGGGTGGGGCAACTGGTGCAGAGCGATGCAGTACCCAAATGGGTTGTGTTCGCGGTGTTCCCATTCGCACAACTGGTGTTAATAGTAATCACGCTCCTTTCGCCGAAAGACGAAAAGGGCGGAAAAGTGATGGAGTCCGGCAAGGCGTGGACCGTCATACTGCTGGCGGCGCTCTTCATCGCGCTTCAGGCGTCCATATTCCACATCACAAAGTAGTTCACTCGAAACCAGATCGCGCAACCAAGGAGACCGATAATGGCTAGATGGATCAGCGTTTTCCTGCTTCTCTTCTGCGTTACTGCTTATGCCGCGGAACCGGGTCCTATTCCGGACGCCGATGCTCTGTACCAACTCTCTGACAGCAAGACCAAGCAGGTGAACGCGCTATGGGGCGAAAACCCGAAGGAGCGGCAGTTCGGCGACGGGAAGACAAAGGTAGTGATCGCCGACATCAAAGGCCCCGGCGTCATCACCATGATCCACTTTGCCCTTCCCGCCGTGATGAAGCTGAACCGGGATACCATCCTGCGCATATACTGGGACGGTGAAAAAACCGCAAGCGTGCAGTCACCGCTCGTGGATTTTTTCGCGGATCCGAACGGTGCGCTGGAACGAGTGGAATCTGCGCTTGTGAACAAGAAGCGAGGCTGGAACTGCTATTTCCCCATGCCGTTTGCGAGGTCCGCTAAGGTTGAGCTGCAGATGGACAACGCCCGATACCCGAACGGTTCCTGGGGAGCAAACCCTTGTTACAGCTACGTGATCTATCGGACGGTGGACAGCCTGCCCAAGGACTCCGGGTACTTCCACGCAGAGTGGAGGCAGCAGAAGTTGCTGCTTGGCAAAGAGCCGTACAAGGTGTTCGAGGCCGATGGACAGGGGCAGTTCATCGGGTGGAACTGCACGGTCCGCGGAGTCGGCAGCCCCACCGCGGGTTATCCGGTTGACGAGAACGTTGACTTCTTTGTAGACGGCGAGAAGGAGCCTTCCATTTCGTGGCAGGGGTTGGAGGATTCGTTCGGCTTCAGTTGGGGGTTCCCGCGAGAAGCGAACGGCTTCCAGTACACCGGCTATCAGCCCTATTACAACGGCGCGGCCGCCTACCGATTCACGCTCAATGACCGCATTTCATTCAAGAAGACCATGCGCATGAAGCTCGAATTCGGCGAGCAGGAGAAGATGTTCCTGGACTTGTTCTCCAAGCCGGAAAACCCGCTGGAGTTCTCCAGCGTGGCCTACTGGTATCAGCGCGAACCGCACACGGCACTCACCGCGATACCGTCCGGAGCGCAGAGAAGGCCTTCCATGTTGGCATCCCTGTATAAGCCTCAAGGACCGGGTGAGATGGTCGTGATAGACTGCGGCACGGCCAGAGAAGACCTCTACCTGGCCGACGGCTGGGACTACAGTTTCAAGAAAGGCTACTCGTTCCAGGGACCGCAGTGGACCACCGAGGTGAACTACTGCTGGGCGGACAACGATGAGGTGCAGTTTGACATCACATGCCCGAAAGGCGCGGCTGGAACGCTGAAGCTGTTCATCATTGACGGTGATAATTTCGGCGGTGGACGGAAGGAATCAGTGCGAGTGGCCGGTCGTCTAATAGGGCAGTACGACAATTTCCAGACAGGCAAATGGATCGATGTTCCGATCTCCGCGTCAGACACAGCGAAGGGTTCTGTCCCGGTAGCCGTCAAGAACCTGAACCCGGGATCGAACGCGGTGGTCTCGCAGATACGGTTCGTGACGAAGTAGCTGATCGGATTCCGGGGTTATGCGTACAGAGGTACTCATTCATGACACCAAGGATAACAAGAAGGCAATTCATCGCAGGATCGCTGGCAACCGGCGCGGCGCTGTACTCCCCTGCCCTGTTCGCGAAGACCGGGCGCGGGCTGAAGTCACTGACCGACCGCGTGGAGATCGGGCGCACCGGCATCAAGGTATCATACCTGGGCCTCGGCACCGGCACCGTCGGCTGGAACAAGGTCTCGAACCAGACCAAGCTCGGCCCGATGAAGTTCGCCCGGATGATTAACCACGCCTACGACCAGGGGGTCAACTACTTCGACTGCGCGGATATCTACGGCACCCACCCTTACCTCCGAACCTCGCTAAAACACATCCCGCGCGAAAACTACGTCATCGAAAGCAAGATCTGGTTCCGCACCAGCAAGGACGCGCAGGCGGACCTGGACCGGTTTCTGCAGGAACTCGGCACCGACTACATAGACATCCTGTACCTGCACTGCGTAACGGACCAGAAATGGGCGACCGATCTGCGCGCAATGGAAGACGTTCTGGAGACCGCCAAGCAGAAGAAAATCATCCGTTCTCACGGTATATCAATCCACAACCTGGACGTGCTGAAAAGCGCGTCAACGAACCCCTGGGTGGACAATGTGCTGGCGCGGATCAACCCGGCGGGCGTGATGATGGACGGCAAGCCGGAAGAAGTGGTGCCCGCGCTGACAGCCCTGCACAAGGCGGGCAAGGGCGTGACAGGCATCAAGATCCTGGGCGAGGGAAAGATAGTGGAAAGGCGAGAGGAATCTCTGCGTTACGTGCTGGGCCTCGACTGCGTGGATGCCATCGTCATCGGCTTCGAGTCACCCGCGCAGATAGACGAGATACTGGCGATGGGCAGCAAGGCGCTGGCAGGGAAATAGGTAGAGTTTGATCGGTATGGAGTGCGAACGCGCAGCTTTCACTTTGGATTCGGATTGTAGCAACATCCAAAGCGGCAGCTTCTCCATCTTCATTCACCGCGGCGAACTTCGACGGATTCGCGACCGCACTTTGCACACTTGGTTTTCATCCCCTCGTGTGACCGTCAGGCCATGATGACTAGCTCCATCGTCTCATGGATGGTTGACTTCTCCGCCGGAGTTCGCTCCTTGCGAACGAAGGAGGATGGTTCATGGTCAATGGTTAATGGAGACACGTCTGCGTCTGCGTATGTATAGGCCAATCGGCGCCAATCCCATGCCCAGCGACATCAACGAACACGGCTCAGGGACCATGTACCAGATGACTGTATCGAGCCGTGAGGATCCTTCATCCCAAGCATTACCTACTATCCACATCTCACCATCTGGTCCAGTGCCTTGGAGGAATACGCTCCCGCAGGGATTTGTCTGTATAGCTATCGGCAGTGCCGCGCCAGAGTGCGGCATACACACCATCCGTTGCTTCGGTCCAGCCGACCTGAATCCCGTCCCGGACGCCGTGTGCTTCAGACGACCATACCCCTGCAGGACTGAGGTTCACGACGCTGTCAGCAGTTCCCGTCCACACGCAGGCCTGTGGCGGTTCGTTAATGAATAAGTACTGCTCGTTAAAACCGTTTACCACCCCTACCTGCTGAATGCCGTCAGTGGCGAATGCTTGAGAATCTAGGTACGCTGCTGGATGCAGGTCATGCCAACTCCCATCATTTGTCCAGTATCCTGCGTGATCAGATGAATACGTACTGCTATTTATTATAAGCTAGAAACGTGCGCATCCAGCAATTATACCTCCAGAGATGACTCGTGCGACAGATTCGAACGCTCCCGTAGGGTTCAGGTCAGAGCGACTGTCCGCACTACCCGACCACTTGCAGGCATGTTGGATACCATTTTGCAAGTAGTAGCCGACTTGAATATTGTTGCTCATACCGTAGGACATTGAACTGGAAGAAGTGCCGTTGAGATCCACAAATGATGACGTGTCGTGCCGCCACAGCATGGCGCGTTCACCATTCGGGATATCATAGCCCAAATAGATGAGTACATTACCATTGGAGGCATCCATTCCCGTTGCTCGAGCATTCACTGGAGGACGCAGAATAGTAGTAGTCCATCCTGCGAAGGCAGACGGTGCCAGTGCGAGAAGTGCGATTGCCGGTATCCAGCGTGTCAACTTCATACTCATAGTGTCTTCCTGTTCCTTGGCTGATCCAGAGGCATGTGAGGACACATGCGCTCCCAGAATGCGCCATCAACCATGCGTTCTATGCCACAGCTTCGCATAGCGCGTGAAGACTCGGCCAGAGACGAGGGTCGCCGCTATCAGACCGGGAATGCCGTCACGCCAGCCAGACTTGTAGATGTACGTCTCCAGCATCTTCAGCGGGAACGCGGTTGCCAGTTTCCACCCAAGGCGTTTGGGAACTCGCCCGGACGCCAGCATCGCGTCAACTTCTATGTTCGTATACGAATCCGCCCGATGGATGAAGTCCGACACCGACGGATATGTGTAATGCATCATCGGGTTCATGAGCGATCCGATGCGCGCCGATGGGTCGTTCAGAACGATGTGCTCGTGCAGCGGCACATCCTTGAACTTGCCAGTTCCGCGCTTGAACAGCCTGATCTGCCTGTCGGGATACCATCCGCCGTGGCGCATCCACTTGCCCAGGAACAGGTTGCTTCTCGGCATGTCATAGGCCTGAAGGGCATCAGCGACATTGATCGTGCGCCGCATCTCATCGGCCAGCTCCGGCGTGATCTCCTCGTCCGCGTCCAGACTAAGCTCCCAATCGCACTTCGCCAGCCCGACCGCGAAGTTCTTCTGCCGCGAGTAGCCTTCCCATTCATGGTTGACCACCTGGCAGTCATATTCCTTGCAAATGTCCAGCGTTTTGTCCGTGCTGCCGGAGTCCACGACGATGATCTCATCCGCCCACCTGATGCTTTCCAGACACCGACGGATGTTCTGCTCTTCGTTTAGTGTGATTATGACTACCGATATAGTTTGCGGCCCGCTGATCACTTCATTCATCACTCATCACGCTTCCATATATGTTCATCGTCTTCTCGGTGGTTGCCTGCCAGGTGTAAGGCTCCACGGCTTTTCGTCCTGCCAGACCCAATCGCAACCTCAGCGCCTCGTCGCGCATAACCGTTGACAGGCGATCTGCCAACGCCTCCGCGTCGCCTGCGTCCATCAGAAGCGCGCTTTCTCCATCCTTCAGTATCTCAGATACGCCGTTAGCCGTGCTGGTAATCACGGGCAGTCCGCTGGCGAGCGCCTCCATCGTGGAGTTGGCGAACGGGTCGTACCTGGTCGGAAGCACGAAGGCGTCCGCCGCAGCATAGTACGACGCCATCTGCTCAGCGTCGGCCTTGCCACACCAGATGAGCGCGTCCAGTACGCCCAGGTCCGCAGCCAGCTTGTTCCACTCGTCACGCCCGCCGCGCCCTACTATCGCAACCCGTGCATTTTTGTTTCTTAATCTGCCTAACGCTCTTATCAGCGTATCCAGTCCCTTCCTCTGAAACCCCCCGCCTACGAAGAGTAACATGGTGTCTTCCGGCGACAATCCCAGGTTTTCGCGCATGCTCACCGCCGATTCTCTGTTTGGTGTGAAGGTTATCTGGTCAACGCCGTTGTGTATTACCGTGATGCTCGTTTCCGGCACGCCGTAGTAGCGGATGAACTCGGACTTGCATCTGTGAGAGTTGGTAATTATCTTCGCGCCGTCGCTTTGAGTTTTGGCCATCATGGCGCGTTCAATGCTCAACATTGCCCGGTGAAAAGCCGCTTCACGATCCGTGTCGGCATCAACGTCCATCGCGTCCATATACGCCTTGTGGCAGCCTACGCCCATGGTGGCCACGTTATACCGGTATATCCTTGCCTGAGTGTGAATGATATCGTGCCTGGCCCTGGGAATGAACGCGGAGCACGACCACGCGAAACTCAGCGCTTTAATGCGTCGGCCCAGCTTCAGCACGGGAATGCGGTGGAACGAAATGCCGTCGTCATTCCCATCCGCCTGATAGCCCATGCTGTACACGTGTACATCGTGCCCAGCAGCCAACAGACCATGCGCCAGCTCGGATGTACGCCGCTCTACTCCGCCGCCTCTGTGGTAGTTTTCCAACACCAACGCCACACTCAGGGTCTTCATGACTCTCACTCACTCCGCCTGGATTCGATTAGTCGCTCGTACAACGCTTCTGTGCGGTCGAGCATTCCCTCAATGCTGAAGTTGCGCTCAGCGTGTATGCGTCCCTCTTCGCCCATCCGCGCGGCATCTTCCGGTGACGCCAGAATCCGCAACACCGCATCGGCGATCTGATCTGCGTTTGCCTTCTCTACCAGATAGCCGGTCACGCTGTCAATGACCTGTTCCGGTATTCCGCCGACGTTTGTGGCGACGACGGGTTTGCCCATCGCCATTGCCTGGCTGATGACTTGCGGCACACCCTCATCCTTGACGGATGCCAGTACAAACACGTCCATTGCGGCCAGTAGTTCCGGTATGTCCGTTCTGTAGCCCGCTAGGGTAATCTTGTCGGCTATAGCAAGCGAGTGAATCTCGTTGATGATGGTATCTTTGACGATGTTTGTCCCACCATCCGGCGCATCACCAACAAGGAGGAATCGGACGCCGGGCATGGTTTCAATGACGGATGCAGCGGCCCGTACGAAATGTACGTGGCCTTTCATTCCGCGCATCATGCCGATTGTACCGACCAGGGGAACGCCGACCGGTATTCCGATTTCCTCCCTGATCTTTTGCCCGGATATCTGCGATGGATCGAAGCGTTGGAGATCAATCCCTGTTGGTATGGATATGATCCGTTCTAAGGGCGTGCCGGTAGCTATGGCGATATGTTCGCGGATCATCTCTCCCGTGGTGACTACCGCGTCTGGGAGCGATTTGTAGAGTATTCGGGAATCCAAAGTGTTTTTGATGGATATAGACAGGTGTCTTGTTCGGATACACTTTGCCGCACAGAACTTCGCTGCTATTCCACCGCACCAAGAGTCAATGGAACTGTGCGTATTCAGAATATGGATGCTCTCACCACGGATGAGCGCGATCAATCTACGAATTGCGGTGTGGTCGCCGGCGCGCTTCATCCGAATGAGACGAGTTTCTACACCGTATTGGCCTGCTCTGTCCGCTATTGCCGAACCCGGTTGGCAGGCGATGATTACCTTATGCCCACGACTGATCATACCAGCCGATTCGGTCAAGATTCGGCATTCCTGGCCCCCCCAGCCCATGGAGGATTCGGTGTGCAGTATTCGGAGGCGATCATTCATGTATATTCCCCCACGCTAGAAACACCCCAGCAGTGCGCCGTAGGCCCGTTCCGTGGCGTCAAGCATATTGCTGAGAGTGTAGTATTGCTGTACGCGCTGTCGGCCATTCTCCGCCATTCTTTGCGCTGCATCCGGATCGGACAGCATCTTCATAACCGCCGCCGCAAGTTGGTCTGAGTTTGCTCGCTCGACCAGATAGCCGGTCTCTCCATTGATGATTTGCTCAGGGATCGAGCCAACGTTCGTCGCCACTACCGGACGTTTCATCGCCAGCGCCTGCGTTA
>JANYKG010000140.1 GCA_025358205.1 Armatimonadota bacterium
TACCATTTGTACTATGATTTCCAGGCGAGCAAGGGTGGGGTATCCGGCATCGGCGCGGGGTTTCACAATCTGCCGGCTGGGCAGACTCGGAGGACGTATGCTATCACGTTTGGGGTGTACTCCGGCGGGCTGGATGGGGGAATCCTGGCGCTGAAGGAATACCAGGCCGCCCGGTACAAGGTTGTGCCTGAGCGAGACCACATTCTGATTGGCAATAGCTGGGGCGATTTCCACACGGAGATCAATGAGGAACTGCTCATCAAGGAGGTCGAGGTCGCGGCGGAGCTTGGAGTCGAGGCGGTGGCGGTTGACGCCGGCTGGACGCGCAACGTGATGGGCGGCGACCCTGACCCGGAGAAGTTCCCGCAGGGCTTTGGTCCGCTCTGCCGGCGCGCGAAGGAACTCGGCGTCAAACTGGAACTATGGATGGTCCCGACCCGGCTGGACGGCGAACTGCTGAAAGAACGCCCGGACTGGGTTGCGCGGACAAACAACCTGGTTGCGTGCGATCTCCAACCTACCTACTTCGGCGTCATGCTCACCGGCATAGACCTCTGCCACCCGGACTGCTTCCAGTGGATGAAGGCGTACTACCTGCGCTGGTACGACATGGGGTTCGAGCGGTTCAAGATGGATACGTTCCAGATGGACGGGTTCGACACGCTCAAGGGCGATTTGTATGACCACTACGAGGCGCTGCGTAAGCTGATGCACGAGCTTGTGACCGAGCGCCCAGGCCTGACGTTTACGCAGGATTCCACGCGCACGAACCGGCCGATTTACGACTACTTCATGGACTACGGGATCATCTTCCTTGAGAACCGGTATCAGAACCGGCCTGTCGAGCATAACGGGCGGTATCTGCCGTGGAAGACTTTGCGGAACCTGTGGCAGATCGCGCCGTACATCCAGCCGCAGAAGGTGTGCATGGAGCTGTGCAACGATGAGGAGGGCTACACGCCGGAGTATCTGCTCGGCACCGTCATGTTCGCCAATCCGCTCTTCTGGGAGTCGTTGGCGGCGATATCACCTGAGGCGAAAGAGCGGCTGAAACCGCTCATCGCGTTGTACAAAGAGCATCGAGCGGCGATCTATGCCGGGCACATTTTCCCGATAGGTGAGATGCCCGACGGCACGACCTGGACCGGTTTTCAGTCGCACGACCCGAAGACCGGCAGCGGGTACATGATCGTCTACCGCGAGGATAATCCGAGCGAAACATACCGGTTCACGCCGAAGTTTCTCACCGGCTCCGTGCGCTTCGAGAGCGTGACTGACGGCAGCCCAGCATTGAACGTGGAGCACGCTGAGGACGGCGTGGAAGTGAGCCTGCATGAGATGCGTAACTTCAGGCTTTATCGGTATGTCCCAGTGGGCTAGGCACGAAAAAAGGGCTGACTTTGCAGCCAGCCCTTCTCTTCAGAATACTCTATTTGCCCTTCGCCAGTTTCTCAAGTGCGGCGAAGAAATCGTTCCACATCTTCAGTCTCGCGGCGGCTCGGGTGTCGCCTTTCGGAATCTTCGTGTAGAACGGGTTGAAGTCCTTCATCGCGTTCGGATCGAACTTGTGCTGTCCGTTCTGTCCGGCAGGTCGCTGTCCTTGCGCACCAGGTCCGCCTGCTGCACCGGGTCCGCCCGGTCCACCAGTGCGCGCTCCCGGCGGACGGCCCTGACCGAACTTGGACTTCATCCGGGCCATCGCGTTCAACTGGCCTGCGGTGAAAACCTTCTTCAGGCTTTTTAGCACATTCTTCGCACCGTCCTGAGTCAGTTTCGGCTTGGTGCGCAGCGGCTTCAGGATTCCCAGCAACTGCTTCGCCTGAGCTGATGTCGGCGCATACTTCTTGTCCTTCAACAGATCATTGATGTGTCTGGCCGTGGTCATAAGCTGGAAAGTGTACTTGTACTTTTCCCGCATTGCCGCGAACTGCCCGCCGCCTTGCTGTTGAGCCAGCGCCACAACAGCGAAAGTTGCCACAAGCGCCACGGCAATCATGATAGTCAATCGTCTTTTCATTTGGAACTCCTTTGTATGTTATTCGTATCTCAAAGCGTCAATCGGTCGCAGCGCGGATGCTTTTCTGGCCGGGTATATCCCGAAGAAGATGCCTATGCTTGCGGCAAACCCGAAAGCCATCAACACAGTGGATGCAGATACGGCTACCTGCCAGCCTGCCGTTTGGGATAGAATCTTCGCCACGCCGATGCCGAACAGTATGCCGATAATGCCGCCCACCAGCGACAGCACAACCGATTCAATGAGGAATTGGAGCAAGATATCTCTGCTTTTTGCGCCCACGGCCTTGCGGATGCCTATCTCGCGAGTCCGTTCCGTAACGGACACAAGCATGATGTTCATGATGCCTATGCCGCCTACCAGCAGCGATACGGCAGCGATACCCGCCAGCAGCATGGTAAACGTCTGGCTGGTTTGGTCTGCCGTTGCCATAAACTCGGCCTGATTGCGCACCATGAAGTCTGATTCACTCGCCGCACCGATCTTATGTCGTTTTCGGAGCAGATCCTCGATTTGGGTCTGAGCTATTGCCATATCGCTCATGCTCTTGGCCTGCGCGCTGATGGACCGCAGATAGTCCACGCCGAATATGCGGGTCATGGCGGTGGTGATCGGCACGAATATCTGGTCGTCCGGGTCACCAAACCCGCCTGATCCCTTTGCCTTCGTGACGCCTATTATCTTGCAGTTGATGCCGTTGATGCGCACCACCTTGTTTAATGGCGAGTTCAGACCAAACAGATTCGCGGCGGCGGTCGGACCTATTACGCCCACGCGCCGCATGCTTCTAACGTCCACATCCGTAAACCAGCGTCCCTGCTCAACCTGGAAGTTGCGGACAGCCGGGTAGTCCTGGGTTGTACCTAGTATCGTAGAGGAGCTGTTCATGCGCTTGTATTTGACTTTGGCGTTCTGCCGCAGTTCGGGTGCGACTCTTATGATCTCCGGGCAGTCCTTTGCGATGGCCAGCGCGTCATCATAAGTGAGCGTTTGGACGGAACCCATGCCGCCCCGCACAGCGCCCGTTCGCGATTGGCCGGACATAACCGCAAGCACGTTCGTACCCATGGACTGGATAAAGCTCATGGTCTGCTCACGCGCGCCCTGACCTATGGCTATCATGGCTATCACAGCGCCCACGCCGATTATTACGCCCAACATGGTGAGCGCAGAGCGCACCTTGTTTGCGCCTAAGCCCTCCAGCGCTACTCGTATGCTTTCCGAAAGGTTCATTCTTCATCCTCCGGCGGCAGAGATGCCAGCACCTCGCGTGCGTCTCTCTGCTTTTCGACACGCTCATCGCTGACGATGCGTCCGTCTCTGAATCGCACGATTCTATCGGTATGCAGGGCCACATCAGGCTCATGGGTGACGATCAGAATGGTCTTGCCGGCGCGGTTGAGTTCTTGGAAGATCGCCAGTATTTCTTCGCCGGTGCGTGTATCCAGGTTGCCGGTAGGTTCGTCGCCCAGGATGATAGGAGGGTCATTTACCAGAGAACGCGCGATTGCCACGCGCTGCTGCTGGCCTCCGGAAAGCTCGTTGGGGCGGTGTTCCGCTCGGTCAGCGAGTCCCACCCGTTCAAGCGCTTTCATAGCCCGCTCCCTGGCGTCTTTCGCTCCGCTGTAAACCATCGGCAATTCCACCTGTCGGATGGCAGCGGTTCTCGATAACAGATTAAACGACTGAAAGACGAACCCCATTTTGCGGTTTCTCACTTCCGCCAGTTCATCATCGGTTTGACCGCCCACATCTATTCCGTCAAGCAGGTATGTACCCGAGTCGGGGATGTCCAGGCAACCAAGAATGTTCATGAACGTGGACTTTCCTGATCCGGACGGCCCCATAATAGCCACGAACTCACCCGCCTCGATCTGCAGACTCACACCCCGCAGCGCGTGAACCTGAGTATCACCGAGTACGTAAGTCTTATGGACGTATTCGACTTGAATAATGCTCATGTGTCAGTGCATTCCTCGTCCGCCGCCCGGCATACCGCCCATCGGCATGCCTCCGCCCGGCCTGCCGCCGCCGGCGCTTCCACCGGGTCCGGTAGGAGGCGTGACAACCGAAGTCACTACTTCCTCGCCTTCCTTCAGACCGGATACTATTTCAGTGGTTTCGTCGCCTGCAATGCCGACCTCTACCGTGCGCTCAGTCTGTTTGCCGTCCTTCACCACGGTGACACTGTACTTGCCATCCTGGTCTTTGACGGCCTCGGTGGGTACGGTGAGCACGTTCTCTCTGCGGTCCACGATGAAGTCGCAAGTGGCGTTCATGCCGGGTTTCAGCCTGGCGTCCGGGTCGGTGATCTCCACTGTAACCGGTATGGTAGTGACGTTTTGCGCTAACACAGTCTGCGGGTCTATTCTGGTGACCACGCCTGCGAATATTTCGTCTGGGAAGGCGTCAAGAGTGATATCCACGGTTTGCCCGGTGTCAACCTGCGCGATGTCCGTTTCGTCCACCGATGCCAGGACGTACATTCTGCTCAGATCACCAAGCTGCACCACGCTGGTACCGGCCCCGGTTCCCGCCATGGATGAGCGCCCGGAGTTGATGATGCTGCCTACCTCCACGTACTTCTGCAGTATCACACCCGCGCGCGGCGCGAGGATGGTGGTGTACTTCATTTGCATCTGGGAGTTGTCCAGTTGGGCTTGAGCGCGTACTACCCCGGACTTGGATGTGCGGATGTCGGCAGCCTTGATTGGAATCTGCCGTGCATTGGATTTCACCGATGCCAGGTTGGCGGCGGCCTGGGCGAGCGCTGCGCGTGCTGCCACAGCATCCTGTTTCTTCATGTCATCCTGTATCGCGTTTGCTTTGGCGTTATCCAGGGCTGCCTGTGCCTGATCCACTCTTGCTTGAGCCGCCTGCATCTGAGCATCGAAGTCCTGGCCTACGGTGCTGAGTCTGATCTTTGCAGAATCTGCCTGCGCTTTCGACGTTTCGTAGTCCGACTTGGCGGTATCGTACGCGCCGGCGGATATGTACCCCTTGTCATAAAGGCTCTGCTGGCGGTCAAAGTTCTTCTTTGCCTTGTCAGCAGACGACATCGCCTGATCGTAACTTGATTTCGCATCGGCGGCGCCCATTGGAACGCCGGATTCCTTGAGCTGTCGGAGGTTCTGCTGGGCCATCTTGTAGTTTGCCGATGCCTGCTGAATAGCGGCCTTGGTGAGTGTGGGTTGTACCTTGGCCTGAGCTTCGGCCTGTTTGAGTCTGGCGGCTGCGGTATCGTATGACTGCTTGGCTTGCTGAAGCTGGGTGACATGCTGCTCTGATTCCAGCGATAGGCTCTGCTCCGACTGGGAGAGCCGCGCGTTTGCGGCAGATAGGTCCGCTTCGGCCTGGTTGAGCGCCGTGCGGCTGTCGGTGGGGTCTATCGTTGCGATGAGCTGACCGGCTTTCACGACAGATCCCACATCCACCGCAAGAGTATCCACCACGCCTCCGACGTTTGATTTGAGGTCAATGACGGTTAGCGCTTGCACCACTCCGCTTGCCGAGACGCTGTTGACCACTGTTCCCTTTTGAGCCTTCGCAGTCTCTATGACGGGTTCATCCGCCTTGTTGGCGCGAATCTTGGATGCTGCCACCCATGATATGATGAGTACAAGCGCCAGTATGCCGAAGAATATCTTATGCTTGAGAACGATCTTCATTCTAGTAACCTCGCTTTCCCACGGCCTTGTCCAGTGTCGCGCGGGCAACGTAGCAATCGTAAAGTGCCTGAGCATAGGCCGCCTGGGCATCCGCGTATGAGCGCTGGGCCGTGACTAGCTCCAGGGTAATAGCCAGTCCTTGCTTGTATTTCTCCCGCATGACTTCCAGGTTCTTCTGTGCCATGTCCAGGTTCGGCTTGCTGGCGACCAACCGCTCCAATGCGTTTGTCAGGTTCAAGTATGCTTCTTCAACGTCAGCGGATACGTCTTTTCTTGACTGGTCCATGGCCAACGCGGATGATTCAGATTGTGACCTGGCGCTACGTATACCAGCAGAGACGAAGCCTGAACTGAATATGTTCAGCGTTACGCCAACACCGACAGACCATTCGTTGTCAAAACCGGAGCCGCCTAGGTTCTGGTCATATGACGCATTGGCGGTGGGAAGGGGAACGGCCTGTTGCTTGGCAAGGGTGAGAGATGCTTTGGCCGAGTCAACCTGAGCCAGTGCGCGGATGATCTCAGGGCGATCTTTCAGGGCTGATGCGAGGCTGTCATCCAGCGATGGCACGTCGGCAGACGGTTCAGAGACGTCCTGCAACTGCAGCGCCTTACCTCTGTCCAGCCCCATGGTATTTCGTAGCGTGTTTCCTGCGACCCTCACGTCGTTATCGGCCTGTATCTTGTTCAGTTTTGCGTTGGCTAGTTCAACCTCTACCTGGTAGATGTCCACCTTGGCGCCGTCACCTGCGTCAATTCTGGCCTGCACGAGTTCATACTGGCCTTGAGACTCGGCGACCGCCTGGCTTGCTATATCGGCAAGTTTTTGGGTTCGCAGCACATCGAAGTATGCGGAGGTTACGGTCAGTATTCTGGTCTGCTTCGTCAGATCCAGGGCTGCGGCAGTTGCTCGCTCAGAGGCAGTCGCTTGGCGGACGCTTGCCACTGTTCGGCCCGCGTCATAGAGGGTTTCGGTCACTCCCACCACGCTGCTGGTACCGCTGGAACTCCTGTCAATGGTCCCCGTGCTTGTCGAAAGGTTTTTTGTTCCGCCGCTTGAGTAGTCGCTGCTGGCTGTGATCTTCGGGAGGTAACCGGATTTTGCGCGGGTGACATCGGCTTTGCTCGCGGTCAGGTCCTTCTCTGCGATTAGCACGCTGCTGTGCTGATTGAGCGCGTATTCTATGCAGTCCTTCAGCGTCAACACACGATCCGGCAGGGTGGTTGTCGCCCCAACGGCATGTCCGCACAGCGGCATAACCATCAACGCGCATATCAGGATACTCAGTATTCTCGTGGCTCTCATCGAAACGGCTCCTCTCGCATTGGCATACCCCGTCTGCTAGTCTGTCTCCATAACGATATGTCTCAACATCTGCATAGATCGGGTAACTTCCTCTCGCTCGGAAGCTGATAATGACTGCAGGCTCTTGGCCAAGTGCTCTTCAGCATGGCGCTTGGCCGAATCATATACAGTTATTCCCTCATTTGACAGTGTCAACACGGAACAACGTCTATCGTTCTGAGACACTTCCCGGTCCACCAACCCTCGCTTGACCAGACCGTCCATAGTTCTGGAGGCGGTCGGCAGGGCAACGCTCAGGCGTTCGGCAACCTCTGACAGGGAAGCGTGGGTCTGTCTGTAGATGAATCCCATGGCACGAAACTGAGGGACGGACAGGCCTGCAGGACGATGACGCCGCATCTCGGCCCGGATGACGCGCATGACGGCTGGAACTACCAGTAGGACTTCCCGCGCACACTCATCCACATCGGCGTTGTTATTGCTTTGGCCTGCTAATGGTTGCATATGCTAAGTATATGGCGTGTGGAATTGTTTGTCAAGAGGTTTTCTTGAGTCAGGTGATCATGCACTCCACTGACACAGCTTCAAGTCTACCGTTGGGCCTGCTGTTTCACCCTGGCAGTGCTGTACAAAGTCCCGTACCAGCGCGGCCAGTTCGTCCGCTGTATAGGATTCTTCAGGCATGTTCAGCGGGTGGACCATAAGCTGCAGGAGTACCTCATCATGCGGCGGGATCGGGGGCTGGCGGTAGTCATAGCCCGTGATCATCCGCGCGCCCATGCGGTCGTAAAACCTCATCCGCTTGATCGGGTCGCCGTACTCGGGGTGCGACTCGGCGTCCATGCGCTCGACCTCGAACATCATGCACTTGAGGCCGGAGCCGTTTTCTTCCGATATCCGCTTCAGGTCATCCAGGGTCGCGTTGTACAGCTTCCCACCAATGCCCAGTCCCCGCGTATCCTGACCCACGCACAGGTACCAAAGATATCCGAAGCCGGGCTGAGCGTGGTATTTGAAGAGGCTGAGGCCCAGGACTCTGTCACCCTGCCAAGCCATAATCAGGCGGGTTCTCAGCACGTCATCGGTGCCCAGCGAGGCCAGCATGTCGTCATAACTTCGCAGTTCCGCCGGGTGGAACGATCGCTCATACAGGTCGCGAACCTGCGCGTCGAATTCCTGAGGCACTGCGGACATTTCTTGAATGGTAATCTGCACGTCTATTCTCCATGCCTGCATTATGCACTTTTCCGCATAGTGCAGGGCCTTCTGAGCATTATTCACTTTTTTCGTGAATAATGCGGACTCGTATCCGCTACAGTTAGACCACGAGCCTGCTCAGTCCTTCGCAAATTCCGGTTCCCTCCCACTTTTCACTGTTGACTGTCCACTGTTCACTTTCCCCATTCGGGCTTGCCAAGGACTCCGAAAATGGGGTATCCTAAACTGGTGTTGGACATAGATCATTACGGAGGACGAGCATGGAAGGACCGAAAGCGATTCTCTTGATATGTGACGGCATGGGCGACAGGCCGGTTGCTTCGTTAGGCGGGCGCACCCCCTTGGAGGCTGCGAATACCCCGAACATGGATGCTCTGGCGGCGCAGGGCGTGTCCGGCCAGATGGACCCGATTGCACCTGGCATACGGGCGGGCAGTGACACTTCTCACCTGTCCATACTCGGCTACGACCCGTACGCGGTTTACACCGGCAGGGGTCCGTTCGAGGCGGCAGGCATCGGCATGGACGTGCAGAAGGGCGACGTCGCGTTCCGATGCAATTTCTCGACGGTAGACGCCAACCTGGTCATACTGGACAGGCGCGCGGGGCGAATCGAAGTCGGGACTGATCAGCTTGCGGCGGCGGTGAACGGCATGAAGATCGAGGACGTGACTGTCTTCTTCAAGGAGTCCGTTGCTCACCGAGGCGCGCTCGTGCTCCGCGGCCCTGGTTTGGGTGCTGCTGTGACGGACGCCGACCCGCATGAGGTGGGCCTGGGCATCCACGACGCACATGCGATTGACGCTTCGGACGCTGCCAGCGCGAAGACCGCCCGCATCGTCAACGTGTTCGTCCGCAAGTCATACGAACTGCTGAAAGATCACCCCGTGAACAAGGCTCGCGAGGCCGATGGCAAGGGCGCTGCAAACATCATCCTGCCCAGAGGCGCGGGAGTTGCGCCGCACGTAGATGGCTTCGAGAAGAAGTACGGACTGAAGCCTGCGTCGGTAGTGGAAACAGGGCTGATCGCAGGAATCGCGAAGTATCTGGGCATGGACATCATAGAAGTGCCGACCGCGAACGGCGGCCTGGACTCCGACGTGATGGCGATGGCCGACGCGATGGTGAAGGCGCTTGACGATCACAACTTCATTCTCAGCAACATCAAGGGCGGCGACATTGCAGGTCACGACGGTGACGCTGCTGCCAAGGTGAAGTTCGCTGAGCGAGTTGATGCGGTCATCGGCAAGCTGATGAAGAGCGTGGACAAAGAGACGTACATCGTGCTCACGGCGGACCACTCGACTCCTATCAGTACGAAAGACCATACCGGTGATCCTGTGGCGATAACCTTCTGGGGGCCGGATGTGCGGGTGGACTCGGTCAAGGCGTTTGACGAGCGTTCGGTGGTGAGCGGCGGTATTTCCAGGATATCCGGCACAGCGGTGATGCCGATCCTGACCCAGCTCATGAACGTGCAGGAGAAGTTCGGAGCGTAGCTGGGAAAGCACGAAATTCGAAATCCGAAATTCGAAACAATTCCGAATAACCAATCGGGAAAGCTCCAAACAAGATCACTGGGTTCCGGTGTTTTGGATGTTTATCTTTTCCGGGTTCACCTTTTGTTTCGAATTTCGTGCTTCGAATTTCGAATTTGATAGTGAGTAGGAGCAGGTGGCCATGGTAATGGATACATATAGACTGAATGACGGTACTTCGTTTTCGATAGCGCCGGGATGGGGGTGCAACATCACGTCCTGGCGGGTGGATGGAGTGGAACTGATGTACTATCCCGAGGGGTTCGCGGAGACCGCCGAGCGAATCACGGGGGCAGGCAATCCCATTCTCTTCCCGTCGGTCGGACGAACGTGGGACCGCTCGGTAGCGCCGCCGATTCGGGGCGATTACAGCGTTTATGGCTCGGACAAGAAGTACTTCATGCCGAACCACGGCACCGTCTTCTTCTGCGACTTCCGCAAGGTCAGCGAGGAGAAGGGCGAGGACAGGATCACCGCGACATACGAGTTGGTTGTGCCGGAGAAGGTCCGCGAGGAGAACTATCCGTTCGACGTGGGTATGGTGCATAGCTTCTTGTTGACCCCGACGACCGTCGAACTGAAGGCGACTCTTACGAACAACGGTGATTCGCCCGCGCCGGTGGCATTCGGCTGGCATCCATACTTCCAGATCTCAAGTGCAGAGCGCGAAGGGGTGGAGGTTCGTGTGCCGTGCGCGAAAGAGGTCGTGCTTGAAGAAGTCACCAACCTTCCGACCGGCGAGTATGTGGACACAGACGGCATAATCCCACTGAAGCCCGATGTCTTCTACGACAACGCCTTCGGGTTCACGAACGGCAGTCGGATGTCGCTGATTGACCGCAAGGCCGGGCATACCGTGCATGTGGACTTCGGCGACTGGGCCAAGCTGTTCCTGGTTTACACGCCGGTCGGCACGGATTTTGTATGCATCGAGCCGTGGACCAAGGGCATCGGGGAGTTCGAGAGCCTGAAGAATGCCGGCTGGGAGAAGACAGATTCGATCCTCGTCCTCCAGCCCGGCGAGAGTGTCACATATGATGCGGTGTTTTCCGTGGAGAGATGATGAGTGACGAGTGATGAGTGAGCTATTCGCAGTAGTTCACTCATCACTCAATCACGTATCACGCGTCTTGTGTCAGTCACGGGCATTCCGAAATCCGAAATCCGCATTCCGAAATGGAATCACCACTTCACCCGGTCGGTGTACGTTACCTTCACCTCGCCGTCCTTGGGCACTTCCACCGGGAACTCCACGGTTGACGCATCCTTCTTGTCGTACTTCTGCGAACTCTGGGTGATCTTCCAGTCGCCCCAGATGTGCTCAACCACGGTCACCGATACCGGCAGGGCCTTGTGGTTTCGGATGCTGATCTCGTAGCTGTACTCGTGCTCTCGGTCGCTGATCACCTTGTCTGTCATCTGCTTGCGCTCGCCCACGATGTCAAAAGCATCGCCCAGGTACAGGCGCAGCTTCTCGTCCTTGGGCGTGTGGTCAATGCTGTCCTCGCCGACGAAATGCTGGTTGGTGTCCGGCTCCTGCTTGTAGACGCGGATGATCCCCTTGGGCAGCGGCATCCCCAGGTTGTTCTCCTTGCTGTTCACAATCTCCATCAGGACGTTCACCTTCTTGGGGTCCTTGGCACTGTCGTACACGTAGAGTTTCTTCGCGGGGATTTTGTTCGCCGAGAGGAGCGACACCTGCTTCGATTCCTTGTTCTTGACTGTGGTCTTGTCCTTCATCGTGTACAGGTGGTACTCGAAGAAGCTCTTCTCCGTGAACTGGGATTCTCCCGCTTTCATCATCGGCGCGGGGGGCATCAAGTCATACGATACCCCGCTCTGCGGCTGCACACGGTGGACATCGCCTGCCATCAGGTTCAGAGTCGCGTTCTCATAGGTGGTGCCGCTGTTGTTGTCCAGGGTGACCCAGCCGGTGAGATCAACATACTTGTCCAGCGGGTCAACCACGGCTACATAGTCAGCCTTCCAGCTCATTTCGTTCGCCAGGTAGGAGACCTCCGTCCTCTGAGAGCCGCCCTTGTCGGCCTGAACCAGCCACATAAGCGTCGGGCGGGAGACCAGCCCGGCGGGAAGCTCCTGCACTTGAATTTCGCCGCTGGGGTTGATCAGAATGCCTTTCGCTGTCTCAATGACCGTGCCGTTCTCCGGTGTGCTGAGAAGCGTGCCCTCGATCTCGCTGATTCCGCCGGTATCCAGCACTCTGCGTACGATCACCTTCTTGCCGACCGACTTGTTCAGAATCGTGTTCGAGTTCACCACATCGTACTGGTAGTTCTGTTCTCGAACCACGACGCCGTTCGGATCGTCCAGCGACTTGAAGTGTACGGTGTCGGTCTGAATCGTCGCAGCCACATCGGCAACGAGCAGGCGGTTCAGTCCTTGCTCCAGGGTCATCTGCCGCTGCTCTTTCACAAGCGCGAAGTTCTGATTGTAGATCGTCAGCTCAACCGCGCTCGGTCCGCTAACGGTGCTCGCCCCCAGGCACGGTACGGCAAGAAGCAAGACTGCTAGTAGTGCGAATGTCTTCATACGGGTTCCTCCTTGAATTCAAGTGACTAGTGGATAAGCTCTACGACGTAGAAGCAGTTCACGTATCACTTATCACTCATCTGTTTGTTTGCTCCGCATTATTCACGTTATTCGTGAATAATGCTCTGAAAGCCCAGGATTGTTCATTTCATGAATAATCCTGGCTAAGCGTTCCCTTTCTTGCGAGATGTTACACGCTTCAGCGCGTTTCCGACGTGTAGCGCAGTCCGAGAAACGCTCTCAACACCTGCGCGGAGGGCACCCGCCCGCACCTCGATTGCCTCCTCCGGGCATACTTCCTGGCAGCAGAAGCACCTGATGCAGGTTGAATAGTCAATCCGCAGACGCTCGTTCGGGCCTGAGATGGCGTTTACCGGGCAGGTTTTTGCGCACAGCCTGCAGCCCTCGCACTTGTCGTGCAGGAATACCGGCTTCTGTACGAGTTGGTTCTTTACGGCGTGGAAGATCGGCTTGGGAATCCGAGAGGCCATGTCACCCTTGCCGGGCACGAGGAAATCCGATATCAGCGCGGTTTGCGCTTCGCCCAGCACCTCGATTTCCGCCGAGTTGGCGGTACCGACCCCCTGTTCCGTCGCCAGCCTCAGCATCGGCACGTCCATCGGGTTGTTGCCGCCCAGCATCCACGCCACGGCATCCAGCGCCACCGGGTCTGCCGAAGCCAGTATCAACCCGAAGTTCCGCCTGCGCCCGGCTGCCGGTCCTTGTCCGTCCATGCCGACAATGCCGTCCATGATTGACAGTCCCGGTTCCACCAGCCTCAGCAGGTCCACCAGCATTTGGGCGAACATGACGGGATTATCACCGGCCTGAAGATGGAAGTCTATCTTCCGCCGGGCTGTAATGCACCCGAACAGGTTCTTAACCGCGCCGGAGAACAGGGTTAGCTGATGGGTCTTGAACTTCGGTGCATTCACTATCATATCGGCGCTGGACACGGCATCAGCGATCAGGAAGCTGCGGAAAACGGCTGAGTCAGGCGACTCCCGTTCGGTCGCGGAGTCATCGAAGCGCACTATGGACGCGCCCACTCGGTGTGCAACGTCCTGCATGCCGGTGATTTCCAGCAGCCGCTGGTAGCCGTGCGGGGATTCCGATCCGATGGAGGGGCTGTCGCCGATTATGCATCTGCCGCCTGCTGCGATGGTCAGGCTCGCGATTGCCTCCACTACCGCGGGGTGAGTGGTCACGGCCAGTTCCGGCGGGCGCGCCGAAAGCAGGTTCGGCTTCAGGAGAACGTTCTGCCCTGCCTGAACGAACTGCCCCATGCCGCCCAGCAGGTCAACGGCCTCCTTTACTGCGCGCAGAACCTTTGCGGGCTCATAGTCTTCACACTTGATGATAGCAACCCTGGACTTCATAATGGATTGTTCAGTCATTCGGTTGACAAATCCCTCCCACATTCGTAAGATAGGCCTGGCTTGGATTATGCATGCAACGCATAATCCAAGGCCTTCGGAGCATTGTTCACTCTGTTCGTGAGCAATGCGGAGCGGAAACGTTTACATAGTCAGGTGGTCAAACATGGACGGATTGAAGGTCTGCGTTATCGGCGCTGGAAGCACTTATACCCCGGAGTTGATAGAGGGGTTCATCGTTCGAAAGAAGGAGATGCCGGTCAGCCATATCGCGCTGATGGACATTGATCCTGGCAAGCTCAATATTGTCGGCAGCCTCGCGAAACGCATGGTCGAAAAGGCCGGTATCAACGCCAAGGTGGAGCTGACTACCGACCGGAAGAAAGCGGTCGAGGGCGCGGACTTCGTGCTCAGCCAGATCAGGGTCGGTGGGCTGCCTGCGCGGATTCGCGATGAGCACATCCCGCTTGATTTCGGCGTCATCGGCCAGGAGACGACAGGACCCGGCGGATTCGCGAAGGCTCTGCGCACTATCCCCGTGATGCTGGAGATCGCCCGCGACATCGAGAAATTCGCGCCGAACGCGTGGTGGATCAACTTCACCAACCCCAGCGGAATCATCTCCGAGACGCTTCTGAAGCACTCGCGGACGAATATCATCGGCCTGTGCAACGTGCCGGTCGGCATGACCAAGAGCCTGGCGACCAAGCTAGAGTGCCAGCCGCAGGATCTGTTCCTCACATACGTTGGCCTGAACCACCTGAGTTGGATAACGAAGGTCTGCATGAAGGGCGATGATGTGACCAAGCAGGCGGTCAAGCTGTCGCTGAAGGGCCGAGCGAAGGAGGACGCCGAGTGGATGAAGATCAACGGCATCATCCCCAACGGCTATCTGCACTACTATTACGCGCGCGACAAGGTGCTGGAGGATCAGAAGAAGGCTGAGAAGAGCAGAGGAGAGATCGTCACCGAGGTGGAGGCGAAACTCCTGGCTAAGTACCAGAACCCGAACCTGAGGCGTAAACCGAAAGAGCTTGAGAAGCGGGGAGGGGCGCACTATTCGACTGCGGCAGTCTCACTTGCCAGCGCGATCTACAACAACAAACGAGAGCTTCACATTGTGAACACTCGGAACAACGGGACCATCCCGTGCTTGCCTGCGGATTGCTCGATTGAGACCAATTGCGTGATTGACGGGCGCGGCGCTCATCCGATGACGATTGGGGATGTGCCGCTCGAGATTCGCGGACTCCTGCAGGCGGTGAAGACGTATGAGGAACTCGCGGTGGCGGCAGGCGTCTCGGGGTCGAAGAAACTGGCGTTTCAGGCGCTGATGGCCCATCCGCTTGTGCCTTCTTCCACGGTTGCGAAGGGCCTGCTGGACGCGATACTGGACGCGAATAAGGATTATCTGCCGCAGTTCCGATTGAAGAGATAGCTCGGAGGAAGTATGTCTTACGTCATTGGAATAGACGCCGGCGGAACGAAGACTCACGCGCTGGCCGCTCGGCTTGACGGCACTATCGTCGGGTTCGGAAGTTCGGGTCCCGGGAGCTATGAGATCGTCGGCATTGACCCGGCGAAGGCGAGCATCCTGGATGCGATCACCCAGGCGCTGGAGCAGGGCGGCGAGTCTGCGGATGAGGTTGAACTCGGGTGCTTCGCCCTCGCCGGCGCGGACTTTGAACCGGAGGATTTCGATCTGCTGATCGAAGCGATGGAAAATTTACAGGTCTGCAAGAAGGTCATGGTGAAGAACGATGCCATAGCCGGGTTGCGGGCCGGCGTGAGCAAACCTTACGGCATCTGCGTCATCATGGGCACGGGGTTCAACGGCGCGGGAATCGGCAAGGACGGCACGGAAATTCGCTACTTCTCGCAAGGCCCGCTATTCGGCGATGTCGGCGGCGGCGCGGCAATCGCACGTGAATCGCTGTTTCATGCCATGCGCGCGTATGACGGACGCGGACCTCAGACCGTGCTCATGCAGATGGCGATGGACCACTGGGGCGCGGCGGACATGGAGCAGCTTGCTCGGATACTCTATTGGGACAAGTCTGCCGCGAAGAAGATACCCGGCATGTGTCCGAAGGTGTTCGATGCCGCGTATGACGGTGACGCGGTGGCGATAGGCATTGTGCGCAAGTACGGCCAGGAAGCGGGAATCTCGGCAAACGCGATTATCAAGCGACTCGGGCTGCAGCACGACGAGATCGAGGTGGTTCTCGCAGGCAGCGTGTTCAAGGGCAAAGGCCCGCTGATGCTGGACGTGGTGAACAGTACGATCCACGAGGTTGCGCCGAAAGCCAAGGCGGTTACCCCGAAGTACGAGCCTGTGGTTGGCGCGGTGATCATCGCGTTGGAGAAAATGGGGGTCGTGTTCGAGGGGCAGGTGTCCGCGAATCTTGATGCGTCCGTGCCCGAGGAGCTAAGACGACGTGATAAGTGAGGAGTGACGAGTGAGCTACTGCCGAATGCAGTTCACTCGTCAGCCTTCTACCATAAAGATCGCAGCGTCGGCGAACAGATTTGGCAATATCTTCGCCACGCGGTACTGCCCGTTGCTGAGTGTCCTCATCGGGATCTCTCTCAGAATCCGCAGGTTCGCCGCGCGGCACAGGTCCTCAAAATCCGGGATGGTGACCAAGCGGATGTTCGGGGTGTCGTACCACTCGTAAGGCAAGCGCGGACTCTTTGGCAATCTGCCGCCGAATGCCAACTGGAACCTCACACGCCAGAATCCGAAGTTCGGGAAGCTGATGATGCACTTCTTGCCGACCCGCGCCATCTCCTTGACCAAATCCATCGGATGGTGCAGCACCTGGATGGTGTTCGTCAGAATCACGTAGTCCACGGATTTGTCCGGGTAGTCGGCCAGTCCCTCGTCCAGGTTACCGTGGTGGACGTTAAACAGCCCCTTCTCTACGCAGCCCTGAATAGCTTCTTCGGACAGGTCAATGCCCTCGGCGCGAACGTGCTTCAGCACCTTGAGCGCCTTCAGCAGGTCGCCGTCCCCACAGCCAAGGTCCATCACGCGGCTGCCTTCCTCCACAAGGTCAATGATCACTTTGTGCTCGGGCGCCAGGTTTACGACCGTGCCGTCTTCTTCGAATTTGATCGGTTCCATTGCTGTCATAGGTTGCTAGGTTTTCCTTTGTCCGTGCATCAGGAAGTTCGAGATCAGCCTGGTGAGTTGCTCGACCTCCAGCAGGAATGCATCGTGGCCGTAATCTGAGTGAATCTCAGTGTAGACTGCTTCGGTGTTGTTCTGCCGCAGAGCACTGACGATTTCCTTCGACTGGTACGGCGGAAACAGCCAGTCGGACGAGAACGAGATGACCAGGAACTTTGCGGTGATACCCTCGAAAGTGTCCTTCAGCGAGTCGTAACCCTGCGCCAGGTCGAAGTAGTCCATCGCCTTGCTGATGTAGAGGTAGGAGTTCGCGTCGAACCGCTTGACGAAACTCTCGCCCTTGTAGCGCAGGTAGCTCTCGACCTGGAAGTCGGTCACGAAATCGTAGTCGTACTCGATTTTGTCCTGAAGCTTCCGCGCGAACTTCTGGTGCATGGACTTGTCCGAAAGATAGGTGATGTGCCCGATCATCCTGGCGATTGAAAGGCCTCGTTCCGGGTTTGCCTTGCCGTAGTAGTCGCCGCCCATCCATCCCGGGTCGCCCATGATAGCCGCTCTGCCGACCTCGTCGAACGCGATGGCCTGAGGGGAGAGCCGCGCTGTGGTAGCGATGGGGATTGCCAAGCGCACCATTTCGGGGTAGCTGATCACCCACTGGAGTACCTGCATGCCGCCCATGGAGCCGCCTATTACGCACAGAAGTCGGTCTATGCCGAGGTGGTCTATCAGCATCTTCTGGGCTTTCACCATGTCCGGAATAGTGACGACCGGGAACGTGAGGCCGTACTGCTTGCCGGTCGCGGGGTCAATAGAGCTTGGCCCGGTGGACCCCTTGCAGCCGCCGATTATGTTGGAGCAGATGATGAAATACTTGTTTGTGTCCAGCCCCTTGCCGGGACCGATCATGTTGTCCCACCAACCGCTGGGCTTCTCCTCGTCCGCGCTGCTGTAACCCGCCGCGTGTGCGTCGCCGGAGAGTGCGTGCAGGACCAGGATAGCGTTGTCCTTTGCCGGACTCAGTCCGCCGTACGTTTCATAGGCGAGCGTGATCGGCCCAAGCGTGCGCCCACATTCCAATTCGAGCGGGCTGTCCTTGGCAAACTCGAAGTATTTGGTTTCTACCAAGCCAACTGATTCTTTGTCATCAATCATGAAGATACTCGATCCTAGTTTCTTGATGCTCGATGGGACTGCACCAATGGCCTATTTCCTACTCATATGTCCGTTCTCGACCGATCTCAAGAACAGGTTAAGTTTGCGTCCGAGATGGTCAAGAGTCTCATGCAGTTCTTTGTATATCGCCTCATTTGTCAGCGACTCAGTCTCCAGCAGCGTATCGAGGTGATCGTTAGTCTCATCGCACGAAGCCAGCGCAAACGTCAGATGGCGAAGGAAATCTTGTTTGTATTCTCGCCTTCCATATCCTTCGACGATGTTAGAGCGGACTGACTTACTCGACCGCCGTATCTGGCTTGCCTCCTCGTACATTTCGAACTTGGGCAGTTCCGCGAGCGTCATTCTGTGAATCCGGATGGTAATGTCTCTCGCTAACTGCCAGATTTCCAGATTCTTGTAGCTCATCTTCGCCTCCAGCCCATCTAGTATCTAGCATCTAGTATCGAGCATCAGGCAGGAAATCGCCCGTCCTGTGTCGAGATGAAGAACATCACGTCGAGAACCGGATGCAGTTCCATCTCATGTTCGCGGACGTACTGCTTGGTAAGCTCCCAAGCCTCGTGGGCGCGTGCCTTCTCGCCCAGCGCGCGGGCCGCATACGCATCGGCGAGCAACCTGCATATCTCCACGCTGTGCCGGAGATAGAACCACGACCTCGCCCAGCACGGGTTCTCCGCCGACAGGTTTCGCTCGATCACCGGAATGAACTCATCGGCAACCGACCGCACATTCGCCAGAGCCTCTGCCGACTCCGGTTTCGGCTCAACTCGAAGCGCCGCTGGGTCGAAAAGCCTCGTCATCGTCTCCAGGAACGCCTGAGCCTTATTCGCATCAGGGCCGAATGCCGCGCGGTAATACTCACTAGTTATGCACTCATACGACAAATTCCTGTTCCACAGAGTCCAGCCCATCGTCATCATCGGCAGACCGGTGGGGAAGAACGCCCGCTGCATCTGGCAGCTTACCATGCCGTTGATGCCTATGTCCTTCAGTGCGCGCATGTCTTTGTTCAGTGTTTCGGCGACCTGGGTATAGCCGGGATCGTTGTAGTGGTCCCAGGTCAGGTGGTAGTCGAAGTCGAAGGTATCGCCCTTGAAATCCTTCTGCCACGCCTTCAGGAACGCGACGTTCATCGCAACCGACCGCGGGAACTCCAGCTTGTTTCGCACGAACGGCGGAAGCTCCGGCAGATCGCCGATATCCTTATACGACTCACTGTAACTGCGGGTGATGGGCGCGAACATCAGGATGAACCGCTCCTGGTTTCGTATGGTTTCTCGTTCCGGCGGCCAGAGCAAATCCACGTAGATCAGGAAGACGATTCGCGTCTCCAGCCTCTTCGCGGTCAGAATATCGTCCAGTTCGTTCAGCATCATGACCGAGAAATCGGCCGGTCGCGTGTCCTTGCACAGTTCGCACTCGCAGTGGTTGTTCGCGCCGTCCGCCAGCCAGAAATGCATTACGTCAATCTCAGGATGTTTGGCCGAGTAGTCCGCGATCTCCTGCACTATGATGCGTCTGACCTCCGGGTTGCCGTAGCAGAGGTTGGTGTTCAGCGGCACACCGCCCCAGAACTCACGCTTGCCGTTCACCTCGGCAAGGTACTGCCGGGTCTCATCGGGGATGTCGTCGTCCACGCGCCGCCAGCCCAGCCCGCCGATGCCGAACGGTTCGCAGGTCCAGCCGTGGCCCACGCCGTGGTAGACCAGCCCGCGCTTTTTGATCTCGACGACCGCCTGAGCGAGGAACTCACGGGCATCGTCTGTGGTGATGTGGCGGCCTTCGATGAGCGGGTTGTTCGTGTGCGAATACCATCGGTCAAAGAACTCATGCGCCTCGCGGAACTGCGTGAAATAGCCGTTGAAGCCGACCTTGGGCAGCCAGTCAATCGTGTCGCGGACGTGCTCGTAGGAGACCGCGCCCTCGATGCAGATGCCCCTGTGCCGGTAGGACGGTGTTTCTTCCAAGTGTACGGGCGGCAGGTCGGCGATCTGCGGTATGAACTCGCCGTCCGCACCTGGGCGCACCCACCGGCAGCCGAGTTCGGTGAGGTAGCGGTAGGCCCCCAGCAGCACGCTCCGAGGGTTGACGCCCGCGATGATTCCCTGGCCGTCCGCGATGTCTACGTAGATCGCATCGTCCATGTGTGCATCGGCTATTGCGGGCTTGGTAATCTGCGGGAAGTCGGACATCAGCCCGATGGAGATGCCGTCGCCGGCCCCGACAGCGACCTCCGCGTCGGTCATCCGCCCCAGGTACTTCGCCAGTTCCTCCGCCGCAAAGCGTATTGTTCCGTTGTCGCCGATCGGTTGAATGGTCATGATATTACCCTCACCCCGGCCCTCTCCCTCAAGGGGCGAGGGTGTAAACTAGCATGTCTCCTCAGCCATGTGAAGGTTTCTCCACTCCAGTGGTTGTCCAACCTTGCATCGAGCAGTTCACATACGTACTGCGTATTACGTATCCAGAATCGAGCATCGAGCACCGAGTAACAAGAATCGAGTATCGAGAATCCAGGATCGAGCATCTTCCCCAATCACGTGTCACTCTTCACTCATCATCCCCTCAGCGCCTGGTCCACATCCGCGATTATGTCCTCAACATCCTCGATGCCAACCGAGAAGCGGATGAAGTCCTCGCTCACGCCGCATGCGATCAGTTCATCCGCCGAAAGCTGCTGGTGCGTGGTGCTTGCCGGATGGATGACCAGCGACTTCGCGTCACCAACGTTCGCCAGGTGACTGAGCAGCTTCACCGAGTTGATGAACTTGATGCCCGCCTGCTTGCCGCCCTTCACGCCGAAGCCGAGCATTCCGCCTGCGCCCTTCGGCAGATACTTCTGCGCCAACGCATAGCTCGGGTGGCTGGGCAGTCCCGGGTAGCTCACCCACGAAACCATCGGATGGCTCTCCAGGAACTTCGCGACCGTCAGCGCGTTCGAGCAGTGCCGGTCCATCCTCAGCGAGAGCGTTTCGATCCCCTGAAGTATCATGAAAGAGTTAAACGGGCTGATCGCCGGGCCGAGGTCGCGGAGCATGGACACCCGCGCCTTCGCGATGAACGCCGCCGCGCCGAACGCCTGCGAGAAGACCATGTCGTGGTAGCTCGGATCAGGCTCGGTGAACTCCGGGTACTTGCCGCCGCTCCAGTCGAACTTGCCGGAGTCCACGATCACGCCGCCGATAGACGTGCCGTGACCGCCCATCCACTTGGTCAGCGAATGGATGACTATGTCCGCGCCGTGCTCGATCGGCCGGCACAGGTAGGGCGTGGCGAACGTGTTATCAACGATGAGCGGAACGCCCGCATCGTGCGCGATTTTCGCGATGGCTTCCAGGTCCGGGACGTTCAGCTTCGGGTTGCCGATGGTCTCCACGTAGAGCGCATTGGTCTTCGGCGTGATCTCTTTCGCGAAATTCTCAGGATTGCCCGGCTCCACGAATTTGGCGGTGATGCCCATCCTGGCGAGTGTGTACTTGAATAGCGTGTAGGTCCCACCGTAGAGGCTGACGGACGAAACGATCTCGTCGCCCGCTTTCGCCAGGTTCAGGATGGCGATTGTCTCGGCGGACTGGCCGGACGCAACCGCCAGCGCGCCGATCCCGCCTTCGAGTTCGGCAACCCGCTGATCGAGGACGCCGGTTGTGGGGTTCATCAGCCGCGTGTAGATATTCCCGCCCTCGCTTAGCTCGAACAGCCGCGCGGCATGCCCCGTGTCTTTGAACACGTATGAGGTGGTCTGGTATATCGGCACCGCACGCGAACCGGTCGTGGCGTCAGGCGTCTGCCCGCCGTGCAGCGCGACTGTATCAAATCCAAGTTTCTTGTCCATATCATTCTCCTCAGAGAGGGTTTCGGTTGTCAGGTTTCAGGTGTCGGGGGCCCGGATCTGTTCTACTCCGGCGCTCTCCGCCCCTTTCGGAGATTATACTTGATTCGAGGGTTAGCATCAAGGAAAAGATCACCGCTTGGCATTTCAGGAAATCAGCAGTATAATGGCATCAGTCAGTACGTGGAGACAATGCCATGATCAGAGAATACATTGCCGCTGCACTCGCACACGCCAAGTACGAGATGATCCACGATGAAGAACCGTACTACGGCGAGATCGAAGGGCTGCAGGGCGTCTGGGCCAGCGCCAAGACCCTGGAAGAGTGCCGCAAGAACCTTGCCGATGTTCTGGACGGCTGGATTCTTTTCCGCCTATCGCGAGGTATGACCATTCCAGCGGTGAGACAACACACATAGCAGTCTGTTTGCCTACGGTCACGGAATGCATACGGGTCATGATGATATGCTGATAGTTGAGCGGACGTGATTCACTTCTCCCGTTATCGGGAGAAGGGTGAGGGATGAGGGTCCCAAAAATGACGCCCAACAAGGATTCGCCCAATCCAAGAGGTGTACCGGCTGTGAGCAGAGGAAACGCTCGCGGACTGCGCCAAACCCCAACCACTCCTGAACGGCTGCTCTGGAGCTCTCTGCGCGACCGACAACTGGGCGGGTTCAAGTTTCGACGCCAGCACCCGGTCGGTCCGTATGTCCTGGATTTCTACTGCCCGGTTGCCAAGCTCGGGATAGAAGTGGACGGCGGTATCCACAACGCGTTGACGGAGTACGATGAGGATAGAACAGCTCACGTGGAGAGATACGGATATCGTGTCATCCGCTTCACGAATGAGGAAGTTCTGGACAGACTGGAGTCAGTGCTACGGCGGATACTAGACGCGGTTGATGGGCTGTAGTGCCGGGGAGACCCTCACCCCAACCCTCTCCCGATAACGGGAGAGGGAGTAATTCGACCATCAGCCATTTCCGCCCACGACGGATCAACCATTCCCCTTTGATTCCGCGTATTTCGCAAACTCATCGCAGGCCCACATCTGCCACTCGGGTTCCACGGCCAGTGAGCGAACGTCTCCATAGTACCCGCAGATGAAGCCGCCGCCATTGCTGCCGAGCTTGTCTATCAGTTCCCGAGCGCGCTCGCGGATGTAAGTTTCGTTCGCGGTCGGCAGGTCGCGCTGGATGTCCACCGGTGACCAGATCGCGGTCTTTCCGTGGCAGGTCTTGGCCAGGAAATCCAGGTCGGATAGCGTCGGCTGGTCGAGCTGCAGAACCTTCACGCCCATGTCCGCAAGGCTCGGGATGATGTCCTTGATGTAGCCGCAGGAGTGCATCCAGATGTCCAGGTTCTTCTCCCGCGCATGGCTGACGATCTCGCGGAAGCCCCACTCGAACATCTCGTGCCAGCATTTCGGCGAAACGAGCAGTCGCTCCTGAGTGCCCCAGTCCTCGGCGAACATCAGGCCGTCGCAGTCCGTGGTCGCCCACTGGTCAATGCAGTCCTTCAGCATGTCCACGACCTTCCGCTGAAGCGCGTTGACCTCGTCCGGGTACAGCAGTACGTCGGCCAGGAACTCCTCGACCCGGCGCATGTACCGCATGATGGCGAACGGGAAACCGGGCAGGCTGCCGAGGTGGTACAGCTCTGGGTTGTTCGCGAATATCTCTCTCGCCTTGTCGTAGCGAACAGGCAGAGCCATGCGCGGCATCTGGTAGTTTTCGAGTTCAGCCCAGTCCTTGAGCACGCCCTCGATCACCTCGCCGCGTGAGGTGTTTGGCAGGCACTTCCAGACGTTGTGCCACTCGTCCTCCCATTGCTTGCAGTCCTCAAACTCCCAGGTCCGCCAGGGTTTCCAGTCCGGGTCACCGGTCATGCCTGCGCCGCAGATATCGTGCGGGTAGGGGGCGGGCAGGTTCATGGGGCATCTGTCGGGATTCTCAAAGCTAAGGCATCGCTTCACGCGTTCTCTGCTGTTCACGTCAATCTCCTCTGAAAGTGGGGTATCAGCGTCCTTTTCGGCGGATGTTCAGCTTATCCCTCCAGTTGTTTGTCATATAGTCGCCGAATGAGGTATAATAACGCATCGGGTGAACGCCATTCAATTCAACAACCCAGGAGGCTGTTACGACGTCACTCTAGCCTGGACTATTCATGGAGTGAATAATGCGGGCTAATCACTAGCGGAACGTACAAGTGGTGACCTATCGTCTCGTAGGGTGGGTCAGCGCTTATGTATTCAGACGGGTGTCATGTATGTCTGTTTCTGAACTATTGGGCGGCTCCGGCGTATGGTGCGGGGCCGCTCTCCTATTGTGGTCGGCTGCTTTCTTGGTGGGCGTGTGCCGACGACGGTATTCGGGTCCGATTTTACCAACGCTGGTTCTGGCAGGGAACGTATGTCTGTTGCTGGTCGCGTTCGCGGGCGGAACCAGAACCGTCACACTTCCGCTCCCCTGGTTTATTGGCGACGCGGGCTTCACCTTTGTGATTGACCCGCTGAGCCGTTGGTTCCTCGCCATCATCGGGCTGATCGGCATCCCCGTTACGCTGTTCTCCCCCGGCTATTTGCAACACCTTCGTCAGCGCGTATCTCTCGGGTTCGTGTGGGCGGCCCTTGCGCTGCTAATGACCAGCATGGCCGGTGTTGTGCTGTCCGCAAACGCCCTGGTCTTTCTTGTTGCCTGGGAGGTCATGGCGCTGTCGTCGTTTGCCCTAGTGGCGGCCGATCACGAGCAGCGGGACATCCGGCGCGCGGCGTTCGTCTACCTGGGCGCGACACGAGCCGGCACGGCGTTCCTGATGACCGGGTTTCTCTGGGTGCATCACCTCACCGGTAGTTGGAGTTTTGCGGATTGGGGTCTTTCGGGCGCGACTGCATTGGCGCCTGCGCTGCTCATACTGGTCGGACTGGCCACCAAGGCCGGGTGCTGGCCGTTCCACCTATGGCTGCCGATAGCCCATCCCGCCGCTCCAGCCCCGGTATCGGCGATCATGAGCGGCGTGATGATCAAGACCGCGATCTACGCGATGGTGCGGCTGTTCATAGTGGGCAACCACATCGCCGTTCCAGCTATCGGGCCAATTCTGCTGATTCTGGGCGCGATATCCGCATTCTGGGGCGTCATATTCGCTTTGCTGCAGCACGACCTGAAGCGACTTCTGGCCTACCACAGCGTCGAGAACATCGGCATCATCCTCATGGGGCTAGGGGTTTCGTTGCTCGGCACACGCTATGGCATTCCTTTCCTGGCTCAGCTCGGTCTGGCGGCAGCGCTGTTTCATACGCTGAACCACGCTGTTTTCAAGAGCCTGCTCTTCCTGGGAACAGGCGCGATTGACGCACGAACCCACCTGCGCAACGTCGAACAGCTTGGCGGGCTGATCAGGCGCATGCCGTGGACAGCCGCCGCGTTTATTGTGGGCAGCGCGTCCATCTGCGCATTGCCGCCGTTAAACGGGTTTGCCAGCGAGTGGCTGCTGTACCAGGGGTTTTTCAACATCGCGAGGAGCGGGCCGACAACCGGCGCGCGATTCGGCGGCCTGCTGCTGATGGGGTGGCTGGCGCTTGTCGGGGCGTTGGCGATAGCATGTTTTGTGAAGGCTGTTGGCATCGTGTTCCTCGGCGTTCCGAGAAGCCCGCAGGCCGAGAAGGCGCATGAGGCTGGTCCGGGCATGGTCGGCGCACAGGTGTTGCTGGCTGTGCTCTGCGCTGTTCTCGGGGTAGGCGCGACCAGCGTTCTGATTCCCTTGGGCAAGATCACCGCGCTGATCGGTGACAGCGGATCGCTTGACGGCGTTTGGACGTTGCCGATTCCGCTTCTTGCCGTTGTGTTGGTTCTCACCATAGGCGCGATTGCCGCGTGGATGCAGCTACTGGCTCGAACGCGGCCGTCAAGGGTCTTCATCACCTGGGAGTGCGGGTTCGGCGACCTGGGGCCGAGAACGCAGTACACGGCGAGCAGTTTTGCTCAGCCCATCGCGCGTATTTTTGGGGCGATCTACGGCTATGGAACGCAGATAACTGTTGACGATGGCAAGCGGGGGCACTTCCCGCAGAGCGTGGACGCCGAAACGACACACGAGGCGTACCTGGAAACGAAGGTGTACATGCCGTTTCTTCAGGGCGTCCAGCGCGTGGCCAGTGTCTTTCTCATGCGCTTGCAGGCCGGGAGCGTCCATCAATACTTGTTCTACATGGCCGTGGTGCTGGGATTGTTGATCTGGGTGGGGGTACGCGGATGAGCAACACAACGTTTTTCCTGGTAGTTCAGGCCGTCAACATTCTGCTTGCCCCGCTGCTTCTCGTGGGGATCATCCGCAAGGTGAAGGCGCTCATGCAGAACCGCGTGGGTGCGCCTGTACTCCAGCCGTTCTACGATCTCGCGAAACTGCTGCGAAAGTCACAGACCGTGAGCAAGAATGCGAGTTGGGTATTCACATGGGCGCCTATTGTCGGGCTGGCGGTCGGGCTGATCGCTGCAGTTCTGGTTCCGTGGGCCGGTGCGCTTCTGCCTGCAGACTGGGCGGTTGCTACGAATTTCCTCCTGGTGATCTATCTCATGGCGCTCGCGAAGTTCTTCTCCATGCTTGCCGCGATTGACACCGGTTCCGCGTTCGGCGGACTGGGTGCGAGTCGTGAGGCAACCATCTCGATGTTGGTGGAGCCGACTCTTATTATCGGTTTGGGTGCGCTGGCATTAGGCACTGGAAGCACCGATCTGCTGACCATCTACTCTGCGCCGATCAACCCGTTCATCGCGGTTCTGGTGGGCGCGGCGCTGGTCGCGGCGGCGTTGGCTGAGCTTTCTCGAATGCCGGTGGACGATCCGACCACTCACCTGGAACTGACGATGGTACATGAGGCGATGATTCTCGAATACAGCGGGCGCAGTCTTGCGATCATCGAGTATGCGGTGGCGCTCAGGACGTGCGTCTTCTTCGGACTGGCAGCGCAGACTCTCTTGCACGTATGGCCGGGGTACCAGGATATGGCGATGCTCTCGCGCTACCTTGTGAGCCTCGGCACCTTGGCTGTCTTTGGCATAGCGGTGGCGGTAGTAGAAGGCGTGCTGGTCAAGTTGAGATGGCGGAGCGTACCGAATTTCCTGGCGTTTGCGGCGGTGTTGAGCTTGTTGGCGGCGCTGGTCGCGGCGGCACAGATATGAAGATGAAAGAAGGCTTTGGGCGATGAACCTATCGCAGACTGATCTATTTGCCGCAGGGGCAGCCGTGGTGGCCGTCTGGATGTGCGGGCTGACACGGGTGAAGACGCAGCTATGGGGTTTGGTGCTGCAGGCGGCGTTGCTGTCCAGTATCTGCGCTCGGCTTGCCATGGCAGAGCATTACAACCATCTGCTCGTCCTGGCTTCCGCTATGTTCGTCATCAAAGCTGTCGCCATACCCATCTTTCTCGGGAGGTCGGCTGCAAGCATGGGCATCACTAGCGACCGAGGTGCGAACGTTCACCCAACAGTGACGCTCATCATCGGTTGTGGATTGCTCGTGATTGGGTATTTTCTGACGCCGCATTTCGAGGTGCCTGCCATGCTGAACCCCGGGTCCGCCGGTATGTCGGTCGCGCTCTTGTTCATCGGGATGCTGCTCATGATCACGCGCAGGCTGGCGATAAGTCAGGTGATAGGCTTTCTCACGATGGAAAGCGGAATCTCACTCTACAGCCTCACTCAGACGCGCGGGATGCCGCTGCTGCTCGAGATGATAATCGTCTTTGAAGTGCTCATCGGCGTGCTGATCGCGGGACTGGTGATATTCCGCATCAACCGCAGTTTTGAGCATATTGACGTAACGCACATGAGGGGGTTGCACGATTGAACCCGTTCATACTGATCGCGATTCTACCTCTTGTGATGGTGTTACTCGGCCTGGTTCCGAGTACCGCGCGCCGTCTGCCGTGGATGAGCGCCGCGCTGATGCTGGTTCAGATTCCGGTTGTCGGCTGGGTATGCTACCCGATCTTTTCCGGCAGGACGCTCTACTGGGGCGTGCTGGGGATGGACGGCATAGGGGCCGCGTTCACCATTATCACCACCATTGTCTCCGCCGCCGCGATGGTTCAAGCCGCGCTCGTCATGCCTGCAGAACGCTCGCAAGGGCACAACATAACGGACCGTCGCTTTGGCATGTTCTATACCTTGTCCGGTCTGTTCATGATTTCGATGTACGCTGTTCCGCTTGCCAGGCACCTTGGCGTGCTCTGGATTGCTATCGAAGCCACAACGCTGATGTCTGCGCCGCTCATCAACTACCACCACAGCCGTGATTCGCTGGAGGCGACGTGGAAGTATCTGCTGCTGTGCAGTGTAGGCATCGCGTTCGCGCTCTTTGGCACGTTGCTGATCTTTGCAGCACAGCACAACTCCGCAGGTGGTGGGACGATGATGATAAGCGGTTTGATCGCCCACGCGAAGGAAATGGACCCGCGCTTGCTGCGGTTTGGATTCGTCTTCTGCCTGCTGGGTTATGGGACAAAGGCGGGCATCTTCCCGCTTCACAACTGGCTACCGGATGCCCACAGCGAGGCGCCGTCCACCGCGTCGGCCATGCTCTCGGGCGCATTGTTGAATTGCGCGCTGGTTGCTATCTGGCGTTTGTCGGGGGTGGTCACGGCGGCAGGGCAGGCGGAGTTGGTCCGCCACCTGCTGGTTCCAGCAGGGGCGATCACGGTGGTTGCGGCTAGCCTCATGCTGATACGCCAGCACGACCTGAAGCGCATGTTGGCCTATTCCAGCGTGGAGCACGTCGGGCTGCTGACACTCGCAATAGGGATCGGTTCGGGGCGGGTGTTCATTCTTCACGCGCTCAACCACAGCATCGTGAAAGTCGCAATGTTCCTGCTCGCGGGTGGGATTCTGCATTCGTACGGTACCAAGGCGCTGCCGAAGCTGGGCGGTCTGCTCAAGACGATCCCGGTCTGGGGTGTGGCGCTGATGGCGGGAGCATTCGCCGTAGCGGGCAGTCCGCCGTTTGGCACGTTTATCAGCGAGTGGCTCTTGCTTAGGGACACGTTTGCGGCAGGAGAGACTGCGGCTGCGGTGTCAGTGTTGCTCGGCCTGACGATTGCCTTCATCGCGATCACGAGGCATATCGGGCGGGTCGTGCTTGGTACGGTGAGAGCGCCGGTAGAGACAACCCCCGTGCGTTCATGGGCGATCGTGCCGTCGGCGCTGTTGATCATATCGCTGATTAGCGGGGTTGCACTGGCTCCTCCGGTGATGCGCGTACTGACGATTCTGGTACAGGCAGGAGGCCGGCGATGATGAATATGTTCAAGCGCGTTGAAGAAACACCATCGGCTTTGGCCCTAACTGTGAAGAACTGGCTGGCGCATCGGGGCAGGCGGTTCGGCCACCTTACCGCGCGGGCGAACGGCAAAGGGCAATTCGTCATTGAAGCGCTGGCGCTTGATCGGAATACCGGCGGCGGCCTCATCATCACCGCCCCGCTGACTGAAGGAGAGTTGAAGTATCCTTCGCTGACACCGGAGACCCCGGCTGCCCACTGGGCGGAACGAGCGGTCGGCGATCTCTTCGGAATCCAGGCCACCGGGCACCCGCGCTGGAAGTCGCTGATACTCCACAGTGACGCCTGGCCGGACGATCCCGCGCCGCTGTCATCGCTGGAGCGTCTGCACAAGGAGCCGTACCCGTTTCTGGAGGTATCCGGCGAGGGAGTACATGAGATCCCGGTGGGTCCGATACATGCCGGCATCATCGAGCCGGGTCATTTCAGATTCAGTTGCGTCGGGGAGATCATCTCGAATCTTGATATTCGGCTGGGCTATCAGCATCGCGGGGTGGAAAAGCGGCTTGCTGAGCTTCCGTGGCAGCAGATGCGCTATCTAGCTGAATCGGCCGGCAGCGACACCGCAGCCGGTAACGCGCTTGCACATGCGACGGCGATGGAGACCATCCTCGGCATTGAACCGCCGCCGCGCGCTCAGGCATTGCGGACGGTTGCGCTTGAACTGGAGCGTTTGGCCAACCATGTCGGCGATCTAGGCGCGCTGTCGGGCGATATCGGTTACAGTGCGTGTGCCGCGTTGTTTCCGCCGATGCGGGGAGCTGTCCTGGCACTGGCTCAGTTGCTGACAGGGACGAGGAGACAACGGTACTACATCAAACCGGGAGGAGTGGCGCGCGACTTGGACGACACACGGAGAACGGCCCTGGTGCAGGGGCTTGTGGATATCTCGAGACGCCTTGAGGAGCTGATTCCCCTGGTCTTGGAAAACCCTGCAGTCATAGAGCGCATGGAGGGTACGGGGCGTTTGAGTCCGACCCTGGCCCGCGACTTCGGAATCGTTGGACCCGCCGCCCGCGCGAGTGGCAGCCACTACGATGCGCGTGAGGTCTTCGCTCACGGCGTCTATCCGGGCCGTGCGCCCAAGGTCGCCAGCCGCACGACGGGCGATGTGTTGGCAAGGGCGCAGATCAGGGTAGACGAGATTCACGCAGGTCTGGAATTTCTCACCGAGTTGCTGGACGATCTACCGAAGGGTGCGATCTTCATTGACTGCGATCAGGAGAAGCTGCCGCTGGATGCGGTGGGCGTGGGGATAGTTGAGGCGTGGCGCGGCGAGCTTATCCACTGGGTCACTACCGACCGCACGGGGGCCATCTCGCGCTACTCCATCAAGGACCCCAGTTTCAACAATTGGACAGGGCTGGCCATCGCCGCTCGTGGGAATCTGGTCGCCGATTTCCCCTTGTGCAACAAGAGCTTCAACCTGTCGTACAGCGGAAACGATCTCTAGAGGAAGATATGCCATGAACAATCCGTTGCTCTCCATAATCAAAACAGGCATCATCACTCAGAAGGATTTGTTTCCTGATCTGACTGATGACGCTATCGGATTGCCTTCACTCACATCCACGCCTTGCAGGAGCGCTGACTGCATGAAGTGCGTTAGCGCATGCCCGACGCGCGCAATCACGGTTGACGATGACCTGGTGACGCTTGATCGCGGGAGTTGTCTTGGCTGCAATCAGTGTGTGGCGGCCTGTCCATCAGGAACCATAGTAGCGGATCGTTCGACGAAAACAGCGGTTCGGACGCGTAAGGAGTTGGTAATCAGCAATCAAGTTAAGCCGGTCACAACATCTGCTCCGACCAAGCTGCCGTTCCAGCGGTCTCTCCACGTGCGCGAGGTGGCGACGGGCGACAACGCGTGTGATCTGGAGGTGATCGCCTCCACAAACGCTATCTTTGATATCGCGCGATTCGGCATCCACTTTGTCGCATCGCCCAGGTTTGCGGATGCGCTGCTTCTCACGGGGCCGGTTGGACGAGCTATGCAGGAGCCGCTGCGCCGCTGTTATGACGCGATGGCGGAACCTCGGCTAGTGATCGCAGCGGGTGTGAGCGCGATCAGCGGGGGCCTGCATGGAGGTGGTTATGCTGAGGCAAACGGCGTGGACAGCATCTTGCCGGTTTCCGCCTACATTCCGGGTGATCCGCCTCATCCCTGGAGCATAATCCACGGTCTCATGCTTGCCATGGGGCGCTTGGAATGATGGCGAAAATTGACAGATATTCCCTATAAATGATATACTTCAATGTGAATTTCAGGCTGGCGCTCTCGTTCTGGCTCGTTGAGATCAGATCGGGTACTCGCCGGTCTTTTGTTTGTCAGGAGGACAGTGATACGTGACGCGTGATACGTGAACCGGATGCGGCGCGACCGTACGGACGGAGTTCACTCATCACTCATCACTCATCGCGTATGACCCATGATTGACCGGACGTTCGATAATATTCTTCCCCGGGTGGTGAAACCCGCGCGGTATACCGGCGGCGAGTACAACGCCGTGTGGAAGGCCCACGACACCGTGGACGTGAGGTTCGCGCTGGCGTTCCCGGACACCTACGAGATCGGCATGTCGAACCTGGGCGTCAGGATTCTCTACGAAATACTGAACGCCCGCGCCGACACGGTTGCGGAGCGTGTCTTCGCGCCGTGGGTGGACATGGAAGCCGAGATGCGGACGCACGGTCTCCCGCTTTTCGGGCTTGAAAGCCGCACACCGGTCAGGGATTTCGATATCATCGGGTTTTCTCTGGGCTATGAACTGAGCTACACGAACGTTCTGAACATGCTTGACCTCGCAGGCATCCAGGTTCTGTCATCCGAGCGCGGCGATGAGTATCCACTGGTCATCGCGGGCGGCTGTTGCACCGTCAACTCTGAACCGATGGCCGAGTTCATTGACGCGTTTGCGATAGGCGAGGGCGAGGAACTGATTCACGAGATCATTGACTCGTTCAAAGCGAATCGGGCGAATGGAAAGCAGTCGCTGCTCAGGGAACTTGCCCGCATACCCGGTGTGTATGTGCCCAGTCTGTACGAGGCATCCTACAACAATGACGGCACGGTGAAGGAAGTTCGCCCGACGGAAGCAGACGTCCCGTCGGTAGTGCGCAGGCGTTTGGTGGCTGACTTTAACTTGGCGGAGTACGCGAAAGCGCCGGTCATGCCGTTCGTGGAGACCGTACACGACCGCATTCCGCTTGAGGTCATGCGAGGTTGTACGCGCGGGTGCAGGTTCTGTCAGGCAGGCATGATCTACCGACCGGTGCGGGAGCGCTCAGCCGCGAAGCTGATGGAGCAGGCCGAGACTATCCTGCGAAACACGGGCTACGATGAGATGTCGCTGATGTCGCTTTCGACCCCCGACCACAGCGAGATCGAATGCCTTGTGCGTGATCTGATCGCCAAGTATGAGGGGCGGAAGGTTGGCATATCTCTGCCGTCCATCCGCGCCGATGCGCAGTGCGTGGGGCTTGCAGCGGAGATTCAGAAGGTCCGCAAATCCGGGCTTACCCTTGCGCCGGAAGCCGGGACCCAGCGCATGCGGGACGTCATCAACAAGGACGTGACCGAGGAGGACTTGTTGGCGGCAGTAGAGGCGGCGTTCAAGTGCGGGTGGAAGCGTGTGAAGCTCTACTTCATGATCGGTCTGCCGAGCGAGACAGACGACGATCTGATCGGGATTGCGCACCTGGCCAGAGACGTGTACCGAGTCGGTCGGCACATGGGGTTCAAGCCCACGGTGAACGCCAGTGTGGCAAGCTTTGTGCCCAAGCCGCAGACACCGTTCCAATGGCGCGCGCAGGACTCGGTGGAGGAGCTGGAGCGGAAACAGGAAGTGTTGAGGAAGGCGTTTCGGGAGAAGCACGCCGATCTCAGTTGGCACGACGCGCGTACCAGCAACCTCGAAGGTGTCCTTGCCCGTGGAGATCGTCGGCTTGGGGCTGCCATCCTTGCTGCGTGGCGTGCGGGGTGTCACTTCGACGCGTGGGATGAGCATTTCGATTACGACAAGTGGATGGACGCACTGGCTGGTGAGGGTCTTAACCCGGAGTTCTACGCGAACCGGGAGCGGGACTACGCCGAGGTTCTGCCGTGGGACCACATTGACTGTGGCATCAACAAGGCATTCCTGGTGCGTGAGGATAAGCGCGCGAAGACCGGCGAGGTGACGGGCGGCTGCCTGGAAGGCTGCGAGGGCTGCGGAGCGGATGAACTGCTCGCCGATTCCCTCGGCGCACGAGGTGTAGTATGCCGAAAGTAGCCATCAAGCTGAGCCGTGGAGATGAGGTGAAGTACATCTCGCATCTGGACATGATGAGGTCGTTCGAGTTCGCGCTCAGGCGTGGGGAGATACCAATTTCGTACTCAGAAGGCTTTAACCCCAGGCCGAAGATGTCGTTTGGTTCGGCGGTCGGCGTTGGCGTGACGAGCGATGATGAGCGGATAGCGCTGGACTTGTCGGCTGACATGCCGGCGGATGAACTGCGCGACCGACTGAATGCGGCGCTTCCCTTAGGCATAAGGGTGAATGACGCCGTACCCGTGCAGGAGGGCGTGAAGTCACCGATCGCCTCGCTGAACGCATCCAGGTTTCAGGTCACTGCTCTTGTAGGAGAGAATTGCGACCGGAAAACACTGGACGCAGGCGTACAGCACGTCCTTGACTCCCCGGAACTCAAGGTGACGAAGGTAAGCGAGAAAAAGGGTGCCAGGGTAGTGGACATCAGGCCGAACCTGATCAGCGCGGCGGTTCTGTCCTTCGAGGGCGAAACGGCCGTGATCGAGATCGCGGTCAAGCTGGGAGACGCAGGCGGCGCAAGGCCTCAGGATTTTATGCAGGCACTTGGCAACCGCGTGTCGAATATTAACGTAATAAGGATTCATAGGAGTGAGCAGTTTCATTCGGCGGATTGAATTTCCCCGCCAAGAAACGCTCGTTGACCTCCTCGAAAGAATAGGTGAGATTGTATGGCAAAAGAAATAATCGTAAACGTGCTGGCGAGGGAAACCCGCGTGGCGCTGGTGGACGGCGGCAAGCTCGTGGAGCTGCACCTCGAACGTGAGGAACAGGTCGCCGGAAGTATATACAAGTGCAAGGTCGCGAATGTCCTGCCCGGCATGGATGCCGCGTTTGTAGACATCGCGCTTGACCGCAACGCGTTCCTCTATGCGGGCGATGTGCTTCCCGAAGCTGATGAAGACGTTCAGGATACTGATCGTGAGCCGGAGCGTGGCAGCAGTAACATCAAGGATCTGCTGAAAATCGGCCAGGAACTGCTGGTCCAGGTGGTCAAAGCCCCGCGCGGCACGAAGGGCGCGAGGGTGTCTACAAGGATTTCGCTCCCAGGCCGTTGCCTGGTGCTGATGCCCGAGAGCGACAACGTCGGCATTTCCCGCAAGATAGACGAGAAGCCGGAGCGTGATCGGCTGAAGAAGATCGCCGAGCAGATTCGGCCAAAGGGGTACGGAATTATCGTCCGCACCGAGGCCGAGGGCAGCACGGATAAGGATCTGAAGGCCGACCTGGAGTTCCTCCTGCGCATGTGGGACCAGATACAGAGCAAGGCGAAGACCACGTCCGCGCCGGGGCTGATTCACCAGGACCTCAGCCTGCTCTACCGCACCATCCGCGACTCGTTTGGCGATGACGTCCGCAAGATGTTCATAGACTCCGAGAACGACTACCGCAAGGCGATAGAAGTTGTGGAGCTGATCTCGCCGAAGATGCGCTCCAAGCTGGTTCGGTATAAAGAGAACGAGCCGATCTTCGAGCACTTCGGGCTGGAGGGCGAGATTGACCGCCTGCTCCGCCGCAAGGTGTGGATCAAGTCCGGCGGTCATGTGACCATTGACCAGACCGAGGCGCTGACGACGATTGATGTGAACACAGGCAAGTTCATCGGCAGCACCAGCCTGTCCGATACCATAGTGAAGACGAATCTGGAGGCGGCCGCGGAGATCGCCCGGCAGCTTCGTCTGCGGGACATCGGCGGGATTATCATAATTGACTTCATTGATATGTCGAGCGCAAGGGACCGGAACCATGTCGTCACCGCGCTGGACAAGGCGCTGAAGAAGGACCGCACGCGCACCAAGATCTCCAACATCAGCCCGCTGGGTCTGGTGGAGATGACCCGTAAGCGGACCGGCGCGACCATATCTGAGGTGGTGAATCAGGCATGTCCGTACTGCCAGGGTAGAGGAACTATTCTCTCGTCCGAGTCCGTCAGCCTTCAGATCGAGCGCGAGCTGAAGAAGAAGGTTGTGGATGTGGAAGATGACGAAGCGATTGTCGTCTACGCGCACCCGGATGTGGCCGGCTACCTTATCGGCGGTGGAGGTCAGACTGCTGATCTCATCGAGAGGCACCTGCATCGCCCGCTCTACATACGCGCGAACTCGGATCTTCACATCGAGAACTACGAGATTGTGACCGGCGACATCCAGGAACTGGAGTCCGAGATGCTTCCGCACAAGAAGGCCAGTCAGGTGGAGTGCGAGGTCGTGCGCAGTTCGTTCGTGAGCCTGCCCAGGTCGGCGGCGTGGGCGAACGGATACATGATTGACCTGGCGAACGGCGGCAAGTACGTCGGCCAGCAGGTTAAGGCGCGGCTGACGAAGGTGACCCGCTCCTACGCGCAGGGCGAGGTGATCGGCGCGATCAAGGCCGCGAAGAGCACCAGAAAACTGCCCGCGTCATAGACCAACAAACCGGCCCGGTGGGATGACTCCTTCGGGCCTTGTCTTGTTCTCCGAAGCCCGCTCGTCTGAGCATGGAGCGCTTGAGCTGGCTCAAGCCTTTCCCACGCAGGCACTTGCTCCTGCGTAGACCACGGAAGCAAGCTTCCTGCATGAAGGCGGGAGCAAGCTCCAACGCACTCCAAGGCGAGACCTTCACTCCGTCACACTCTCTATAAAGGGGGCGGGAGTAAGGCGGTTTGGCTTGACAAAAAACGGGTGGAACCTTAAGATATCAACAGTTCAAAGTAGGGGGGGTCTCGTGAAGCTCTCAGTGATTACAGATGAAATATCGGGTGAGTTTGAGCACGCGCTGGACGTGATGCTTGAGTACGGCGTGAAGGGCGCGGAGCTTAGAGGCCTGTGGGGCACGAACATCGCGGAGCTCTCCGACGAGCAGATGGAGCGTGCGAAGAAGGCGCTGGACGAGCGCGGGATGATGGTTTCCTGTATAGCATCTCCGCTCTATAAGTGCGATCTTTACGGCGAAACGGGTGACGCGGCGGGGCAGACGCACGGGGCTACCGCGCGCAATATGGATGAGCAGATAGCTATGCTGGAGCGGTGCGCCCGCATGGCTGATTTCTTCGGCACGAAGTTCATCCGCATATTCGCATTCTGGAAACGCGGTGAATTGACCGACAATATAGAATCAGACATCGTGGTCGCGCTACGTGAGGGGGCCGCGAAGGCTGAGTCGTTGGGCGTGATTTTGGGTCTTGAGAACGAGCATGCGTGTTACATTGGAACCGGCGCGCAGGCCGCTCGCGTAATAAAGGCCGTGGGTTCGCCAGCGCTGAAAGCGGTGTGGGACCCAGGGAACGCGTTTTGCGCAGGTGAGCTTCCGTACCCCGACGGATATGACGCGGTGAAGGCCGATATGGTACACTTTCATATCAAGGATGCTGTTTGCGGTGAAGACGGGAACAAGTTTGTATGCATCGGCGACGGCGTGATAGACTTTTGGGGACAGCTAAGGGCGCTGAAGGCTGACGGGTATGATGGGTACATCTCCTTGGAGACGCACTTCAAGCCCGGCGGCGCGGCGGAAGAAGGGTCTCGGCTTTGTCTGGCGGCGCTGAACGAGATGATGGCTAGCCTGCATTAAGCACTGTGTGCATAATGCAGGGCCTTAGAGAGCATTGTTCACGGATATTGTGAACAAATGCGGCTCAAGTTATAGTTTGCTTGTCCGGTGGGACTGCCGGATCAATTACTGGAGGATAGAGATGTCACTAGTTGGTATGCGGAAGATGATGCACGGAAAGCTGCACATCTTTATGTGGTGCTTGGCGTTGGTATTTGCCGTTGGTTGGATTGGGCTGGTTGTTGGAAGCGGCAGATCCGGGCTTAAGGATACTGAGCAATCGGGCGTGGTGGCGATTGTGAATGGTCAGAAGATAGACCGGACGGACTTTGAGACGCGTGCGGCGGCGGAGATCAAGCGGGTGGAAGACCAGTCTCAACGCACGGTAGGCGCGTTTGAAGAGGCGCAGATGCGCGGGCAGCTATTCGATAAGATGGTAGACCGGATCATGCGTATGGACGCTGCTAAGGCGGAAGGCGTGCGTGTGCGCGGCGGTGACATTAAGCGCAAGATCAACGAAGTGGTGGACTCCCAAATTGCGCAGATTCGCTCCAGGATGTTGCCGGGGTCCACGAATCAGACAGACGCCGCACTGGATGCCGCGCTTCGCAAGAACAATATGTCGCTTTCACAGGTGAAGGACCAGGTTCGGGCCAGCATTGACGAGGAAATGGTGCGGGAGCAGCTTACCATGGAAGGCCTGGTCAAGAAGCTGCAGGACAAGATTGATTCCAGTGATGCGACTGTGCGCGCGAGTTATGATGAAGTTCGTTTCAGCCAGATTACGGTGGATGGTAAGAAGCGCTCAATGGACCAGGCACGGACGCAGGCGAACGAGATTAGCGCGAAGCTGAAAAAGGGCGATGATTTTGCTGCCATCGCGAAGGAGTCGTCGGACGATCCTTTCAAGGTAAACGGTGGAAAACGGGTTGACTACATGCGGAAGACGTACATGGAGAAGGAGCTTGCCGACAAGCTGTTCTCCATGAAAGTCGGCGATGTAAGCGATCCGATTCAGTTGGCGCAGGCATTTGTGATAGTGAAGCTGGACGATAAGCGTAGTGCGCTACCGGCTGACTACACCGACCCTAAGAAGCAGAAGGAATACAAGGACGCGTACATTACCCAGCAGCAGTACATGGCGCAGAGTCAGTTCATGTATGATTTGCAGTCCAAGGTTAAGGTAGACGTGAAGGACCCGGAGTTGCAGGCATACATGGCAACGAAGGCGCTGAGCGCGGCGATGGGGCAGGGACCGGCGCAGGCGAAGATGAAGGCTGAGGAAGCGATCAATGATCTGCGCAAGGCGACTCAGCAGAACACGGGCGATCCGGCGGCGA
>JANYKG010000166.1 GCA_025358205.1 Armatimonadota bacterium
AGCACGGCATCAAGGTGATCGAGGACACATCCCACGCTCACGGCGGCCTGTACAAGGGCAAGATGGTAGGCACGATCGGCGACTGCGGACCGATGTCGCTGATGAGCGGCAAATCGCTCCCCATCGGAGAGGCCGGCATCATGGTGACCGATGACACAGAAATCTATGAGCGCGCAATGGCATTCGGACACTACGATCGGTTCACCGGCCAGATGCAGACCGAGTACCTGCAGCCGTTCACCGGGCTCCCGCTGGGCGGGTACAAATACCGCATGCACCAGATGAGTTCGGCGGTTGGGCGCGTACAGCTCAAGCATTACCCGGAGCGCATGGCCGACATAGACAAGGCGATGAACTACTTCTGGGACTGCCTTGAGGGCGTGCCGGGAATCAGGGCGCACAGACCGGCCAAGGACTCAGGCTCAACGATGGGCGGCTGGTACGCATGCCATGGTCACTATCTGCCAGAGGAACTCGGCGGTCTTTCGGTCAGCCGGTTCTGCGAGGCGCTCAGGGCGGAAAAGTGCAGCGGCATCGGGGCAGGAGCGAACTCCGCGCTGCACACGCATCCGCTGTTCACCGAGTGCGACGTATACGGGCACGGAAAGCCGACGCGCATAGCCAACTCGAACAGAGACCTCCGGCAGTATCCCGGCGACCTGCCGGTCAGTGAGGCGCTGGGCGCGCGGACCTACCACATTCCGTGGTTCAAGCATTTCCGCCCGGAGATCATTGACGAGTACGTGGCGGCGTTCAAGAAGGTTTGCGCCAACTACGCCGATCTGCTGCCCGGCGACCAGGGGAATGCAGCGCACCTTGGCGGCTGGCATTTCTTCAAGCATTCCGACTGAGTAATGACTATGAGCGAACAGACCAACCCTACAATCGAAGAGACTGCAGACGAGGCGGCGAACGTGCGCTACCTGGCGCTTGGCGACTTCACGCTTGAGCGAACCGAGGCCGGTGGTCTGCGCATGACGATCGCGGACGAGCGCACCGTCCTGCGCGTCAAGTCCATGCTGTGTTTCCCCTTCTCTCACCCCTCCAAGTACGTCTCCATCCGAGACGGAAACGACGACGAGGTAGGAATAATCGCGGACCTGGCGCACATCAGCAAGGGCGACCGGCGGCTGATCGAGGACGACCTGGAGATGCGCTATTTCACCCCAAGGGTGAAGTCCATCAAGATGATAAAGCATCGGTTCGGTGGTGTCGAGTGGATTGTGGACACAAACTGCGGATCGAAGCGGCTGATCACCAAGGGCGTCCACGACACCATGACCGAGGTGGAGCCGGGGCGTTACGTGATCACCGACGTTGACGGCAACCGATATGAGATCCACGTGGATGAACTGGACCAGCCTAGTCGCGAGCGCATTGACCGTATGATATGACCATCAACTCCTGCGACACAGCGATATACAACGCGGCGCGGATGGCGGCGGAAAGCCTGCTCCACCGGGTGGATAAAGACGCGTACTTTCGACCGTACTTCGACCTGTCCATTTGCGATGGGAAGATGCGGGCGAGGCACGCATCCTGGGACTGCGTGGATATGTCCAGCCGCTTCACCGATGCCTGGATTTGCGCGCGGCAGATGTTCGACTGGCCGATGACGGAAGTGGAGCAAGGCGTTCGGGCGTATCTGCTGGCGATGCAGAACCCCGATGATGGCTTGTTCTACGACAGGGCGGCGCCAGATGGAGACCCTCACCCCAGCCCCTGTCGCAGCGCAAGTCGCCGCTGTCGGGCGCGGCCTCTCCCGATAACAGGAGAGGGAGTAAACTGGTCTGATCCGAGGCTAGGGGCCGTCGATACCGCCGACATGTTTTGCCAGAGCCGGGCGATAATGGGCCTGACAAGCTGGTTCCTGGAGTCCGGTGAGCTACACATTCAGGACAGAATCGAGCGGCTGGTCGAGGGACTGTGGGCAATCGCAACCAAGAAGGACGACTTCTGCTACTACGAAGGGCACAGATACTCGCCCGGCGGCTGGACCGGTGTCTCGGCGTATGAAGCCAAAGACCTGGGGCCGACCGCGCTCCCGGCTTACGGCGTGCTGCAGATTCTACCGCTGACCCGCTACTGGGAAGAGACCAAAAGCCCTGCCGCCGAGCGCCTCATCCGCGGGCTTCTCAACTTCTTCGTCCGCGAAAGCGGAGTCATTCAACCGGACGGCAGCTTCAAAGGGCATCTGCACTCCTGGGGGATACTCCCCAGCGCCGCCGGGGTTCTGCGGTTTGCTGTGGCTACCAAGAACCAGGAACTCATCGTCTGGTGCAAGCGCGTCTGGGATTTCGTCGTCGAACAGTGCAGCAGTTTCGGCTGGGTGCCGGACGGAATAAACGCGAGTGACGGCATAATAACCGGCGAGACCTGCTGCAATACCGACCTCATCCACCTCGGCGTCAAGCTCGCGGAGTGCGGCTTCGAGGACTGTTTCGATTATGTGGAGATCATGCTTCGCAACCAGCTTATCGAAAACCAGGTCAGAGAGACCAGCCGATTCGAGTTCGCATCGCCGGACGTGGAGAAGATGACCCTGGGCGCGTACGACTCGTGGGTGATGCCGAACGGACTGACGGGCTGCTCCGACCTGGGGCTGGAGGGGTGCTGCACAGCGTCGGCGATTCGGGCGATCTACCTGGCATGGCTGCACGCCGTCACGCACTCCGCCGGACAGGTGAGCGTCAATCTCATGATCACGCGCCGGTCGGAGTGGCTGGATACCGTCAGCCATCAGCCTTGCGAGGGCAGGTTCGACCTGATTATCCACAAGCCGGTCACCGCGCTCATCCGCATCCCGTGGTGGCTGGATCTGACCAGGCTGAAGCTGACCGTGGACGGCAATCCCGCGCGACCTGAATGGGTCTCCTCGCACCTCCGCGTGAGGAACCTGAAGCCCGGCAACCGCGCGACACTGGAGTTCCCTCTCCCCGAAAAACAGTCGGAAGAGGAGATCAGCGGGCACACCTACCGCCTGAAATCGCTGGGCATCACGCTGATGACAATTGATCCGCCCGGCACGGTCTATCCCACCTATCGCCGCACGCAGGAAGGGCTGTCCGCAATGAACACCCTTGCGCTGGAAGACCTCAAACCCACGGCAAATGTCCGCTGGTGAATCGCTTGAACCCGGCAGAACTATATGATATACTGGCACTGCCGTGGCGTGCAGTCAACAGTGATCAGTGAACAGTGATCAGTGGGGCTGGAGTGCGGCTTTCACGATTACTGATTACTGATAACTGATCACCGAACGAGGGGGATGGCATGAGAGCAACGTGTGCTAGAAAAGACCTTCATCACGGCGTGCAGGTCGCCAGCCGAGCAATCGCCGGACGCAGCGCCTGGCCGATTCTGAACAACGTGCTGATTCGCACGGAAGAAGGCCACCTGCGACTGACCGCATTTGACCTGGAACTCGGCATCGAGTGTACGATACCGGCCGCAATAGCTGAAGAAGGTGCGCTGACGGTTCCCGCAAGGCTGCTCGCCGAAGTGCTTTCCACGCTGCCGGAAGCCGATGTTGAGATATCAGCGGACGAGCAGAGCGCAGTTGAACTGAAATGCCAGAAGTCGGACTACAACCTCCTCGGCCTGCCCGCAGACGAGTTCCGCCAGCTCCCCGAAATCCCTGACGACCGCAAGTTCACCATCACGCAGGGCGCGCTTCGGGACATCATCAAGCAGACGATTCTATCCGTCTCCACAGACGAATCCCGCGCGATACTTACGGGCGTGCTGCTGGAACTGAAAGAGAACGAGATCAAGTTCGTCGGCGCAGACGGCTACCGACTGGCGCTGAGAACCGCCACCGTGGACGGCGCGGCAGGCGAGGCATCGTGCATAGTCCCCCGGCGCGCGCTGGACGAGATCAGCCGCATGCTGGACGACGATGACAGCCCGGTGGTGGTCTCCATCGCGGAGAGCCAGATCAAGTTCGTGGTCGGCGGCATCGTGCTTGTCTCCCGCCTGATCGAAGGGCAGTTCCCGAACTACGAGCGGGCGATCCCCGGCGAGTGCGAGCGGAAGCTGACCATGCCCACGGACGACCTCCTGCAGAGAGTCCGCCGTGCCTCCATCGTCGCGCGGGAAAACGCCAACCGCGTGATTATGAAGACCGAAGAGGACCGCATGATCATCACGGCGGAGAGCGGCGACGTTGGTAAGGCTTACGAGGAACTGGAAGTCGTGAAGGAAGGCGACGACATCGAGATCGCATTCAACTCAAAGTACCTGCTGGAGTTCCTGACTGTGGTCGGCTCGGAGGGTATCGTGATGGAACTCACCGGCCCGCTGAACTCAGGCAAGATGGCCCCGGTCGGCCGCGATGACTACACCTACGTCCTCATGCCGATGCAGATCGTTTGAGGGAATGGCTGATGGTCAGATGGCTGGCGGGACAATGGCTGATGGCTGATGGACCATGGTTGATAACAGAAAAAGCGCCTCTGGTGAAAACCAGGGGCGCTCTTTGTTTTCGGAGATCAGTATCATCGGCGTCAGGTGACAAGAAAGCCCGAAACCCGAAACCAGGAACCCGACACCGATGTTACCTGACCGCCGATGCCACGATGTTGTGGAACCATCTCCTGCGGCGCATGAAGGCCGTGCCATCCCGGTCGCGATACACGCGGTTCGTCAGCAGGATCAGGAACATGTCGTTCTCCGGGTCCATCAGTAGCGAAGTGCCGGTGAAGCCCGTGTGCCCCGCTGAGCTATCCGAGAACAGGTCGCCGCTCGGGACCATGTCGTTCGGATAGGTGAAGAACCCAAACCCCTGTCCGCCGATCTTCGGGTCAATCTGGTTCGTTATCATCCGCTTCACCGCAAGCGGCGAGAGTATGCGCGTGCCCTCGAACTCCCCGCCGTTCATGATCATCTGCGCGAAGACGGCGATATCGGGCGCGGTGGAGAACAATCCCGCGTTCCCGGCGTTTCCAAGAAGGGAACTCGCGTTCTCGTCATGAACCTCGCCGTGCAGGACACCCTCGCGCGACTGGCTGAAGGCCGTCTTCACTATGCGGCTCTTGACCGACGTAGGCGGGTTGTGCCCGGAATCCTTCATCCCCAGCGGCTTGAAAATATACTCTCTGGCGAACTTCTCCAGCGGCATCCCTGCGACCTTCTCCAGAATCAGGCCGAGAGTGATGTACCCCAAGCAGCTATAGGAATAGGTTGAGCCGACCGGGTTCGCAAGCGGGGTCTTCTGCAGAAGCTCCTCGATAGAGCCTTCCTTCGTCCCGCCGTTGCTGTAGAGCGGCTTCCACGCGGGCAGCCCAGAGACGTGCGTCGCCAGGTGCCTGATGCGGATGTCGCTGAGGTGCGGCAGATTCCGCTCAGGGAAGAAGTCGGTCAGAAGCTGGCCCATATGCAGCGCACCCCGGTCCACCAGCGCCATAAGCGACGCGCCGGTTGCGACCGGCTTGGTGACGGATGCCATGTCGAAGATCGAATCAATGGCAGCAGACGGATCATCATCCTCGCCGCCGGTCTTCCCCATCGCACCGTAACCCGCTATTTTGCCGTGCCGACCGACCATGTATACCGCTGCGGTATACTCCTCCGCCTCCAGGCCCTTCGCGAGCATCTCGTCTGCAGCCTGCAGTCTCTCTCCGTCCAGCCCGACTTCCGCCGGTTTGCATTGTGGTAATCTGAAATTCATGTCTCACCTACTCAAAATGGTCTTATGGTCAGATGGTCAATGGCATATGGCTCTCGGACCAGCGTCCCTCATCAGCCATTAGCCATCAGCCATTCCCTCATATCTGCTTTCTCTACTTCACCCACGGTGTCTTCGGCAGTTTCGTCTTCTGCTGGAAGACCGCGGCCTTGATCTTCTTCAGGTACGCGTCGTCCGTGCCGTCGTTGGTCGCCGAGCCGTATGCGAACAGGCAGAACCCGTCCGCCCCCAGCTTGCGGCCCGCCTTGATCTTCTCGATGCAGCTCTCCGCCGTGATCTGCCACTGGCCCAGCCCGGCGTATACCAGTCGGTCGCCCCGCGCGGTCATCTCATCCTCGACATTCTTCTTCCACTTCTCGGTGTCCTCAGCATAGGCCATCGGCATCAGGATATCCATGATCCCGGTCTTCATCCACAGCTTCCAGTCCTGGAACCGGCGGTTGTACGCGTCGTCGGAACCCGGAAAAACATCCGCAGTCACCAGTATCTTCGGCTTGATCTTCTTCGCCCCGTGGTAGATCTGACCCACCAAATCAGTGATCTGGTCGCGCCGGAACTGGTCGTATTCCTTGGGGAATGCCTTCGTGTATGCCAGCCGGTCCTTCGACGCGGTCAGTTCCGCTTTCTTGTCCGCGGAGATCTCCTTGTCCATCTGAGCCTTGAATCGAGACATGCATCCGTCGCAGAAGCAGAACTCCGGGTTCGGGTAGCGCACGTAGTCGAAGTTGATGCCGTCCACGTCGTAGTTCTTCACCACGTCAAGGAAGACGTTCTTCACGTGCTGCTTCACAAGGGGGTTGCTTGGGCATGTGTACGCGCCTTCTGTCTCGCCGCCGCCGACCAGCGTATACTCGTTCTTCTCGGTCCGCATCAGCCACTCCGGGTGCTTGTTCACCACATGCTCAGGCGACTTGGGGAGCGTTGCCGATTCCCAGGAGTAGTGCGTGTTCAGCCATGCGAAGATCTGCAAGCCCGCCTTGTGGCCCTCTTCCACGTACATCTTCAGCGGATCGAAGTCAGCAGGCTGACCCTCCAACGCCTCCGCGCGCGGCTCGAAGTGCGAGTTGTAGAACGCATCACCCCGTCCGCGCACCTGCACCACCAGGAAGTTGAAGTTGTTATCCACAGCGTACTTGATAGCCGTCGTGATTTTCTCCGGACTCGTCAAGTCCGTGCGAACCACCCACATCCCGCGAGCCTCAGTCTTCTTCTCCGCCATAACACCAGCCTCCGTAATAAGTATTGATAGCGCCATCACTGCAATGACGCACAGAGTCCTGAGTAACATCTTGTACCACCTTGCGCGAACTGGCCGCGTTGTTAAGCGCATTGTACTTCCACGGCACGGCAATGTCAACGTTTACATGGGAGATTATGATGAGTGAGGAGTGATGAGTGACCGCAAGGCACCGCTCAGTACAATTACCAGTTTTTCGCCAACCCATTGCCTAATCCCAGTAATAGTGTTAGCATTACTCTGTCAGGCTGGCAATAAGTAGCTGACATAACAATCTGGAAGGGGAATAGGATGAAAAGGGTATTCGCGGTAACAGCGGTGCTTGCGTTGCTATGCCTGGGCAGCCTCGCTCGGGCGGATGTGTTCAACTTGGGTCCTGGACTCACCAACCTGGAAACGGTTTCTGTCGGAGACGCAGGAAACGCTGTCGACTATAGATACTGTAGGGTTGAGGGCAATATCTACTGCGGTTCGGTGCCATACACCTATAACATCGGCAAGTATGAAGTGACTGCGGGGCAGTATACAGCGTTTCTCAACGCCGTGGCAAAGACCGACTCTTATGGGCTGTACAACGCCAGCATGTTGAGTAGCGTATACGGTTGCAAGATACAGCAGACTGGCATTTCCGGGGACTATAGCTACAGCGTAGCCTCCGACTATGCCAACCGCCCGGTGAACTACGTAAGCTTCTGGGACTCCTGCCGTTTCGCTAACTGGCTCTCGAACGGCCAGAAGAGCGGTGCTTCGGATGCAACGACAACTGAAGATGGAGCTTATAGTCTGTACGGTTACACAGGCCTCGACGGACGTTCAATCCAGCGTAATGTAAACTGGAATTGGGCTGTGACCAACGAGGACGAATGGTATAAGGCCGCGTACTACAAGGGTGGCGGAACGAATGCTGGTTACTGGCAGTTTCCGACCCAGAGCGACGCTACGCCAGGACGAGACCTAGACGACGTTTCGGGCAACAACGCTAACTACTATGACCGGAATATTGACCCGTATGTGGAGTATCCTATTCAGTCGCCGTACTACACGACGGTGGCCGGCGAGTTTCAGAACTCAGATAGCGCTTACGGCACATTTGACCAGGGCGGTAACGTGTGGGAGTGGAGCGAAACGTTTTTTGATCCAATAAATAGCGCGGACTGCGTCATACGCGGTGGTGGGTTCGAATTCTACATCATGTTCCTATCACCAGGGGATTACGGTGGTGGCACAGCATACAGCGAAGACGAAACTACAGGTTTTCGCGTCGTTCAGGCTGTCCCCGAGCCGTCATCGTTTATCGCTGGGGCGGCGCTGATGATGCCGCTTCTGGCACGACGCAGGCGCAGGGGGAAGTAGATCAGTATATCAGCTCGTCAGTATTTCATGGGAGTTCGGGTCCCTCGATATGTTCGTCCGCCGCGGCGGAGCGAACTACTCGGGATTAGGTGGGACCGGGATCCCTTTTCTTCTTGGAGTGCTTGTGCTTGCTCAAGCCTTGGCGCCGGAAGCTTGCTTCCGGATTCCGCAGAGGCAAGCATCTGCGGCAGAACGGCGGGAGCAAGCTCCAACGCACTCCAAGGACGAACTACCGCATCGCCTCGTGTTGACCAAGTGCCCTTGAAACCAGTATAATACAGCATCAGTTTTCGGCACACGCGAGGCATGTATCCATCCCCACTGAACGCCTGTCGTTCCCACAAAGACGCTTCGCCGTGTTGCCCGGTTCCCAAGATCATGGGGGTATTTGTTGTGTTTAGAGATGTGAAAAGCGGCCTGAACTTCCCGGAACTGGAGCGTTCCATCCTCAAGTTCTGGAAAGACCAGGATGTATTCAATAAGCTGCGAGAGAAGAACAAGGGCCATGACGCCTGGTCGTTCATTGACGGCCCGATTACCGCGAACAACCCGATGGGCGTTCACCATGCCTGGGGCCGCACCTACAAGGACGTCTTCCAGCGGTTCAAGGCAATGCAGGGCTACGAGCAGCGCTACCAGAACGGCTTCGACTGCCAGGGACTCTGGGTCGAGGTCGAGGTGGAGAAGGAACTCGGACTGAACTCCAAGCGCGAGATCGTGGAGTACGGGCTGGACAAGTTCGCGGAAGCCTGCCGCAAGCGCGTGGAGAAGTACTCCGCCATCCAGGCCGAGCAGTCGGAGCGCCTGGGCCAGTGGATGGACTGGGATCACTCCTACTACACCATGGACGACAGCAACATTGACCACATCTGGCATTTCCTGAAGAAGTGCCACGAGAACGATTGGCTCTACAAGGGTCAGCGCGCGATGCCCTGGTGCGCCCGGTGCGGCACCTCGCTCTCCCAGCACGAGTTGATAGACTCCTACCGCGACATGACGCACAAATCCGTCTTCCTGAAGCTGCCGTTGAAGGACAAGCCCGGCGAGTTCATGATGGTGTGGACGACCACCCCGTGGACCCTTACCGCGAACGTCGCGCTGGCGGTTCACCCCGAGCTGGACTACGCGAAGGTGAAGCAGTCCGACGGCATCATGTACCTATCCGCAGGCACGGTCAGCAAGCTGGATGGCGATTACGAGAACCTCGGCACGGTGAAGGGCAAGGAACTGGTCGGTCTGAGATATCAGGGGCCGTTCTTCGACCTCCCGGCTCAGGCAGAGGTGGACTCCAAGGTGGTCGCATGGGAAGATGTCGGCGAAGAAGAGGGCGTCGGCGTTGTACACATCGCCCCCGGATGCGGCGCGGAAGACTACGAGCTGTCCCAGAAGCTGGGGCTGCCGGTGCTGGTGCCGATAGACGAAAACGGCTTCTACTACGACGGCTACGGCTGGCTCACTGAGCGCGAGGTTGGCGAGGTCGCGCCGATGATCTTCGAGGATCTGGAAGAGAAGGGATTCCTCTACAAGGTCGAGGCATACGAACACCGCTACCCGGTTTGCTGGAGATGCCAGCACGAACTGGTCTTCCGCCTGGTGGATGAGTGGTTCATCTCATGCGGCCCGATCCGCGAGCGCATGATCCGCGAGACCCGCAAGGTGCGCTGGGTGCCCGAGTACGCCGGTAAGCGCATGGAAGACTGGCTGAACAACATGGGCGACTGGTGCATCTCCCGCAAGCGCTTCTGGGGGCTGCCGCTGCCGTTCTTCAAGTGCGCGGACTGCGGCGAGATGACGCACATCGGCTCTCGCAAGGAGCTTGAGGAGAAGGCACTCTGCGGTATCGAGGGTCTGAAGGAACTCCACCGACCGTGGGTGGATGATATCAAGGTGAAGTGCGACAAGTGCGGCGGTCCCGCCGAGCGCGTGCCCGAGGTGGGCGACTGCTGGCTGGACGCGGGCATCGTCCCCTACTCCACCCTCGGCTACATGAACGAGGACAAATCGTACTGGGAGAAATGGTTCCCGGCTGAGTTCATCGTGGAGATGCGCGAGCAGATCAGGCTGTGGTTCTACTCCATGCTCTTCATGAGCGTGACGCTGGAGGACAAGGCGCCCTACAAGTCCGCGCTGGTCTACGAGAAGGTCCACGACGAACAGGGCCGCCCGATGCATAAGAGCCACGGGAACGCGATCTGGTTCGACGAGGCCGTGGAGAAGATGGGCGCTGACGTGATGCGCTGGATCTATGCGGGATCGAACATCCAGAGCAACCTGAACTTCGGCTACCACAAGGGCGAGGACGTGGTCCGCAAGCTGCTCACGCTGTGGAACGTGTACTCGTTCTTCATAACCTACGCCAAAGTTGATAACTGGGTCCCTTCCGAGCAATCCGCAATCCGCAATCCGCAATCCGAATTGGATCGCTGGATTCTGGCGAGGCTGAACGCGCTGATCACCGACGTCACCGACGCCATGGACAACTACGACGGTGCGCGTATCACGCAGTCCGTCGAGGCGTTTGTGGACGACCTGTCGAACTGGTACGTCCGCCTAAGCAGGCGCCGCTTCTGGAAAAGCGAGTCGGACTCCGACAAGCAGTCGGCGTACTCCACGCTGTACACCGTGCTGGTCACGCTGATCAAGTTGACCGCACCGGTTCTGCCGTTCCTGTCCGAGGAGATATACTCGAACCTGGTCTGCGCGGTAGAACCGAATGCGCCTGAAAGCGTACACCTCTGCGACTGGCCGACCGCCGATGAGTCATTGCTGGACCAGCGGCTGATTGACGAGACGGACGCGGTGATGAAGGTCGTTCGACTGGGACGTGGGGCTCGAAATGTGGCGGCCCAGAAGATACGCCAACCGCTGGCGATGTTCACGGTCAAGCCGGCAACCATTCTTGAGAAGGAAGCCGTGCTGAAGAACGAGCGGTTGATTCTCGATGAACTGAACATCAAGGCGCTCAGCATCACGGAGGACGCGTCCGGGCTGGTGAACTACTGCATCAAGCCGAATCTCAGGACGCTTGGCCCTAAGCACGGCAAGATTCTGCCGAAGATATCTGCGGCGTTGGGCAGTGCGGATGCTGCCGCGATCGCGCGAAAAGCGGCGGCCGGTGAGAGCTTCGATTTGGACATCGAAGGCCAGACTATTTCTCTGGAGCCGGATGACGTGATTGTGGAGACCGTCACCCCGGAGAACATGTCTTGCTCCGAGGAGTTCGGGACCGTGGTCGCCATTGACACGGTTCTGACGCCCGAGCTTGTGCAGGAGGGGGTGGTCCGCGACCTGGTTCGCGCGATTCAGAACATGCGCAAGGAGAGCGACTTCAACGTGGACGACCGAATAACGATCGAGTACGAGGCGTCAGGCGATTTGGCAGAAGCCATCACGTCGTGGGCGGACTACATCCGCCAGGAGACACTCGCGAACTCGCTGACAGCTACCGCCGCAGCGGAGTCGTTCTTGGCGGTGAAAATCGCAGGAGAAGAGATCAAATTGAAGCTGGCTAGGGCGTAATCGACCGACCAAGCTAGATAGACGATTCTGGCAGAGAGGAGGATGGCACCATGGGGACAGTTCCATCACAGGTAGTAGATTACATAGACTTGGTCTACCCGCAGTTTGCAGATGGCATGCAGCACGAACCGGGCGTGGGGTGCGCAAATGGAACACCGGTTACCGCCGGTCACCAGACTGCTTCCTTCAAGACACTCATCGACCTGGTGGATCGGCTAGACGAGTCTGTCCGCCCAACAGGTGAAGCGGAAACAAAGCTAGTCGCTGCTATGAACTCTCTTCGCACTGTGCTGGAGTTGTTTGCAGGCAAGGATCCGGCATACAGCACCAACATGAAGCCAGTGAAGGGATATAACACACATCCAGTACTGGCCATCCACCAAGTGATGTCGTCGTTGCCTGACCAAGCGATACCCGACACAATCACGGGACTCTGCTTTATTGAGGACGAAGTGTACCGCGACGATCTCAGGGCCGACATCGCTTCCGTCGAGTCTCTCTTGGCCGTAAAGCAGTGGAAGGCAACGATGGTAATCGCAGGCAGCGTAATGGAAGCGCTACTCCTCTATACACTATTGGCTGCCAGTAAGGACGAGGCTATGGAGTCGGCCTCCAGGGCAGACCTTCGGTGCGCAAAGAACGAACCTGACCTCTGGCACCTCTCAGACTATGTGAAGGTCGCTCTGGACCTGAAGATCATTTCCCAAACATGTGCTAGCGCTGCTCTGATAGCCGGCGACTGTCGCAATCTTGTTCACCCTGGAAAAGAGCTAAGGGAAGAGAAGAAGGCTGCTCGGAAAGATGCATATTCCGCGGTGGCTGGACTAGAACACGTTCTGGCCGATGTCACTACCTGGTGGGAGTCACGCGAAACACCGCCGGTCACGTAAGATTATCCTACCATCGCACTCCGGAAACCCTCATCCCCTGCCCTTCTCCCAATTCTAGGAGAAGGGAGACTACGCCACTTGGTTCTTCATCCGGTATCCAGGATCGAGCATCTAGAATCGAGAATCGAGGATCGAACACCAAGAATCTCCCCCGAAAACTGAAACTTAGCCATGCTAACCATCGTATAAACCATCAGAAGGACGCAGACGGAGTGAACGCGAAAGCGGCCCACCCGAAGATTTGCTAAGGCGTCCGGCAAGGAAAGGCAGGGATTCACATGACAAGCAGTATCAGTCGTATCATCACTGTCGCCGGCCTATCGGTATTGCTGATGTTCTCGGCCCTTGTGCCGAGTTTCGCAGGCGCCGAGGGCCGCAAGAACACCGCGGTCGCTCTGACCGCACTGGCTATCGTGGCGGCGTTCAGTAACAATGACAAAAGTTGTGATCGGGACTACCGACACAACGACCGCTACAGATCCGACTATCGTCGCGACTACGGCTATGGTTACAGGGTTGACATCCAGCGCGACAGGGACTATCGGTACAAATCCGATGACAGACGCGACAAGGGGTATCGCTTCGACTCTAACAACAGCCGTGACCGTGGAAGATTCGGATCGGATCAGTGGAAGAATGACCGTAAGCAGCCTAGAGGCAATGCGTTCGGCCATGACAAACGCGGACGTGACTAGAAGAGACAGCAGATGTCGTAAAACTGACTAACTGCGAGGGGCCGCCTGTATAGGCGGCCTTTCCGTTTATCAGGTCTGCGGTCTGTAGGCTTCAGTCTGGAGTCTATCCAGCAACTTCCATTCCCACTTCGAGCACGGTCAGGTAGTTCTCCACAGGCATGTAGTCCGTCAGCGAGTTACCCGTGCCCAGCGCCCAGTAACCGTCCGAGAAGCACTCCTCAATCGCCTTGCGCGTGTACCGCCGCAATTCGTCCGGTGTGCCCCTGCAGATCATGTCCACGTCCAGCCCGCCGATGGGCGTCACGCGGGCGCCGTACTGCTTCTTGAACTCCGCGACCGGCATAATCACGTCCTCGAAGCTGTGCTTGGCGTCTATTTTGCAGCCCTCGATCAGGTCCTCGTAGACGTCCGCCAGGTTGCCGCACGAGTGCAGGATGAACGGTTTGCCCACCTCATGCGCCTCTGACACCATCTTCTTGTAGATCGGAAACACCCACTCGCGCAGTTTGTCAGGGGCCAGGAACGTCGAGGTCTTGAACCCCAGGTCGTCGCCCTGCCTGAGCGCGCCGATGAAGTCCATGCTCGCAAGCTGCCTGACCGCGCTGTGGTGCAGACTGCCGATCTTCGCGAACATCAAGGCCACCAACTCCGGGTCGTCCGCCATGGCATAAGACAGTCCAATCGTTCCCATCATCCGCGACACCCACTCATACGGCCCGGCGCACACCCCGCCGACTATCTTGCAGCCGTCCGGGAGCAACCTGGAGACCGTCTCGAAATGGCCAAAGTCTATCGGCGTGGCAACATCCGGCCATGGGTACTTGTCGAAGTCCTCACGATTCGAAATAACCGCCAGCGCCTCGCTCCCCTCGGTGGTGCCGTGATGCCCCTCAGCAACCGGGCAGTTCAGCGGAATCTCCATCGGGATGCAGTCATACCCCATGCCCAACCAGAAGTTCACGTAGGTCGGCCAGTAAAGGGGATCGCCTCCGCCCATTTTGTCAAACGGCACACCCATCCGCTTGGCGATGAATCCGGGATGCGACACGTGCTCGTAGAACGGCAGGTGGTTCGGCATCCCCTTTCGCCAAAGTATCTTCAGGAACTGCTCAAAATCCGGTTCGCGGTTGGTAATGCCTGCCATGTTATCTCCCGGGTGTCTGTGTTGTGAAATGAGTTGAGGCCTGCAAACGCGAGATTCTATCATGCGAGCCGATGCAAAATCAACTGAACAATTGGCCAACAGGTGCGTCTACGACCTCAGAAAACGTTTCAACGGCCGAAAGGTCGTAATCCAAAGCAGAAGGAGTGAGTTTCCAATGTACAAGAAAAACACGGTAACAATGATTCTCGCAGTAGTCCTCATCCTCGTGGTGGCATTCGCGGCGTTCGCACAGGCGCAGCAGGGCCAGCGTCAGGTAAACACGGCAGGCAGAGCGGGCATGGCCCCCAACCAGGCCAGAGGCGGGTTTGCCTTCCTGCAGCGAATCCTTCTCCCCCCCAACATGCGGGAGATGCAGCAAATGAGCGTCGCAATGAGCCTGACAGAGGATCAGAAGGCAAAGATCAAGGAACTCGCCAAGACATTTCAGGCCGCGCTGAAGCAGATCGTCCCTGAGCGCGCACCGGCAGTCAAGGCTGTGCTTCAGGGATTGCAGCAGCCGAGTCCGAACAAGAGCGACCTGCTGGCTAACGGCGCAAAGGTTGGACAGTCAGACCAGGCTATCCTTAGCGCGGAACTGGATTTCTGGATTGGTCTGAAGGCTCTGATGAGCACACCGGCCCAGCAGACCCAGGTCCAGAGCTTCATCATGCAGAAGGCGGAGCGTGAGATGATCGGCGGACAGAGAACGCCACCAACCGGCAAGCCAATGGGTCAGAAGCCCGCAGGAAAGGGCGCCAAGGCCGGAGCCGCCACAAACAACTGGTAGGCAGACAAAAGAATAGCAAAGCACACCGCGAGCAGGGGTTGTCCGAAAGGGCAGCCCCTGTTCGTTTTTGTGAAGAACATTAGTCTGGATTATTCATGAACCGAATAATCCAGAGCCTTCAGAGCATTATTCACGTTGTTCGTGAATAATGCGGACCAGTTTACCCCCGCTTTTGATTCCCACAGCAGTCGAGGCAGGATATCTTCGGCGCTTGGCGAAAAGGAGATCATATGTAGAGAGACCTGGAGGGTCTAATCGCGAATGTTCACCAACCGCGCAGAAACCATAGAGTTCGTAGAGAGCGCCTTTGCTCAGCAAAAGCTGCTGATTGTGGGTGACTTGATGCTGGACAGGTATCTCTGGGGCACGGTGTCCAGGATATCGCCGGAAGCGCCGGTGCCGGTGGTGAAGCTGCTGAGGCAGACGGAAACGGCCGGCGGTGCGGGGAACGTGGCGTTGAATGTCGCCGGACTGGGTGTGAAGGCATCTGTCTGCGGGTTTGCCGGCACCGACCTTGAGGGTGATAGACTGACGAAATTGCTATCTGATGCAGACGTAGAAACCGACGGTATTGTACGAACGCAGAAGCCGACCGTGACCAAGACTCGCGTGATAGGCGGTCATCAGCAAATGCTACGGCTGGACACGGAAGATTCAAGCGCGGCGGGCAAGCGTGAGACCGGCGAACTGCTAAAGGTGGTCGAGGAAAGGCTGGATGCCGGAGTAGGCGCAGTAATACTATCCGATTACGCCAAGGGTGCGCTCACCAAAGACATGTGCCGAAGTATCATCAGAGCTGCGGCAGTCAGAGGTATCCCCACGCTGGTGGACCCGAAAGGCCATGACTATGCCCGATACCACGGCGCGACTGCAATCTCCCCAAACCGTGCAGAGCTGGCGGAAGTGACAAGAGTATCCGCATCAGACTTGGACGGACTGACGGCAGCGGGTCAAAAGTTATGCCGGGAACTGGGTTTGACGTTCATACTGCTGACACTGAGCGAGATGGGTATGGCGCTGATCAGGCCGGACTCAGTGATGCGAATCCCGGCGGTCGGACGAGAGGTGTTCGACGTATCAGGCGCAGGCGACACGGTTATCGCTACACTGGCGGCGGGCATATCCGGCGGACTGGATTTGGAAGACGCGGTAAGCCTCTCGAACCTGGCGGCCGGTGTGGTGGTGGAAAAGGTGGGAACGACCCCGATCACCAGGCGCGAACTGGCATCCGCCATCACCGCGGAACAGGCGATGGAGCAGTCCGACAAGATATGCTCATTCGAAGACCTGGTAGCACGGGTTGCGCAGTGGCGAGCGCGCGGCGACAGGATCGTGTTCACAAACGGCTGCTTCGACCTGTTGCAGGTAGGTCATGTAACGTTCCTCGAAAAAGCGCACAGAGAGGGCGATCGGTTGATTGTTGGGCTGAACACGGATAGGTCGGTTCGAGCGCTAAAAGGCGAAGGCAGACCGGTGATTCCGCAGGACGAGCGGGCGCGCGTGCTGGCCGCACTGGCATCGGTGGACGCAGTAGCGCTGTTCGACGAGGATACTCCAATGGACATGATAAACGCGCTGAGGCCGGAGGTGTTGGTGAAGGGCGACGACTACCGCGAGGACCAGGTCACGGGCGGCGCGGAGGTGCGTTCATGGGGCGGGCACGTAGCGCTGATTCCACTAGTTGAAGACCGCGCGCATAGAGTTTGATTGCACACACATTCCCCGCATAATGCAGACAAGAGGTCCAGCGCGATTCACCCCACAAGGTAAAAGTCTATTGTGAAACACCCTCTCAGACATCGAACCAGAATATTGATAGTGTCTACGCTGTTGGCATGCATGGCGTTTGTGTTCCGCTACCAACTGCTGGGTATTGGGCACATCTACATCGAGTATGCGCTGCTTCATGAACCGCTTAATGGGAAGCTGGTCAGACTATACGTTCCCAGCAAGTCTCTCAGGCGAGTAAACAAGATGTTTGTCTACCTACCGCCTGGTTATGACGAGTCTTCAAGCCGATATCCTGTCGTGTATCTACTACACGGTCAGCCAGGCGAAGCGCGCGACTGGTTCTATGATGGCCGCGCTCATGAAACTGCCGAGAAAATGATCTTCAATCATAAAATCAAACCGCTTATCCTTGTATCAGCCGATTGCTATGGCCCGCGAGGCTCAAATGACCGCACGGACTTCCTCAACGCAAAGGACGGGCATATAATGGTAGAGGATTACATGGCCCGTGAGCTTCCGAATTTCATGGATGGAAGATATCGCACAATACCATCTCCGAACGCTCGCGCGCTCGTGGGTCTATCGTCCGGCGGCTATGGGGCCACCAACATCGGGCTGAAGCACCGGGATACTTTTGGCGTGATCGTTTCACACAGCGGGTTCTTTGAGCCGCGCTTTGAACGCAAAGCGATTCGTAGAATGCTCGGACCAACAGGCAGTCTATGGGATGAAAACAGTCCTATGAGGCAGGTCAAGAAGCATCGCAGCGACGAACTCCTGCACATATTCATGGATGTGGGGCGTTCAGATGATCTGCTGGATGATAATGACATGTTCGCGAAGGAACTCGCACACTACGAGATACCCCATAACTACACCGTCGTGAATGGCAGCCATAGCTGGTCTCTATGGCGCAGCAGATTCCGCGTCTCGCTCCCCTACGTCGCCGGGAGATTTGAGACGCTTTCCAAGCATTGACGCAACCAATCGGCTCCCCGAGTCAGCTCTCACGATGGCGTATGAGGTTGTGAGCAGTGTTGCCAGCCCATCATAAACCAGATATCGCGGCGACCACTGCGGCCTGAACTTCTCCTTGAAGCTATGCAGTCCCTTGAAACTGTAGAACTGGTTCAGATGTTCATAAACGAATCCCAGCGTTTTCTCGACTATCGGATCATCGGGGTTCTCACCTACTCCGGCCAATGGACTTAGTCCCAGGTTGAATGTATCGCGACCCATCTCGGCAGCCCATTCGAATAGCTTCACAAACAGGAAGTCCATTGTGCCGTTTGGCGCATCGCTTCGGCGGCGCATCAGGTCAATTGTCGCTTCGTTCCGTTGGTATTCCGAGATAATATTGGCAAAAGCTACTATCGTTCCAGACTCGGAACGCACAGCCATTATCGGACAAGAACGGATGTAGTTCTCATCAAACCAGCCGAGCGAGAAACGCTTCTCGGAGCCGTGCATTTCCGCCAGCCACTCATCGCTGATAAGGCGCAGTTCCTCCAACCGTTTTTGGGACAGAGGCGGCTCCAGCACATCCGCCGTAAAGCCTAACCTGCTTAGTCTATTTACGGAAGTACGCACGGATTTCATGGCTCCACCCTCGATGCTGAAGGAGCGCACATCTACAACGGCCTCTTGACCTATACAGAGAGTGTCGAAATCATTCGCTCGATAAATTTCTAAGTGATCGGGGAGAGTCTGGTAAAACGCCGGCCGCCAGTCATGTGCAATGCAATAACTGCGGAACTCCTCTATTGCCGATGCAGCGTCGAGCGCCGGGCCTATCGGATCACCAAGTGCAAGCCCTATCCCCGAATTGGTGACAAATGCTACCGCCGATCCGCCTGACGTGAAGTAGTACGATTTATCCGGCAGGAGAGTGATGGAGGCAAGCGACGACATGCCGTAGCTCTGGACAATGCCGGTTGCGCGTTCACGCTCTGCTCTGGTGGCCGGCTGCCTGATGAACACCGAGCGAAGCATCAATACGAGAGACGATGTGAGCGAAACAAGCCCAACAACATAGATCGAGGTCGCGAAATACCTTCCAAATCCCGTTATCGGCTCCAATCCAGGGTTGTAGAATTCAAAGAACATTGTGAGGGTTTGTAACAGCGCCTCATAAAAGCCGTAGTGGACGGCAAAGTGCCGGTCCAACAGGTACAGGCCGAGTGTGCCATATACAGTGGTCATGAAAATGGAGAGCACCAACACTCTGACTCCATGCATCAGTGATAGAGAATCCGATGGCACTTGATAATGCCGCCTGACCCGCCAGAGCCAGAATATCATGGCGGCGACAATGCTGGCTTCTTCGAAATCCAACCCCTTGATGAGATGGCTGACAAAGGAAGTGATGAGCAGCACAAGGGTTATTGTCCACGCTGCCCGCTTGCGCCTCCAAAGGCTGCGAGAGATCATAAGCAAGCCGAACCCGGCGAGAACCGCGGCCAGTCTGAAACCGTGTCGAGTAGCATCCGAAAGGAACGGCTGCAGTATACGTATCCGCTCCGTAAGTGACGGCGTTATGGCGGAGAGTATGTCCACACAGCCCACTATTGTTACAGCCACTGCCGCAACGTGTACCTCGAATACCTTGGTCTGGGCGCGTTCTTCACTCGCAAACGATCTCAGCTTACGTATCACCAACACGCCTGCCAGCAGTGGTATCCAGAATGCCAAGCCGCGGAATGCAAGCGATATTACTATAGCCTTGTTGCCGGGTACACCCAGGGATGCATAGACCAGGGCTACCACTGCCTCCACAACGCCCATGCCTTGCGGAGTAGGAGACACTACCCAAAATAGTATGGCCATGGAGTACCCTGCCACTAGAGTTCCAAAGCCAACCGGTTGATCGAATGCGAGGAACAGCGAGTACAGGCATGCAAGATCAATCATATGCGCGAATGCTGCTATTGCCAGTGTGCGCCCCAATCGTCCCGGATGCTGTCTCACCGCATCGGCAGCCTCGGAGAACTCCGTTACGATCTTACCTGCCCACGTATCCGAAAGCAGATCGCGCTTGCCGATCACTGTCCATACTCTATTAGCTAATGAATGTGCCAGCCCCAACAGCCTGTTTATCCATGAGGGCATCCACAATCCTATCAACAGAACAAGCGTGAGACCGAGTATCACTGTGATGAATATGCCTGCGCCTGCTAACTCAAAAGTTTTCAGACTGTGGCGGGTGAAGAGATAATACATGGCGGGAACCAATATCGCCACGAACGAACCGAGTTCGGCTATGGTCACCAGCAACGTCCCGGCCGTAGCCTTAGCCGGAGATTCTCCTCTGCGGGCGGCGTCATCCACAAAAAGCGCTGCTCCGGATGCGCCTCCTGCGGGGGCAACTACATTGACAAACAGAGACGCAAACACGACAGGCCATAGATCCCTGAATCGGCTGTGAACGCCGACAGTGTGAAATGCAGCCTGATAGAGTCCCGCGTAGACTGCATGGTACAAAACCTGCAGCAGAAACGCGACTAGTATCCACTCCCACTTCCCGGACACAAGAACTGTAGCCAGTCTTTCAACCTCGGCAAATCTAGCTACAAGTATCCAGAAAAAGCCTATGACCAGTATGTAGGATAACGTCTTTCGCATTTGAGAATGTGTCCGCCTCAAGTATCTAGTCCGGGGGATCTTCCCGGAATGTCCGCCGCGGCGGACCGCACTGGATTCGGAAATCCAGCGCCAACTATGTGATATGCTTCTCTGCTAATGTTGGCTAGAAAACGTTAGCTCGGGATTTCCGAATCCCGATCGCCGGCGAAGCCGGACATGGCAGGTTTCATGCCTGCGACTACAATTCTGACTTTATGCGATGGCTGCTAGGGTATGAATACTTCTGCTACCTGCTATGGAATACTTCGATGAACTATGAGATATCCCTGCCCCATACCTCCATTACCCGAATTCGCGCACACAAATACGGGGTAATGCCCAAGCGCCTGCTTGACGATAATGATTAGAGTGGGTATGCCTGCGTCAGCGGTTTTGTTGACGATGACAGAAGGCTCTGCTATACTTGGCAAGACTGGCCGGGGGGAGGCGATCCGGCATAAAGGACCGACGCCCCACACGCTTTCTACCGCATTTCATTCGGCATCTTCGCATGGTGCCTTTCCAGGAGTTTCACATGATAGAAGGAGTAGTCGTTAAACAACTGAATGGCCACGCAGACGAGCGCGGCTGCCTCACCGAGATCATGCGCTCGGATGATGATGTGTTCGTGAAGTTCGGACAGATATATGTGTCCATGAACTATCCCGGCGTGATACGCGCATGGCACTACCACAAGAAGCAAGACGATTTTTGGGCGGTCGTGAAAGGAATGGTCAAGGCTGTTCTGTTTGACGGACGCGAAGGCTCACCCACTTTCGGCAAGGTGCAGGAGGTGTTCATGGGCGAGCAGAATCCGGTGCTGCTGAAGATCCCGGTGGGCGTGATGCATGGATACAAGACGACCGGCATGGAGCCGTCCTATCTCCTGAACCTGCCGACCGAGGCGTACGATCCTGCTAATCCGGATGAGTACCGCCTGCCGTACAACACCGACGAAATCCCTTACGATTGGGATATTCAGTTCAAATAGGAACGAGGGCAGCTCAATGAAGAACATTCTCGTAACCGGCGGCGCCGGCTTCATAGGCAGCAACTTCTGCCGATACATGCTCGACAAATATCCCGATTATCGGATAGTGGTTTTGGACGCGCTGACATACGCAGGTAACCCGGAGAACCTTCTGGACATCAAGGACAACCCGCGCTTCGAGTTCCACCACGGAGATATCCGAGACAAAGAGATCGTGAACGAGTTGGTTCCCAATGTGGACGCGGTGGTCAACTTCGCGGCGGAGACGCACGTGGACCGATCAATTGACGATCCGGGCGGCTTCGTGCTGACGGACGTGTTCGGTGTGTTCACTCTGCTGGAAGCCTGCCGCACTCACGGCATCGAGCGTTTCCTACACGTGTCCACGGACGAGGTATACGGCAGCATCCCGGTCGGTTCGTTCAAGGAAGGCGACCCACTGGAGCCGAACAGCCCATACTCCGCAAGCAAGGCGGGCGGCGAGCTGCTGGTGCGCTCATATTTCGTGACATACGGCCTGCCGGTGTTGGTCACGCGAGGATCGAACAACTACGGGCCTTATCAATATCCTGAAAAGCTGATACCGTTCTTCATCACCAACGCCATGGACGATCAGCCGCTGCCGGTGTACGGCGATGGTCAGCAGGTGCGCGACTGGATATACGTGCTGGATCATTGCGAAGGAATAGACACCGTGCTTCACAAAGGCGAGCCGGGCGAGATTTACAACGTAGGCGGCGGCAACGAACGCACAAACATGGAGATCACGAAGCTGATACTCGGCGGACTCTGCAAAACAGACTCGTTGATCAAGTACGTTAGCGACAGGCCGGGACACGACAGGCGCTACTCGATAGATTGTGCAAAAACCAGGGCGCTGGGTTGGACGCCGCGACACAGCTTCGAAGAGGCGATACAGACGACCATCCAGTGGTATGTACACAACGAGGAATGGTGGCGCAAGATCAAAGAACACCAGGATGAGTTCAAGAATTTCGCCAAGAAATGGTACGCTGAACGGAGCTAGGGCTGCATGATCATAACCCAGACGCCATTGAGAATAAGCTTCGCGGGCGGAGGAACCGACCTTGCCGAGTTCTACAGAATAGGCGGCGGCTGCGTCATTTCCTCCGCGATAGACAAGTACATCTATGTCATCATCAAGGAGCGCTTTGACGACAAGATTCGCGTGGGCTACTCAAAAACCGAGATGGTGGACAGCGTTGACGAGATAGAGCACGAATTGGTGCGCGAAGCCCTCCGCAAAACGGGAATCACTAAGGGTGTTGAGATAGCAACCATGGCGGATATCCCCTCAGAGGGTAGCGGACTTGGTTCATCCAGCACCGTAACAGTGGGGCTTCTGAACGCGATGTACAGCTACATCGGTGAGCGAAAGTCGGCGAATGAACTGGCGCGTGAAGCGTGCGAGATAGAGATAGACATCCTCGGCAAACCGATTGGAAAGCAAGACCAGTACATCGCGGCGTGCGGCGGCCTCAGACTGATTCAGTTTCTAGCTGATGAGCAGGTGGATGTCAGCAGCGTGGAGATGGGTGAAG
>JANYKG010000022.1 GCA_025358205.1 Armatimonadota bacterium
AAGACCTGCGGGTACAGTATAGCTTGGTCAAGAAGGTTTTACCGGCCAGTATAGAGAATGAATACTTACGTGAACTACCGTCATCTGCTGGCGGTTGAGGTATAACATGATCTCGGAGGCTGGTCAATGACAGTCAATCGCGTCACACGATTTGTATTCTTTGCGCTGCTGTGCATGGTGATTGTTGGCTCACTTGCGTCAGGCGCTGACGCCACAGCTTCATCCCCCGAACCTGCGACCAAAGCCTATTCACCCTTCGATGAACCACACCCGAAGATTCCCCAGGAGATCATCGAGGACAAGCGACTCGACCAGAAGGTTACAGTCTTCTGCAAAAGCAAGAATATGAAGCAGCTTTTCGCCGACATCTCCGCAAAGACCGGCGTGAAGATCACCGCCAAACGCGAACTCTGGGGCGAGCGTCCTATCATCTACTTCCACAATCGTCCTCTCCGCGATGTCATGACCGAGATATCCGGTCTCTATGGATACCGCTGGCTCATGAGTGGAAAACCCGGTTCATACGAGTATGAGATATTCGAGGACATCCGGCACTCCAAACTCCGAGAGCAGAGGAAGAAGGAACAGAAGGAACGGCAGGATGCCCTGCTTCTCGACTTCCTGGACAAGATCGCGGACGGTAAGCTCGATGCAGCCACCAGCAGGCGCCTACAAGACGAGAACCCTGATACGGAATGGACGCTGTCCGATCCGGCGTCTCGTGAGCATGCGCAGGCGCTTCGGTCACTGGGTACAGATCTGCTGCACAAGGCTCTGGCCGAAGGAAGGGTGACATGTCCGTTCCAGGATCTGCCGGCAGACCTTCAGAAGCGCCTCTACGAACGCGAGAAGTCGCAGGTTGATGGTGTGAACCAACAAGACGCGGCTGCGCATACGGAAGACCCGTCGATTGAGTATCCCCTTCTGAATCTGCCCTCACCGAGTTCGATGGCCGACATGATGGATGGCGAGATATACCTGCAGCGCGATGGGGGCGGGGAAGGCGGGTTTCCCACGCTGAGGTTTGGGATAAGCTACATGGGGGCGGGTACTGACTGCAACTGGCCTGACTACTCGATCAGTGAGAAGGACTACCGGCAGTTGGTGGGCTGGGACGTACCCGGAGAGGTCGCGGGAGACGCCGGTGTGTCCTCTGATCCGCCGATCACGAAGAAGGAACTGAGCTGCCTCACCTACCCCGAGAGCCTTCGAGTCGGGGATGTACTGCAAGCGATCGCCGAGCAGTCGAAGAGGGATGTCATAGCGGACTACCGCTTCCAGGATGTCATGGGCGGCCTTGGTGCGATCGTGAAGAGGCCCCTGAACGAAGTGACCAGGCTTCTCTGCAACAAGCACAACTTCTCGTGTCAAGCGGATCAGCAGACCATTCTGTTCAGGAGCAATGATTGGTTCCTTAACGTTCCGCCCACCGAACCTCCCGCGGATCTGCTTGCCCGATGCTGGGCGCACATCGAGAAGGAGGGCGGCCTCGAACTGGATGATACCGTGGACCTGGCGCATCTGCCGGAGGTGCAGAGGAAGTGGCTCGGGCTGGAGTTCATGCCCGGCGCCGTGTCGGCTGCCAGAGATAACCGCGAGGCTATCGAGATCTGGGCCCTTATGAGTGATGCACAGATCGAGACCGCGGCATCGGAGAATGGACTGCCGGTCGCCGATCTCCCAGACGCGCAGCAGCGCTCGCTGGTTGAATGGGCGCAGGCACTGAGGTTCGACCGCATCGATCCAGAAGTCTTGCAGGGAGCGGTCATTCATACCCGGACGAGGACTGGGACCATCGGCGGCGGCAATGGCAAGCGGGACCAGGTCCTGAGCATTGAGATCAAGTCCGGCGACAAGAGCCTGTACTGGAGTTCTCTGTTTCCTCCACTGCATCTGGACGAAGAGTCGCTCAAGAACCTCACCTCTCAGCGCAAGGCCGATGCAGCGGCGGACGTGGTGGAGGTTCTTGAGGTAGCAAATAGTCCGGCAAAGTAGCAGCACAGGCGCTTGATTCTGACGATCTGTATACATTTTGGGTTCTTCCGTGCGACAAATGAATGAAGCAGTTAGTTCAATCGCTCGGAGGAACTCATGAGACTCGATGATCGCAGAATACTTTCCCTCGTATACGTGTCGGTAATCATTGCTTGTGCGCTCGCATTCCTGCTTGCCGGGGCATTTCCGGCGCACTCGGAGCCCGCGCACAAGGCCTACACCCCGTTCGACGAGCCGAAGCCAAAGGTTCCGCAGGAGATCGTTGACGACAAGCGGCTGGATCAGAAGGTCCAGGTGTTCTGCAAAAGCAGGAGCCTGAAAGACCTTTTCGCCGACCTAACAGCGAAAACCGGCATCAAGCTCTCTACCACCCCCGAAATATCCAGTCAACGGGCGATCATCTATTTCCACAGCCGTCCACTTCGCGATGTCATGAACGAAATATCGGCGCTGTACAACTACCACTGGCTGATCTCCGGGAAGCAGGGCGCATACTCCTACCAGCTTTTCGAGGACATGGTTCGGGCCAAGCGGCGAGATCAGGTGACCAAAGACCTGAAAGCCGAGCAGGATGCGCTCCTCCTTGACTTCACTGAGAGACTCGTAAACGGTGGCGCCGATTCCGATAAGGCGTCTTCCAGCCTTGCGCAGTCGAACCCGGACGCATCCAAGGCGATGAACGTGCAGAAGCAGAAGCTGATGATGAACATGTTCGCCGAGTTTGGAATTGGCTTTCTCTCCACCGCACTGATGAACGGCACAGCCACGACGAGATGCGGTGATCTTCCACTTCAGACTCAGATAGCCATATGCGACTGGTACAACCGCATGCAGACTGGGAGCATGGTGGCCAAGAGGGTTATCGGGCCGGACGGTACTCCTCAGTTGGATGTGACGCCCGCGGAGGATGCCGGGCCACGGCCGCCCACACCGCCGGCCGAGTTGGCAGACGCGACGGTCACGCTGAACAGAATAGCGTCAGACGAGTCCGGACTGCCGCGCTTTCAGTTCATCTTCAAGAGACAGGACAACGGCAGCGGTATCCAGAGCCTCAGCACCGAGTTTCCGGTCAGATCGGTGAACGAGGACGACATGCGCAAGGCCACGGATCAGCCCGTCGCCGAGAAGGTGCTGAGCGATTCCGAGCTTCCCGACGATCCGAAGATCACGGTGGACAAGCTGCGGTGGCTGCCATACAAGAAGGGCTTGCTGATCGGCGACCTGCTCGAAGCGATCGCCATTCAGTCAGGGCGAGACGTCATCGCCGACTCCTATCTCCAGAACAAAAGCTCGGATGCGGTTAAAGCGATGACTCTGAAGAAGACCGCTGAGATGATCTGCAGCCAATTCGAGTATACCTGCCAGGTTGATGCCAAGACCGTTCGGTTCAGGGATAATAAATGGTATACGCGGAACATGTATCAGGAACCGCCCGCACCGGTGCTGGACGGCCTGTGGACGAAGATCGAGATGAATGGCGCGCTTGGGGTTCGGGACCTGCTGCCTATCACCGCGCTCTCTGCGGACCAAATGAAGTGGCCGGGATGGGTGTTTGTGCCGGGGACGGATATGGCCTGTCAGTGGCCGTCAACGGTGCGTATGTGGGCATCGCTTAGTGACGCGCAAGAGAAGACCGCGCGAGGTGACGGTTTGCCGGTATCCCAGTTGACCGACGACCAGAGGCTGAAGCTGGACGGTATGGTCGCGGAGCGGAAGTGTCAGGTGACTCCGGATGCTCTCGACAACGCCAGGATAGCTATGAACACGGTGAAGCCTGAGATAAGCACCGGACTGGGTACGGGGATGGTAGTCAGCTTCAACTCCTCGACCAAGCAGTCCGTCAATGGCGCGGGCAGCCCCCATGTGGTCCAGACTGGGCAGGGGACTGCGGTGGTCGCGCCGAAGATCACCACTTGGTCAGGCAGTCCGTCTGGTGGGGTCACCCCTGCAGTCGGCGGACTTGTTTCCTCCAAGGGCGTCGGAGATCCGACCACCTGGCTGGCGCGGATGAAGGGGAGTCAGAACGAGAACCTTCAGATTCTGTTATCGGACGCCACGACCCCGCCGATGCTGCCAATCACCCTTCAGGTGCCTCAGCCAGTCAGCGAGGCCGAGCGCAAGGAGATCGCCGCTCAGCGCAAGGCGGATATGGACGCCGAGAAGGTCGAAGTGTTGAAGTAGCTGTATACCTCAAGTGCGCCTGCTCGCCTCCAATAGGTGAATAGGCAAGCAAGGTCGTTGGAGGATGAATGAGCATGAGTGATCGCAGGTTTCTCAAAGTCGCATACGTTGCAGTTCTAGCTGCCTGCACGTTGGTATACCTGATAGGCGTCGGCTGTCCCGCACGTGCTGCCGACGCCCAGGGAAAGGCATATTCCCCGTTCGATGAACCGAAGCCCAAAACTCCCGAGGAGATTATTGCCGATAAGCGCCTTGACCAGACGGTCAAGGTTTTCTGCAAGAGCAGGAACCTGAAGGATCTCTTCGCGGATCTGAGCGCGAAGACCGGGGTGAAGCTCACAACAGCCCGCGATGTGTGCGATGAGCGAGTGATCACCTTCTTCCACGACAGACCGCTCCGGGATGTGATGACCGAAGTCTCCGGGCTATGCGGATATCGCTGGATGGTCTTGGGGAAACCTGGCAACTATGCGTACGAGCTTTATGAGGACATGCGCAGGGAAGACAAGCGCGCCGGGATCACCGCTGCCATCAAGGAGGAGCAGGACGACACGCTTATGGACTTCACGCAGAAGCTGACCGCGGGCGGCCCGGACGCGGACGGGTTGATGGACCGCCTGCGCCTGAGCAATCCGGAAGCGTACGACCATATGACATCCCCGCAGGGCCGGAACACGCTGGACATGCTGAAACAACTGGATACTTCTCTTTTCGTCATGGCGCTGGCGGGGCAGCCTGCCGGATGCACGGTTGGCGCTATGCCTCCCCAAGCTCAGGATGCGATATACAGATGTATGAGGGACACCCTTCCCAATACGACAACTGACGACATGGCCAATACCGTCGTTAAGGTCGAGCAGATGATGGCCGGTGCGGACGGGATGCCGCACTTCAACCTGAGCCTTACAGTTGGAAAGCACGGGAGTATGGGATTTAGCTGGCCTTCGTTGTCCGGCGATGACATGCGAAAGGCCGTGGGGCGACCTGTGCCTCAGGACATCTCGGGGGACACTTCGCTTCCCGATAAGCAGAAGATCACCGCCGATAAGCTGAGGTGGTTGCCGCACGCCCACGGGCTTCTGCTCGGGGATCTGCTGGAAGCGATCGCGATCCAGTCAGGGAAGGACATCGTTGCCGACTACTATCTGGACAACCAGTTCGTTGATGCGATCAAAGCGAAGCCGCTGGAGGAAGTGGTTCGCATGATCTGCAGGACCTTCCGCTATAGCTGCGAGGTCTCTGGTCAGACCATGCGCTTCAGGAACAACCGGTGGTATGCCGAGGACACTATGCACGAGCCACCGTCGTCCGTGATGGAACACCTGTGGGCGAGAGTGGAGAACGGAGGCCAGATCCGCGTGCGGGATCTGGCGGAGATGGCATCGCTGAACGACGATCAGTTCAAGTGGCCGGGGTTCCGGTTCATGCCAGGTGTAGATGACGTGCTGGATCAACCATCTGTCCTGCGGCTCTGGAGTGCGCTGAGTCCGGCTCAGGAGGAGGCGGGGCGCAGTTCGGATGGTCTGGCCGTGTCTGATCTGAGCATCCAGCAAGTGGACAGGATCAATGCCTGGATTGTCGCTCAGAAGGTGGACGTAAGCTCGGAGAATGTGGAGAAAGCGGTCGTGCTCATCACCACCCCACATCCTGTCGTGACGGATCAGGGCCAAGGCGCTGTGTCTATGAACTGGTCGAGCGAAGACTCGGCTCGGGGCGCCGCGACCTACCGAGTGAGCAGGGGAGCGAAGGACGCCTACCTGGAGGTATCTCAGAGCGTATTCGAATGCCTGTGTATTAAGTACCCGAGCAGCCGCATGGTACTGTCCAGCATCCGGCTGTACAAACCATTGGATGAGCAGGAGCGCAATGAAGTAATCGCTCAGCGCAAAGCCGATGCGGCGGCGGAGGTTGTCGAGATACTGCAATAGTGCCATTTTTGGTGTGTCGTGAACGAAAAGCGCCCAGCCCACGGTCTACCAGTTGAGTATGCGGATGAGAGGACTGGGGGAACATGAGAACAGATTGCCGATTACTTCATCTGGTTTACGTGTCGGTTATAGTGGGCTGTGTGCTGGCCTATGTTCTTGCTGCGGCTTGTCCCGCCCACGGTGACGATGCCGCCGGGACGACTGTGAAGGCGTACAATCCGTTCGATGAGGAAAAGCCGAGGACGCCGCAGGATATTCTGGACGACAAGCGCCTGGATCAGAAGATCAAGGTCTTCGTGAAGGGCATGAATCTGAAGGAGCTTTTTGCAGCGCTGAGCGACAAGACAGGGGTGAGACTAACCGCCAAGCGCGAGATCTGGGGCGATAGAGCGATCATCTACTTCCACAACAGACCCATCCGCGACGTGATGACGGAGATATCGGCTCTCTACGGTTACCACTGGGTCGTAAGCGGTAAGCAGGGCGCATACTCCTACGAGCTATGCGAGGACATCAACCACGCGAAGATCAAGGTGCAGAGAACGCAGGAACAGAAGGAGAGGCAGGACGCCGTCCTTCTCGATCTGCTCGACAAGACCGCCGATGGTAAGCTGGACGAGAATGTGAGCAAACGACTGCAGGATGAAAACCCGAAAGGCATGTGGGCCGCTACGGCCGCAAGTTCCCGGGAGCATGCGCAGTTGCTTCGGTCGCTGGGAACTGATTTCCTGCGAAGGGCGCTGAGTGATGGGCAGGCATTCTATGCTTTTAAGGACTTGCCTTCAGACCTCCAGCAGCGTCTCTACGAGCGGCAGAAGGCGAAGATTGCCGCAGCCAATGACGCATTGCTACAGATGGGCCAGGAGGCAAGTCTGCCGGTCCTTGCGACAATGGCGGACATGATGGACGCACAGATATACGTCCGCAGACAGAACGGTGGAGTATATGGCTTTCCGGTTTGCAGATTGGGAATGCGTCTCCACGGCATGAGCAGCAACTCCGATTGGCCTGATTCATCTCTCAGCGAGAAGACCTACCGAGATCTGGCCGGGTTGAATCTGCCGAAGGAGGTAGCAGGGGACGCTGGTCTGCCCGTTGACCCTCTGATTACGAAGAAGGAACTGAGTTGGGTAAACTGCTCCGACTACCTCCGCTTCGGGGATGTGCTGCAGGCAATCGCTGAGCAATCGAAGTGGGACATTATCGCGGATTACCGATTCCAGGATGCCTTCAGCGGCCTTAGCGCCATCGAGAAGAGGCCGTTGAACGACGTGACCAAGATGCTCAGCGGCAAATACGACCTGGCATGCCGAGCTGATGCTCAGACCATTCACTTCAAGTTCAACGACTGGTTTCTGAAGGATACCGCGGTTGAGCCCCCGGCGGAACTGCTCGCAGGTTGTTGGGCACATTTGGAGGAATCTGGTTGCCTTGAATTCAGGGACAGCATTGATCTGGCGAGTCTGCCGGAGGTTCAGAGAAAGTGGGACGGGTTGAAACTCATGCCCGGTGCAATGGTTGCTGCGTCATGGCTCGGCGATCAAGTTCTGGTGTGGGCAATGCTGAGCGATGCGCAGATTCGGACGGCTGAATCGGAGGCAGGACTGGCGGTTGCCGGTCTTCCCGAGCAGCAGTGGAGTTCGCTTGTCGGCCTGGCGATGTCACCGGCAATCTCCCTCTCTGCTGATGCTCTATCAGGAGCGGTCATCCACGTCACGAGCGGAACGGGAACGCAGGACGGCAGGGAGGTGGAGACCATGTGCCTGGAGATAAGATCGGGGAGCAAGGTTCTGTACGGAAGCACCTTATTCCCACCAGTCGGGGTGGACGACGCGGCGTTCAAGAAGCTCATCGCCCAGCGTAAGGCGGATAAGGACGCGGAGATCGTCGAACTGATCCAATAACCACGCATGAAATGGGGGTACGGGTTCCTCACCCATACCCCTACACTCCAATACGCCCACACCCCAATACTTCTCGTACGCCTAAGGCTGTGGCTTCTGCGGCTGCTGCGGCGGTAACTGCGGGTTATCCGGCTGCTGCTGCGGGTTATCCGGTATCTTGAAGTCCGGCGGAAGCTTGCCCATTTCCTTCATAACCGCGATAGCGTCTTCCTGGAGCATTGCCTTCAGTTCCGGCGACATATAATCCTGAGCAGACATCTGCGCCCGGATCATCGCGCGTCTGTCCTCCGGCGACATTTGCAGCAGAAAACTGCTCTGGCCGTCCATCATCTTCTTCATCAAATCGGGATTCCTCATCATGCTGGAGGACATCTCCGCCAGCATCTTAGGATCCATCTGTTGCATCTGAGTGGCGCTGTCTGCAAGAGCCTGCTCGCGTTCCTCGGGCGACATCTTCATGAACAGGTCCATTGCTTCCTTCTGAAGCTTCTTGTATTTTTCAATGTTGGT
>JANYKG010000054.1 GCA_025358205.1 Armatimonadota bacterium
CGGCGGGCGCGCGCCGCAGTGGTCCCGCGCCGGGGCGAAGAAGTCCGGCCATAGCTTCAAGTGCACGCGCATGCTGCGGTACATGCTGCATCACATCGATGCAGGTGATCATATCGAACGTGCCCAGAAGCCGAGTATTACAGATGTCGTCCTCAAGCACTAGAACATGCCTGTTGAGCGGCCGGCGCGGCCAGTACTTTCCAAAGCTGTCTGTTGCCGTGACATCAGCCCCACAATGCGACATCAAGTGCGGCAGCGACGATGTTCCGGTGCCGACATCTAAGACCCGCCGTGGGCTTATCCGCGCAAGGTGCTTGAAGAGAAAGGCATACATCTGTGCCAACTCGTTGATCAGGGCTGGCTGCTCCTTACGCGGTTCTAGTCTGAGCGCGGCGACGAGAACTGGCCTCATAAGCGCGCGCAGCGCTCCCCGGATGCAAAGCCTACCTGAGAATGTCACGACCACCACCGCTCATTTCAGTGCATGAACCCACTAACCGAGTGCAGGACGCACCGCACCTGTCAGACACTCTATCGCTCCGGTGGTCCGCGGTCATCTACTCGTGGCTCACCGTGGAGTCGCTCACGCGAGCCCTGCGGTGCCTGTTGTCACTGCATGCCCATGCCTTGTCATACGCCACGGTGGCCGCATTGTCGCAGTGGCCAGTACATCGCTGGTACTCACATCACTCGGCATTGGGTCTCACGCAGGGACTGCCGTAGCACGAACAAACGTGTAGTCCGCCCCATCGACAGAGACCAACTCGTAGCCAGCGTCGATTAGCTGAGCGGCGGTCTTGCGAATGCGGGCGTCCGCCTGTGCGTCTTGCGGGGAATGGATCTCATCAAACTCAACCGCAACCACAGCAGGCCGAATTCCATCATTGAGCAGAGATCCGATTACTTCGTACTCTGCCCCTTCAATATCCAACTTTAGGAGGGTGAGTACGGCATGGTTCAACTCAGTCATGATTGTCCGCACTCGCTTGCACTCTGCGTCAAAATAGTGGCTAGTCTGCTGAAGATTGACGATGGAATGCGAAACATGCTGGTCGTTCTTCGGCGCGTAGAAGCGCACATTCCCGTCTTGGGTCCATACGCCCCACTCGTGGAACATCAAATTGCTCGGCACCTCTCCCAGCATTGCCGAGACGTATTGGATGGCCCGCGGCGTTGGGTCGAACGTGTGCACCTCACACTTAAACTCGCGCGCCAGCGAGAGATCGAAACTGATGTCTTCGCCCGCTCCAATGCAGTAGCATACCTGCCCGGCGGACAACACGGCTGACGGTACCACCCATGCGCACTCACCGCCGACACGCCTTAGGTCGACTCGAGGGCGCACCGGGAGCATTGTGCGTTGATCGACGCCACGACAACGATACCATCGGACGCGTAAGTAACGGTTCGCCCTGGCAATAAGTGTTATAGCCCCTTCGGCGCCGGACTTAGCCACGGTGGGTTCATTCATTATTGAACGTCGCCCCTTCATGGCAAGTCAGATGGCATCCTATGCCCCAGGGCTTTTTCGTAGTCGCGAAGACGGCGGGAGGCGATTGTGATCCAACTGAACTCTCGGCTCATCTTGTCGCTCCCGGCGCGACCCAGGCTCTCGCGTAATGATTGGTCTTCCAGTCTGTGCAGGACAGCCGCAAGATCTTCCACGTCATTCAAGTGATAGGTCAGGCCGTTGCCTTCATAGCGCTCGGTAGCTTGCAAAGTGTCGTTGACCACGATAGGCAACCCGCACGCCGCAGCGTCCAACATCGACATTGACTCTTGGGTGGGCCATACTCCGATATCACTGCATCGGTAGTATTCGCCTAATGCGCGGTGGGGCCGCAACGGGACCACTACACATCCGGATGAGCCTGCGATCGCTTCCTCCTGTTCACCGTCACCAATGAAAAGCCCCCGAAACGACAACCCCTCTCCCCGTAAGCGCGTGATGGCTTGAGCGAGCAGCAATGGATGCTTTTCTGAGGTGAACTTGCCTGTGTAGACACACACAACATCAGCAGTAGAAAAGCCAAGCGTCTCGCGCAGAGACTCTGCTCTGTGGCGCTCTTCTCTCGTATGCACTGGATAGAAGAGCGTCGTGTCGGTTCCCAGTGGGCACACCTCGATCTGGGCCTTAGGAATTCCCCAATATCGTTCCGCCACAACTGCACAGTCACTGGTCGCTGCATAGCAGATCTCCATGTGACGTCTCGCGAGGCGGCTTGGCCACCAGTAGAACAAGGCGGTTCTCAGCCGATTTCTTGCTCTTGCCACACTATATGGAGGCCAGAGTTCATATGACGGCCAGACGGACATTGTGTGATGAGCACCGCCAAAGAAGGAATAGCCGATG
>JANYKG010000145.1 GCA_025358205.1 Armatimonadota bacterium
AAACCTGTCGCTATTCAGAAAGCCGCACAACTCGTGACCGGCAACACCGCAGATGAGCAAATCCTTCCTCCGTCACACGACCGCATTGATCTAGGAGTAGGACTGGGGTACGTGCAGGGAGCCGATGTGGGAATGGAGATCACCGGTTACGGCCAGCTATATGGCGGATCTCTGAGTATGAATGCCATGATTACTCGCGGAGACCTCGGCACAAGAGTCCGAACCACCCATCTGAAATGGCTGGACAAAGAGGGTGGAAAGGGGATGGAAGCCGGTGACATGTACAGCGAAACATGGGGGTTGGTTCAGGGCTTTCGATACTCCTGGAAGGCCGGGGAAAACCACTGGCCAACCATCAGCATGAACATGAACAACCGGCACACGGAGAACCCGCAGTCGTCGCTTTCTTATATAGACAATGTGCAGTTGAATAAGGCGCTGAACCTCCAAGGTGAGATCGGCACTGACAAGTCTCACTACCTTAACGCGCGATATGACAAGTACCCCCTGCAGGTATTCACATTCCAACGCTCGCTTGCGGACAACTATGGAGAAAGCGAAGGGGTGTTCAGCTCTCTGTCTTTGTCCAGGTCGGTTTCACTCTTCTACGGTGTGTCGGAATCTACAGGTAGATTGCAGGATAAGGACAGGTACACAGATTATGGCGTGAGGATGCCTCTCTTCAAGCGATGGGGATTATCTCTCAGCCAAAACCAAACATCCCGCGATGATGGAGCGGCGACCACATCAAGCCGCAGTGTGGGACTCACCATACCAATAGCCAATGCGGTGCATCTCTATCTCCGCTATCAAAAGAATTCATGGAAGGCTTCCACAACTTCCGGCTCACTTCTGAACATGCAGGACTCCACAGATAACCTGCTCACCTCCTTGTCAATGTTTGCAAACCGCCGAGTCCATCTGGATTATCAGTTGAGCAGAGTCACACAGAACGAACAGAGCGTGTACCAGGAGCAGTTGGTGACAAACTACAATGTGTCCCCGAAAACGTCGCTGCAAATGGTAAGCGGATTCCCGAACATGGCGGATACGGACATCCTCCGGTTACGTCTGCAACGAGAACTGAGCGAGACCACCTCCCTCGTAGTTGACTACGGACGATTGTCGCCATTCCAGAGTAGCAAGGACGTTTTCGGCGAACGTGGCTTCATGGTTACCGTTCGCAGGAAATTACCGGTCATGGTCCCTGCTCGCGGAGGCACAGTGGAAGGTGTAGTGCTTGATCAACTCGGTGCGCCCATCCAGAACATTAGCGTTCAGATGGGCAAGTACAGGGCGCTTACGGACAAACAGGGGCGATACCTCTTCGCGTGTACGCCCAGCGGCATCTATCGCATAGGTATTGCAGAGGAGAGCATCCCGGCGGACTACAAAGTTGATTCATCTTCTCAGGAGATAAAGGTAGATCGCAGCTCAGTGCAGAAGATTGATTTCAGACTGGTTCCGCTTGGTTGTGTTATTGGCGCCGTGTACGCAGACAAGAACGGCAACGGCCTCTTTGATGCGGATGAGGGTGTTCCGGACGTTGCAGTATCACTGGATGAACATGTCACCGCCACTCTACGTGATGGCCGGTTTGCATTCTATAACCTAGAGCCTGGGAAACACACGGTCAAGATATTGACGGAGACGCTGGACAAGCAGTTCGTCCTGGCGAACAACGCGCAGCAAGTTGATTTGCAGCCGCGCGGAAGCATAACCGATATGATATTCCGGCTTGACATACACAAGAAACCGATCATATTCACAGAAGTGAAATAGAGGTGGATCAGAATGGTATTCACTCCATCCAACCGAAGAAGCGACATGAATTTGCTAGGAGCGGTGTTCCTGGCCTTGGGATTATTTTTGTTCACGTCAGCGCCTTGCCCAGCCATAGACAGCGTGGACATCACCCTGCCGGCCTCTATCAGCTTCAACGTAACCGACATCACCAAGGCCACCACTGGTCTACCTAGCCCGTGCATCGTCAGCTACTCGAACTACAACGGTGGAGCTAACCTCCGAATTACCATCCAGGCTTTGCAGGATTACTTCACGAGGCCCACTGAAGCTGGGGGTTCTATCTACGTCAACTACATCGGTTGGACTGCCGGCAGCCCTTCGCAAGGAGGCGCGACATACAGCGGACAACTGCTCGACACAGATAACGCCTACGTCTACGAGGGTAGCGCTGTATCCAACAGCTTTCCACTAACATGGACACTTGATCCGCTGGACCCGTCTGTGTGCGCCGGCATGCACGTTCTTATCGCCAAGTGGACGATCGAATCCCTGTAGGGTCCCGAACTCCGCTCCGAGGTTGACACGAACCGCCTCGCGTGGTACATTGTTCCATCATTATACGTGTAACCGCGTCGAGGAGGACACATGGCTACAGATTCCGCAAAGACCACCATTTCCGATGAAGAGGTTCGCCGACTACAAGGCATCGCAAAGGAACTCCGGCTGTATGATATAGCATCCATATACGCCGCGACTTCCGGGCATCCCGGCGGAACCCTCTCAATCATTGATATTGAAACCGTGCTCTATTTCCACGTCATGAAGCACAAGGCCGACAATCCCACCTGGCCCGAACGCGACCGCATATACTGGTCGGCGGGACACAAGGCCCCGGCGCTCTACGTCGCACTGGCCAAAGCGGGCTACTTCAAGATGGAAGAGGCCATGTGCCTGCGCCAGTTCGGAAGCCCCTGCCAGGGTCACCCGAACTGCCTGGAACTTCCTGGCATCGAGATGTCCAGTGGGTCGCTGGGACAGGGCCTCGGCATTGCAGTCGGCTCCGCGCTGTCCGCTCGCATTGACGGCTCCAACCACCGCATCTTCTGCATCATGGGCGACGGCGAGCAGCAGGAAGGCAGCGTGTGGGAAGCCGCCATGTCTGCCGCGCAGTTCAAGCTCGATTCCATCTGCGCCATTGTAGACAACAACCGCCTTCAGATTGACGGGCGCACCGTGGATGTCATGAACATCGAGCCGATTGCCGACAAGTACAAGGCGTTCGGCTGGCACGTCATAGAGTGCAGCGGACACGATATGCGCGAACTCGCTAATGCCTTCGCCGAAGCCGCCGCGACCAAGGGGCAGCCCAGCGTCATCATCGCCGCCACGGTCAAGGGCAAGGGCGTCTCGTTCATGGAAGACCAGGTCGGCTGGCACGGACAGGCTCCCAAGAAAGAGCAGTTTGAAGCCGCCGCCAAGGAGCTTCTCTCAGACGCGATTACGGAAGGCAAGCTAACCGAGTTGCTCGGATATGCCGCCAACCGCGCGTGCAATGCCACCAAGAGAGCCAAGACCAAGGTCCCGACCTTCGGCAAGGACTACTGGTGGAACTCCGAAGACCGCATGAAGGTGGACATGGACCCGACCCGCATGGGGTTCGGCCGCCAGCTCGCTCAGTGCGGAAACAACCCGCGCGTGGTCACCCTGCATGCGGATATCTCCAACTCCATCTGCATCACCGACTTCGAGAAGGCCGATTCCTGCCGACAGGATAGAGTCTTCAGCGTCGGTATCGCTGAGCAGAACATGATGGCGGTTGCTGCTGGTCTGGCTAGAGAGGGCAAGATTCCCATCACCGGTACTTACGGTGTATTCGCAGCCGGGCGTTGCTGGGATCAGATTCGCACGAGCATCTGCTATGCGAACCTCAATGTGAAGATCGCAGGCGCACACGGCGGTATCTCCGTCGGCCCTGACGGCGCGACCCACCAGGCGCTGGAAGAGATCACCCTCATGGCGATTCTTCCGAACATGCACCTGTTCGTCCCGGCGGACAGCGTGGAGACCGCGAAGGCCACCTGCATGTCCATCAATACCATTGACGGCCCGGTCTACATTCGCTATGCGCGCGAGGCCACGCCGATCGTTACCACCGAGGCCACGCCGTTCATCTACGGCAAGGCGAACGTCATCCGCTACCGCGGCGCTCAGCCCCGGTTCATTGACGCGTTTGAGACGGTCTCGGCGGAGAGCTACAAGAACGAGAACGAAGACCTGACGATAGTCGCCTGCGGACCGATGGTACCCGAGGCCATGCGCGCGGCGTACATCCTGAAGGAGGAGTACGGCCTGGAGACTCGCGTGATCAACGTCCACACCGTGAAGCCGCTTGACCACGACGCGTTGAAGAAGGCCGCGGGAGAGACCGGCGCGGTGCTGACAGCCGAAGAGCATCAGGTCGGCGGGTTCGGCAATCTCGTGGCAGCGTCCATCCTGGGCAATGTCACCAAACCGGTGGCGTTCGACATGGTCGGCGTGATGGACCGCTTCGGCGAGTCCGGCCAGCCGTGGGAACTCATGCAAGAGTTCGGACTGACGGCGGAACATGTCGCTGTGAAGGCGCAGTCCCTGCTTAAGAAGAAATCGTGACCTAATCTCGTAAATCTTACTCGTACTCGTACTCGAATTGAATCGAGATACGACCGAGTACGAGGACGATAGACGAGTATGATGAACGACAATCAGGCCCCGGACTAGCACAGCCGGGGCTTCGCTCTACCAGAGACTCATGCGTCCCATAGGTCCCATACGTCCTATTCTCCGGAGCTACCATGCAAAAATCCATCATCGCCATCGCGCTGCTCATGATCCTCGCCACAGGAGCCAATGCCATGCCTAACAGCTTCTACGTCTCGCCCAACGGCAACGACGCGTGGTCTGGCACGCTTCCCGCGCCAAACGCGATGCACACCGACGGCCCGTTTGCCACCATCGCAGGCGCGCAGAAGGCCGCTCGTGCTGCAAAGCCCGCGACCATCTTCATCCGCAAGGGAACCTACACACTGGCGAAGACCCTCACCTTCACCGCTTCTGACTCGCAGACTACCTACGCCGCTTACCCCGGTGAGAAGCCGATCATCTCCGGCGGAAAGCGCCTCACCGGCTGGAAGAAGTCAGATGAGGAACTCTGGACCACAAACGTGGCACTCAGCGATCAGCGGCCAGACATCAGCGCTGGGTCGCAGAGTACCCTCCCTGTCACTCATCACTCATCACTCATCACTGCCGCAGACATCCTCCCCTACTTCCGCGATCTCTACGTGAACGGCCAGCGTCGGAATCGCACGCGACTCCCGAAAGACGGTTTCTTCCACATCGCGGAGTCCCTCGGCAATGAGGTCAGGAACGCCTTCCGATTCACCGAGGGTGACGTAAAAACCTGGCAGAACCTCGATGATGTCGAGGTCGTCGCCTTCAACGCCTGGGACGAACTCCGGTTCCACATCGCCTCCGTCAACGAGAAGGGCCGCATCATCACCTTCACCGGCTCGAACAACTGGCCGTGGGGTCAGTGGGGGCAGAAGAACCAGCGCTACTATGTGGAGAACGTGCCGCAGGAGCTTGACCCCGGCCAGTGGTATCTCGACCGCAAGTCCGGCGTCCTTTCCTACCGCCCGCTCCCCGGCGAGGACATGCGCAAGGCCGAAGTCATCGCGCCTGTGCTCAATGAACTCGTGCGCATCCAGGGCGATGAGAAGAACCCCGTCGAGCGTCTCACCATCAAGGGCATCAGCTTCCGGTACGCGGGGTGGGACCTCGCGAAGGAGAGCTACATCTCGATCCAGGCGGCCGTCAGGATTCCCGGCGTCATCTGGGTTGGGAACGCCAAGGACTGCACCATCGAGGGCTGCGACATCTCGCGTGTCGGGCAGTACGGCATAGACATCGCCAGTGGAAACGGGATGCTGGTCAAGGGCAACACCATCCACGATATGGGCGCGGGCGGCGTCAAGCTCGGCGCGGGCAGCGGAAACACCATAACACGCAACCACGTCTACGATCTCGGACACACCTACCCGTCCGCGGTCGGCGTCTGGGTCGGCAACTCCGGGCACAACACCATCTCGTACAACCACATCCACGATCTCTACTACACCGGCATCTCGGTCGGCTGGAGTTGGGGCTATAACCCCACGCTTACGCAGAACAACATCATCGAGCACAACCACATCCATGACATCGGCAAGGGGCTGCTCAGTGACATGGGCGGCATCTACACCCTCGGCACTGCTACCGGCAGTATCATCCGCTACAACCTCATCCACAATGTTGACTCATACAGCTACGGCGGCTGGGGGATTTATCTCGACGAGGGAACGTCCGGCATGCTCGTGGAGAACAACATCGTCTACCGCACTACGACGGGCGGATTCCACCAGCACTACGGCAAGGACAACCTGATCCGCAACAACATCTTCGCCTTCTCCAAGGACGGGCAGATTCAGCGAACCCGGCAGGAAGCGCACGTCAGCTTCACCTTCGAGCACAACATCGTTTTCTGGGACGAGGGGTACATGCTGCGCGGCAACTGGGACGATCCGACGACGTACAAGATGGACTACAACATCTACTGGACATCAAAGGAAGCCAACTGGTTCGAGGTCTACAAGGGCGCGGATTTCGCCAAGTGGCAGACCCCCGAACGCGAGGCGCACTCGATCCTCTGCGATCCGCTCTTCCTTGACCCCGAGCACGGCGACTTCCGCCTCGGCGAAGGCTCCCCGGTCGAGAAGTTAGGCTTCAAGCCGATAGTGGGTGCGGGGGATAAGTAGCGCAAAGGACAGGTATCTCCCTCTCCCATTATTGGGAGAGGGACAGAGGGTGAGGGTTCCGAAGCTTCCGTGTAGCCGCAGCCATCACGGCGGCGCCCGATGTGGACTGCGGCGGCCCTTGGCAGGTCGCGTCGCGACCTGCTACCCGGAGCGACTCCGCGCGGAGCAACGCCGCTTTGTGATACGGCGTCTCGACGCCGTGAAGCTGAACCGGCCGTCTGAGTCCCGGTCTACACATCCTTGCGCATTGTCAAGCCAACACACGCAGAAAACGAGGTCAAGCCCTCGTACTCCATATCAACCCGTCTCCAACATCTTCCCTGTAGCCGCAGCCTTCACGGCTGCGTTTCCCCGTTCTATTCCGGGACGTATGTGAAGACAGGTAAGTCGAGTCGTTCTCGCTCAATAATCGCATTCAGTTTCTGTTGAACGTCGGCGATCATCGCGCTCAGTTCTGCGCGATGCTGATGGAAACCACCATAGGTCTTCATCAGTGATAGCGGTTCTTCTGAGTATACAGCCAAAAACTCGTGAGTGTCAGACAATGATGCCCGCGCCATTTCGCGCTTCTCAGCCTCATTGGCGTTGGACACCGAGCGACCAGAGAAGTACGCTTTTCGCGCGTCAACAATCTGCTCATACGAAACAAAGCCGCCCTTGCCAACCACTATTGGTCCGCATTCGAAGGAACAGCAAGCCCAGCGATTCCAGATACTGCGATGCCGGATGAAACGCTCCAGCTTGTCGCTGTCAATCCGAGCCTCATCAAAGACCCGCCCGGATTGGCCGCAGAGCATTGTAGTGACCACATAGTCTCGGATATCCGTTTTATTGATCTCTTCATCCTCACGTCCGATCTCGTAGGTCACGTCATGCGCATACTCGTGCATGCCAAGCTTGATCCACCAATAATCAATCAGCATGCTCCAAGCGTTGGCAACATCACCGCCATTCAGTAGACTCAGCATGTCCGCCCTGGCGCTGCGCGACAGATGGGCAATTGAGGTCTTCAGGAGTTGCGTTTCGGTATCCAAGTCGGAACATGGCTCGAACGGCATGCGAAGGCTCCCCTTGCCACCACCGACATATACTGAACCGAGTCCACAAGGGAAAGCCGAAAAGCTACGGGCATTGTGAGTCTCGATGAGACCGTACCCCTCACCACATCCTAACCCAGGAATGATTTCGTCACTCGGAGATGCGAAGTTGAAGAACCATTTGAGGTAGTTCAACCGAATTCTCTGAACCTCGATTTCCAGCTTGCGCCAATCCAGCAGGCTGAAGGTATTTCCTGCAGGCGAGGTAGCGACAGATCTCCTATTCCGGCGTCTGGTCCACTTCTTGCCGTCTTTCTTGACGCTGAAACCCAGACGGTCAAAGAAACGCGCCGTCTGCTCTCCGCCATTGAAATCATCATGGCTGACCTTTTCGCCGAAACACACCTGATATGCCATGCCGCGGATTGCCTTAGCCGGATACTCCTTGCCGTCGTATACCAGGTAAGTGTTTCTAGGTGGGGCGAAGTCACCCGGATTCTCGTTGTACCGTCGAATCGCCTCAATCACGTGTTCCTGCTTGATCTCGCTCCATCGTCCAGGCATATCCCCTCCTTAGTCGTCTCCATTGCCAATCCCATCATCTACAAAGCGTCGCCTTACTTCTGGACTAGTATATCATACCGAGAACACGGAGTCATATCATCTGGTGAGAATTTGGACAAACATACGAATAGCCAGCCCTATCCCGAGCATCCTATCGTCTTTGTTGCGGGGTGGGGATGGGTGTGGTATAATCTGGCTTTGGGACTGGGCTGTGGACATGGAGACTATCAGGCGTATTTGTGCGGTGTTGGAGAGTGAGTACGGACGCCCGAAGTTTGTCCGCCGCGGCGGAGCAAATGACGGGCCGCTGGACGAGCTGATACTCACGATACTTTCTCAGAACACGTCGTCGGCAAACTACCGGCGGGCGTATGCCGGGCTGAAGGCACGGTTCGGTAACTGGGATGAGGTTCGACATGCCGATGCCGCCGAGATAGAGGACGCGATTCGGTCGGGCGGACTTGCGCACATCAAGGCGGGCCGTATCAAGCAGGTTCTGAACGACATCCACGCTCTGCGCGGCAGCATGAGCCTGGACTTTCTGGCGGATATGCCGGACAGGGAAGCGCGCGAATTCCTGATGCAGTTCGACGGCATAGGACTCAAGACCGCGTCATGCGTGCTGATGTTCTCACTGGGTCGTCCGGTCTTCCCGGTGGACACGCATGTTCACAGATTATCGCAGCGACTTGGGCTGATTACCTCTGCGGTGAGTGCAGAGGCCGCGCATGATATTTTGCAGGCGATGATACCGGACGAACTGGTGTACTCATTTCACGTGAATCTGGTGACACACGGCAGGCGGGTGTGCAAGGCGCAGAACCCCAGGTGCGGCGAATGCGAGTTGCTGTCGCTGTGCCCGTATGGACAGCGCAGGATGGCAAATGGATACGCAGGCTGAAGACCTGCGGCTACCAAAGTTTCGAGGGATTGGATAGTGGAACTGCAAGACAACGGGATGTGCTTCGTATGCGGTCCCAAAAACCCCATCGGCCTTAAGCTGAAGTTTGAGCTGAAGGACGGGGAGTACATCACACGTTTTACGCCGAGGGTGGAGCACCAGGGGTTCCTGGGCATCACGCACGGCGGGATAGTCAGTACCGTGCTGGACGAGGTGATGGCCCGGCTGGTGTATGCGTTGGGGCATAGAGCCGTTACCGCAGAGATGACGATCAGACTGAAGAAACCGGCGGTCACCGGCGAAGAGCACACATTCATAGGGCGAGTGCTAAGCGAATCAGGACGAGTGGTTCAGTGCGCGGCTGAGGCTCGGAATTCGGCTGGGGAGTTGGTAGCAGAGGCGACGGGCCGAATGGTTAAGGTATAACACAAGGTCCGCGGCTCGCGCGTATAGCGCAGCCGCTCTGGGTAGCATGTCGCTCTGCGACATGAGAAGGAGAAATAGAGTGAAGAGAATTTTAGTAGCAGTGTGCGCGCTGATGGTTTGTGGAAGCGCGATGGCGGCAGGGACGTTCGCGAAATCCGGTTCAATGGAACGCACGATGACTGTGCGGGCGACGGGCGCATCTGCGGTTGAAACCGAGAAGTTTTATTGGAAGAACGACAAGCTGCGTGCCGAGAAGTTCAGCATCACCGGTGAACTGATTCAGATTAAGGACGGCAAGACGATCTATCTGTACCAGCCCGCAGCCAAAGAAGCGATGAAGGCTGTGATATCGGACAAAGCCGCCAAGACTGTGCAGCAGATGCTGGCGGAAGAGGCAGTGTCGCTTAAGGGCGGCAAGAAGGTCGGCACGGCGAGAGTCGCCGGGTTTCCGTGCGATGTGTACATTTTGTCCAAGAAGGTTGGCAGCGCGACACGTAGCGCAAAGGCTTACTTGTGTACTGATCCGCGGCTGCCAATACCACTGAAGATCGAGATTACTATGGGCAAGATCACCCAGATCATAGAGACCAGGAACGTGAAGCTGAATCCGAGTCTGTCGGACAGCATGTTTGCGCTTCCCAAGGGAACCAAGGTGACGTCGCAGAAGGCGATGGCGCCCTCAGCCCCAAAGACGAAATAGTAGAAATGGATCGTAGTGAGACATCTTGAACCAAGGATAACGGCGCTGTGAGTCTCACTGCGATGAGAGCGAGAATGCTGTGCATTCTCAGAGGAGGTAGGCAGTTTGTATAAGGTTGTAAAGAAGACGCGAATAGCCGATGTGGTGACGCTGCTCGAAATCGAGGCGCCTGCACTGGCGAAGAAAGCCCGCGCGGGGCAGTTCGTTATTGTGCGTCTGAACGAGAAATCGGAGCGCATCCCCCTGACGCTGGCGAACTGGGACGCGGCGGCGGGAACTATCACGATCATCTTCCAGCACGCCGGGAGATCCACGCACGAGCTTGCGGACGTGCAAGAAGGCGGCGAGATCAGAGATGTGGTCGGCCCGCTGGGTACTGCGACGGAGATCGAGAACTACGGAACGGTGGTATGCGTTGGCGGCGGCATCGGTGTGGCAGTGCTGAAGCCGATTGCGAAGGCGCTGAAGGAAGCGGGGAATACCGTCATCTCCATCATCGGCGCACGGGACAAGTCGCTCATTATCCTTGAGGACGAGATGCGCGAGGCAAGCAGCGAGTTGTTCATCACCACGGATAACGGCAGCTACGGCCGACAGGGATTCGTGAGCAACGTGCTTACCGATCTGATTGCAGAGGGCCGGAAGATTGACCTGGTGTTCGCCATTGGCCCAGTGCCGATGATGCGGGTGGTTGCGGATTTGACGAAACAGCACGGCCTCAGGACTGTGGTCAGTCTGGACTCGGTTATGATAGATGGAACGGGCATGTGCGGCGGGTGCCGCGTGACTGTCGGCGGAGAGACCAAGTTCACCTGCGTGGATGGACCTGACTTCGATGCTCATCAAGTGGATTGGGCTGAGCTGGTCATGCGCAAAAAGACGTACGCCCACCAGGAGAAGTGCCAGTTGGACGCGTACAAGGGAGGTAAGGGCTGATGGGAAAAGAGATAGGAATCCGCGAAGAGATGCCCCGTCAGGCTCCCGAAGTGCGTCGGTGCAACTTTGACGAGGTGGCGTTGGGATACAGCGTGGAGCAGGCGGTCGGCGAGGCCAAGCGTTGCCTGCAGTGCAAGAAGAAGCCGTGCGTGGCGGGCTGCCCCGTGGAAGTGGATATCCCGGCGTTCGTGCATCTCATAGCTGAGGAGAAGTTTCTGGAAGCTGCTAAATCGCTGAAGACGACCAACGCGCTCCCAGCCATCTGCGGGCGTGTGTGCCCTCAGGAAGAGCAGTGCGAGCAGTTGTGCGTGCTTGGCAAGCGTGACCAGCCGATAGCGATAGGACGGCTGGAGCGGTTTGCCGCGGACTACGAAGCTGCGAACGTTGATCCCGCTGGCAAGTGTGACGTGACTGATAGACGTCCGCCGGTCGCGAACATGGGCAAGGTGGCGATTGTGGGATCAGGCCCCGCCGGTCTGACCGCTGCCGGTGAACTCGCGTGCATGGGTTACGATGTGACCATCATGGAAGCGCTGCACGATCCGGGCGGAGTACTTGCTTACGGCATTCCTCCGTTCCGCCTGCCGAGGACTATCCTCAACCGCGAGATTGACTACGTTCGGTCGCTTGGTGTGACCATCGAGACTAACGCGATAGTCGGCAAACTGTATACACTGCGCGAACTGCTGAACGAGGGGTACGACGCGGTGTTTGTAGGCACGGGCGCAGGTCTGCCTCAGTTCATGAAGATACCCGGCGAGAACCTGAACGGCGTGTATTCGGCCAACGAGTACCTGACGCGCATCAACTTGATGAAGGCTTACAAGTACCCTGAGTACCCGACGCCGGTTCGAGTCGGCAAGAAGGTCGCGGTCATAGGCGCGGGCAATGTGGCCATGGATGCGGCACGATGTTCGCTGCGGATGGGTGCGGAGGAAGTTAGCATCGTTTACCGCCGGTCCAGAGCGGAGATGCCGGCTCGGGCGGAAGAGATCGAGAACGCGGAGGAAGAGGGAGTGAAGATGGACCTGCTCACAGCGCCGATTCGGTTCATCGGTGACGACGAGGGGTTCCTGAAGGCGATGGAGTGCATCCGCATGGAACTCGGCGAGCCGGATTCGTCGGGACGCAGACGGCCTGTGCCGATGGAAGGCTCGAACTACATCCAGGAAGTGGACACTGCGGTCATTGCTATTGGTCAGAGTCCGAACCCGGTTGTTCGCCAGAGCGAGCCTGACCTGCAGACGACCAAGTGGGGCGGGATCATCACCGACGAGGAGACCGGCTTGACCTCCATCCCCGGCATCTACGCCGGTGGAGACGCGGTAACGGGTGCGGCGACCGTCATCACGGCGATGGGTGCAGGCAAGAAGGCCGCTCGTGCGATAGACGCTTACGTGCGGGAGAAGAAAGGTCTGTAGAAAACAACCACACGGCCCTTCGGATTTCGGTCCGGGGGGCCTTTTTGTTGCAGATCTTCGCAGGATTTGACCGACGCGAAGGCGAAGAGGAATGATAACGCATATTCGGAGGTTGACACGCATGGCGAAGCTTTTTGGGACCGAATACACAAAGAAAGAACTGCTCATCAGGGTTGGTGATATCAGCCAGGTCGCAGGCGTCAGGTTGCACGAACTGTCGGACGGCGTGGAGCGTGGAGTGCGCGCGGCGACCCTGAAGACGGGATCGGGCCTGGAGTTCATGGTTCTCATTGACCGCGGCATGGATGTTTCTACTGCAACTTACAATGGTCAGTCGCTGGCATGGCGGTCCTCCACGCTTGATACCTCACCGGCATACTTCGAGGAGCCGGAACTGCGATGGCTGCGGAGTTTCTACGGCGGACTGGTGGTGACCTGCGGATTGACTTACGCGGGCGCACCATGTACCGATCAGGGCAAGGCGCTGGGCTTGCACGGTCGCGTGTCGAATACTCCTGCGCACACCGTGAACACCGGCGGCGATTGGGACGGCGATGAGTACACCTTTTGGATAGAAGGCAAAGTGCGCGAGACAGTTGTCTTCGGCGAGAACGTTGAGATGACGCGTAGGATAAGCGCGAAACTGGGCGAATCCAAGTTCCTGATAACAGACAAGGTGACGAACCTTGGGCATCAGGTGACGGACCACATGATCCTCTATCACATCAACGCCGGGTTCCCGGTGATTGACGAAGGCGGGAAGTTGATTGCCCCTGCGCTGGATTACAAGACGCGCGATGCCGATGCTGAGATCGAGAAAGAGAAGTACGCGAGTTTCTGTGCGCCTACAGCCGGGTTCCGCGAGCGGGTATACTACATTGATATGGCCGCAGATTCCGCCGGTAACGTGTGCGCGGCACTGGTGAATCCGAACTTCAACGGCGGCGAGGGATTCGGTTTTTACATCAAATATCCGAAGTGCGAACTGCCGAAGTTCTCTGAATGGAAGATGATGGGGCAGGGAACCTATGTAGTGGGCCTTGAGCCTGCGAACTGTTGGGTAGAAGGGCGCGCCAAGGAACGCGAGCGCGGGACCCTGCAGACACTTGAGGCGGGGGAGAGTCGTGAGTATCACGTGGAGATAGGCGTGCTGTCCGGCCAGACAGAGATAAGCGCGTTTGAGGCGTCGGTTGCCAGTTCGCTTGCCGATGCGCGGAAGTTGTAAGGCGACCGCACCAGGACTAAGAGAGTGTTATGGCGTATAGGGATTTGCAGGATTTTGTCACAAGGCTAGACAATAAAGGTTTGCTGAGGCGTATTGTCACGCCTGTTGACCCTGTTCTGGAGATCGCCGAGGTTGCGGACAGAGTTATGAAATCGGCTGGCCCGGCACTGTTTTTTGAGAATCCTGTTGGGTCTAATATCCCCGTGCTGATCAACGCTTTGGGGTCGCCGGAGCGGATGGCTATGGCGCTTGGTGTGGGAGATGTGGACGAGATCGGCGCGGAGATTGCCGATCTGATCAAGATGGAAGTCCCGACCACGCTTATTGGCAAGGTTCAGATGCTGCCCAAGTACGGAAGACTCGCCACGTATGGGCCGACCACCGCGAAATCGGGCATCTGCCAGGAAGTGGTGGAGAAGGACGGTTCGCTTGAGGAACTCCCGATTCTGCACTGCTGGCCTGGTGACGGCGGCAGGTATATAACGCTTCCGATGGTGTTTTCCAAGGACCCTCATACCGGTATTCGCAACGTCGGGATGTACCGCATGCACGTCTACGATGCGCGAACAACCGGCATGCACTGGCACCCGCACAAGGTGGGCGCGCGGCACTACGCGGCGTATGAGCGGCTGGGCAAGCGAATGGAGCTGGCAGTCGCGTTGGGCGGTGACCCTGCTCTGACGTACGCAGCATCGGCGCCCTTGCCAGAAGATTTTGACGAGATGATCTTCGCCGGGTTCCTGCGCAAGAAGTCCGTCGAAATGGTGAAGTGCAAGACCGTTGATATCGAGGTTCCGGCATCGGCGGACATCGTAATCGAGGGCTACGTTGACCCGCACGAGCGCCGCATGGAGGGGCCGTTTGGAGATCACACCGGCTACTATTCGCTGGCAGATGAATTCCCGATCTTTCACGTGACATGCATCACCCACCGTAAGTCGCCGATCTACCCAGCGACCATCGTTGGGAAGCCGCCGATGGAAGACTGCTTCATGGCAAAGGCCACCGAGCGCATCTTCCTCCCGCTCATCAAGATGCAGTTGCCTGAGCTTGTGGACATGAACCTGCCTGTCGAGGGCGTCTTTCACAATCTGGCTGTCCTGTCCATCAACAAGCGCTACCCAGGCCACGCGCGGAAGATCATGCACGCGGTGTGGGGTCTCGGCCAGATGATGTTCACCAAGATCATCGTTGTGGTAGATGCCGACGTGAATGTGCAGGACATGAGCGAGGTTCTCTGGCGTCTGGGCAACAACATTGACCCGCTGCGAGATATCGAGTTTGTGCAAGGGCCGGTGGATATTCTAGATCACGCGTCCCGGCTTTCCGGGTACGGCAGCAAGATGGGGATAGACGCCACGAAGAAACTTCCCGGTGAAGGCTTCACACGCGAGTGGCCGGATGAGATAACGATGGCGCCCGAAGTGAAGCAGAAGATTGACAGCATGTGGTCGGAACTGGGGCTTTAGGACATGAAAGAACGCAGATTGGTGATGGCGGTGACCGGCGCGAGCGGAATCGTGTACGCGGAGCGGTTTCTGCGGGCGGTTGTGGATAGCTACGACCGCATATTCGTCATCATCTCCGACAACGCCAGGATAGTGATACGCACCGAGATGGGCTACAGCGAGGAGGTAGCGGCTGCGTGGCCGGGCGACTTCGGCGGCAAGGTGCAGTTGCTCTCCCCCTCGGACATGGCCGCACAGCCTGCCAGCGGATCGTTCAGCCATGAGGGCATGGTTGTCATTCCGTGCTCGATGGGTACGGTCGGGCGCATCGCATCCGGCGTGTCGAACGACCTCATCACGCGCGCGGCTGACGTGTGCCTCAAGGAACGCAGACCGTTGCTCATGGTCGTTCGCGAGACCCCTCTTAGCCTCATACACCTTAGGAACATGACCGTGCTGACGGAGGCCGGTGCGACGATCTTCCCAGCCGCTCCGTCGTTCTACAACTGCCCGGAGACCATCGCCGACCTGGTAGACACAGTTGTCGCCAGAGTCATGCAGCATCTCGGCCTGGTGCAGAGCATCGTCCCTGAGTGGGAGATGAAATGAGCGCGGTGGTAGCACGTGTCGCCTCCAAGGTGTGTACCATCCTGGAGATGATCAAGTTCGAGCATACGATCTTCGCCATGCCGTTTGCTCTCACCAGCATGATGCTCGCTGCGGGAGGTATGCCGAAGCTCCCCGTGTTCGGATGGATCATTGCCGCCATGGTTGGAGCCAGAAGCGCGGCGATGGCATTCAACCGCATCGTGGACGCGCATCTGGACAAGCTCAATCCGCGAACCGCCGAGCGCGCGATTCCCGTCGGCGCCGTCAAGATCGCCGAAGCATGGTTGTTCACCCTGGTCGCCGTTGGGATGTTCCTATTCGCCGCGTGGAGTCTGAACCCTCTCGCTTTTATGCTCTCGCCGGTCGCACTGCTGGTCATACTCGGCTACTCATATACCAAGCGGTTCACCAGCCTGTCGCACTTGGTTCTCGGCCTTGCGCTGGGCATCGCTCCGGTCGGCGCGTGGATCGCGGTCACCGGTCGCCTGGACTTCGCGCCGATGATTCTCTCCGCCGCCGTGATCTTCTGGACCGCAGGGTTTGACATCATCTACGCACTTCAGGACCTGGAGTTCGACTCGGAGATGGGCCTGTTCTCCATCCCGAAAGCGCTCGGCCCGGCGCGGGGGTTGCTGGTCTCAAGAGCATTTCACCTGTGTACCGCACTTCTCCTCGCGTGGTACGGGATCACGCTTCACCTCGGGGCGCTCTACTACGCGGGCGTGCTCTTCGCGGCGTGCCTCATGGCCTACGAGCAGAATCTTGTGAAGCCGGGCGACTTCAGTAAGGTCAACATGGCGTTCTTCAACACAAACGGACTGGTCAGCATCGGGTTCTTTCTCTTCGCTCTGGCCGATCTGCTGGTAAGGAAGGCCTGATGTGAGAAATCTGGCAGTCCAATCCGACATCGGCGATATTGTGAAGAAGGTGGAGCAGGGAACTCGGCTCTCCTTCGACGACGGCGTGCGACTGCTGAACTCGAACAGCTTGCTCTCCATCGGCTGGGCGGCGGACCTGGTGCGCCAGCGGCTGAACGGCGACCGGACCTACTACATCGTCAACCGCCACATCAACTACACCAACGTCTGCCGCAACAAGTGCAAGTTCTGCGCGTTCTCCCGCCGTGAAGAGGAGCCGGGCGCATACACTATGTCCGTGGATGAGGTTATCAGAAAGGCGGTTGACGCGCGCAAGGATGCTGACTTCACCGAACTGCATCTCGTCGGCGGGCTGCACCCCGATCTGCCGTTCGACTACTATCTGCAGATTCTCTCGAAACTGAAGGCGCTCATGCCGGAAGTTCATCTACAGGCGTTTACAGCGGTGGAGATCGCGCACTTTGCTCAACTATCCAGACAGACTACCGAGGAAACATTAAGCCAGCTCAAGTCCGCAGGTCTGGGTTCGCTTCCAGGGGGCGGCGCGGAGGTCTTCGCCGAGCGCATACGCGAGCAACTCTGCCCTGAGAAACTGCCGTCCGACCAGTGGCTGGAGGTCATGCGGACCGCCCACGGACTCGGAATCAAGAGTAACGCCACCATGCTCTACGGCCACATCGAGACGCCTGAGGAGCAGATCGAGCACTTGATCCGCCTGCGCGAACTCCAGGACGAAACCAGCGGATTCATGGCGTTTATCCCGCTCTCCTACCACCCTGAGGGCACGGAACTGGGCGAGGCGTCAGGCAGGCGGCGCACCTCCGGCATGCAGGACCTGCAGACCATCGCCGTCTCGCGGCTCATGCTGGACAACTTCCCTCACATCAAGTCGTTCTGGATTATGCTCGGTATAAAGCTCGCGCAGGTCTCCCTCCACTTCGGCGCGGATGACTTCGACGGCACGGTGGTCGAGGAGAAGATCACGCACATGGCCGGTGCGGATACCCCTCAGGGCATGACCGTGAGCGACATAACAGCACTTATTCGCGAGACCGGGGCTGTTCCGGTGGAGCGCGACACTTTGTACAACGAGGTGCGAAGATGAAGGTCGGCTCGGTACCTTATATGAACGCCAAGCCGCTGGTCTGGGGCCTCACCTCGGAGTCTGACATGGAGCTTGTCTACGAGGTTCCGTCGAAACTCGCGGTGATGCTGAAGGATGGCGAGCTTGCCGCCGGGATGGTCTCCTCCGCCGCGTGCTTTGCCAATCCCGACCTGCGGATTGCGCCGGGGATGAGCGTGTCCTCCAACGGCCCCGTGCAGAGCGTGAAGCTGCTGTACAACGGCTCGGTCGAAAAGATTCGGAGTGTTGCCCTGGACACTAGTTCGCTGACCTCCGTCCTGCTCGCCAGGGTCATTCTGGATGAGGCATACGGTCTTGCACCGCGCTTTGTGGACATGCCGCCGAACGCCGAGGAGATGATGGACGTGTGCGATGCGGCTGTCCTCATCGGCGACCCTGCCATGCGGGTGCCGGACGGCGTGTGGTCGGAGCTGGACCTTGGCGAGGAGTGGAGTATGCTCACCGGCCTGCCGTTTGTGTACGCCGTCTGGGCTGTCAACCCCGACCTCGCGACTCCCGAACTCATCAGCGCGCTTCAGCGGTCGAAGGTTTACGGGATGGCGCGTATCGAGGAGATCAGCGAGTCGGAGTCCGAGCGGCTCGATCTGCCCTACGAGGTATGCCACTACTACATCAGCGAGATCATGGACTACAGCCTCACGGACGAGCATATGCGGGGACTGGCGCTCTTCCAGGACAAGGCCGTCAGCCGTGGGTTCGTTTCTGAACGCCACCCTCTGCGGCTATACGGGGCTACCACCATATGAGCGTGAACTCTATTCTTGAACTTGCGGTCTCCGGCCAGCGCATCTCACCAGAGAACGCTCTCGCGCTGTTCGAAGCCACTAACCTCCTGGACATCGGGCTGGCGGCGGATGCGGTTTGCCGGGCGAAACACCCACAGGACTACCGCACCTACGTCGTGGATCGCAACATTAACTACACGAACGTTTGCGTCTCACGGTGCAAGTTCTGCGCGTTCTTCCGCGAGCCGGGTGCGCCGGGTGCCTACCTACTGACCGACGAGGATATCCACGCGAAGATTCAGGAAGCCGTTGACCTTGGGGCGACTCAGATTCTCATGCAGGGCGGGCTGCATCCCGACCACACCATAGAATACTACGTCTCGCTCGTCGCGGGAATCAAGGCGCGGTTCAACATTCACCTTCATTCTTTCTCGCCGCCTGAGATCATCCACATAGCGGGTGTCTCGGGCATTAGCGTTGACGATACGATTCGCGTGCTCAAGTATGCCGGGCTTGACTCAATCCCAGGAGGCGGCGCGGAGATTCTGACCGATGCCGTGCGCACCCTGATCAGCCCCAACAAATGCACTACGTCCGAGTGGCTGGGCGTCATGGAATCCGCGCACAACCTCGGCATGAAAACCACCGCCACGATGATGTTCGGGCACTCCGAAGGGTTTGCCGACAGGGTCGCGCACATGGCCGCAATCCGTGCGCTCCAGGACAAGACCGATGGGTTCACCGCCTTCATCCCATGGACGTTCCAGCCTTCCAACACGGAGCTTGGCGGGAAGCCGGTCGGCGGGTTTGACTACCTGCACACGCTCGCCATCGCGCGGCTGTTTCTGGACAACGTGCCGAACATCCAGGCGTCATGGGTCACGCAGGGCGACAAGATCGGGCAGGTTGCGCTTCACTTTGGGGCGAACGACCTGGGCAGCACGATGATCGAGGAGAATGTGGTGGCGGCAGCGGGCGTGAAGTTCCGCATGACCGAGCAGGAGATGCGCGCGGCCATTAGCGACGCGGGTTTTGTGCCTAAGCGCAGGGACACTTACTATCGGATTATTGAGTAATCTGTCACCAGTTATCAGTCATCAGTCTGGAGTCCCCACTGGTCACTGTTTACTGATTACTGATCACTGATGACTTACTACCAGCGGGGCAAATGATGAAAAATCAACTAGCGGTGATAGGCGGAAGTCAGGCATACACTCTCATGAAGTCAGGGTGTCTTATCGGCGAGGCTCTGGGTGTCGTCAGCACGCCTTTCGGTGACTCGCAGCCAGTTCTGCGGCTGACGATGGGCCAGAGCGAAGTCCTTTTCCTCTCGCGCCACGGTGTTGACGGCTATTCCATCGCCGCACCGTGGGTGAACTACCGCGCGAACATCTATGCGCTGAAGGAGCTTGGGGCCACTCACATCGTTTCATGGTCGGGGCCGGGCGCTATTGACCGCACGCTGAGTATCGGGCAGTTCGTGATCCCCAGCGACATTATTGATGAAACGAAGGCGCGCAAGGGCAGCTTCTTCGAGGGGGCGGGGTGGGGGTTCATCCGGCAGAACCCGGTCTTTTGCCCTACGCTCACCGGTGTGCTGGAGAAGGCTGTGGTCGGTCTCGGCCTTGAGTGCAGGGACCACGGGGTTTACGTATGTACCGAGGGGCCGCGGCTGGAGACCCCTGCGGAGATCAACAAGTTTGACCTCTACGGCGCCGACCTGGTGGGCATGACGCTGTGCCCGGAGGTCTTCCTAGCCAGGGAACTGGAGATGCACTACGCCTCGCTCTGCTATGTCACCAACTATGCGGAGGGGCTGCGGCGCCGCGAGTTCAACCCCGGCGTGCTGTTTGAGGGGCTGCTGGATCAGGACGAGGTTAAGGCGGTGGATGATGCGGTCAGCCGGTTCCCCGATATCATCCAGGCGGTCGCGGAGCAGTTCAAGTCAGTGTCCCAGGTATGCCACTGCGATATGCTGATGGAACGCTACCGCCGCAGAGGGGATGTTGGCCCGGACTGGCATACTTGGGTGACTACGCCGGGATTCAAGAAACAGAATTGACAGGACGGTCCAGGCGAACATCGAACATCCAACATCGAACTTCGAACGCTGAACTGGGAAATAGGTAATAGACCGGTATCACCCACGCGCAGAGGTTGTTTGCACCGGGTTTCCGCCTGTGATAGAATACTCCATCATACTTGCTGAATCCGGCATCGAGAATCGAGGATCGAATACTCCATGGCTGAAGTAAAAACCATTCTTGCTACGGACTGCGGCAGTACCACCACGAAGGCCATCCTGATCGAAAAGCAGGGGGACGAATATCGTCTGGTCGTTCGCGGTGAGGCTCCCACAACAGTCGAAGCCCCGTTTGACGATGTTACCGTTGGAGTAACCAACGCCACTCGTGAGGTGGAGGAACTCGTTGGGAGACAGATTCTAACATCCAGCGTCGAGCATCCAACCCTTCGACAAGGCTCAGGGCAGGCATCCAACGCTGAACCGGGAGGGGAAAACGCAGAGAGTGGTGTGCGCGTACAAGTTCCCACCAAGGACGGCGTGGGCGTTGACCTTTACGTCTCCACGTCCAGCGCGGGCGGCGGGCTGCAGATGACGGTCGCTGGCGTGGTGAAGTCCATGAGCGCGGAGAGTGCGGAGCGGGCTGCACTTGGCGCGGGTGCCATCATCATTGACGTGATCGCCGTGGACGATGGGCGCAAGGAGTACGAGAAGGTACAGCGCATACGTGAGCTTCGCCCCGACATGATCCTCGTCTCCGGCGGCACGGACGGGGGCACCGTGACCCACCTCGTGGAGATCGGCGAGATGCTGGTTTCCGCTGATCCGCGTCCCAGGCTCGGTGTCGGCGTGAAGCTGCCCATCATCTACGCAGGCAACAAGGAGGCGGTGGAGGCAGTCAAGCAGGTCATTGGCGACAGGGTGGACATGAAGGTTGTGGACAACCTGCGCCCAACGCTGGACCGCGAGAACCTTTACCCCGCCAGAGAAGCGATCCACGAGCTGTTCCTCCAGCACGTTATGCAGCAGGCCCCCGGCTACGGCAAGCTGATGACGTGGACCAGCACCGGCATTATGTCTACCCCCAACGCTGTTGGCAAGATCATTCAGACCATCGCCGAGCTTGAGAAGATCAACGTGCTGGCCGTGGACATCGGCGGCGCGACGACCGACGTGTTCTCGGTGTTCTGCGACGTATTTACCCGGACCGTCAGCGCGAACCTCGGCATGAGCTACTCCATCTGCAACGTGTTGGCGGAGGCGGGGATTCAGAACATTCGGCGCTGGATTCCCTTCGAGGCCGATGAGTGGTCGCTGCGGAACCAGCTTAGGAACAAGATGATTCGGCCCACGACCATTCCGCAGACCCTGAAGGATCTGTACGTTGAGCACGCGGTGGCACGCGAGGCCCTGCGGTTGGCGTTCATACACCATAAGTCGCTCGCCCGTGAGTTGAAGGGCGTTCAGCAGACTCGCACAATCGGCGACGCGCTCAGCCAGGGTGCGACTGGCAACACGCTGGTCAACATGATGGACCTGAATATGATCGTCGGCAGCGGCGGCGTGCTGAGCCATGCGCCAAGACGGGAGCAGTCCGCGCTGATGATGCTGGACGCATATCAGCCCGAGGGCGTGACGATGCTGGCGGTTGACTCGATCTTTATGATGCCGCAGTTGGGGATTCTCTCCGAGGTGCTCCCGGAGGCGGCTCTTCAGGTGTTCAAACGTGACTGCCTGATCAAGATGGGAACAGCGATTGCGCCGGTCGGGACAGCGAAGGATGGACAGCCGTGCTGCAGTGTTTCGTTCGAATATTCAACCCTTCGACAAGGCTCAGGGCAGGCGTCCAACGTTCAACCTTCAACACTGAACGTGCCGTTTGGCGCGATGAAGGTGCTTCCGCTTGCTGAGGGCGAGAAGGCGACGGTTACCGTCACTCCAGCTAAGGGATTCGACATTGGCGCGGGCAAGGGGAAGCCGCACACCTTCGAGGCGGAAGGCGGCGTGGTCGGCGTGGTGATAGACTGCAGAGGCCGCCCGCTTGTGCTTCCGGCGGATGATGACACCCGCTTGCGCAAGTTAGCGGAATGGCTCGAAGCCTTTGGACTGAATGTACCGAAGTAGTCGTATTAACCGCCGATGAACACAGATATGGAAAAGAGATGTCCAGATGGATTTTTGTCCAGGATCACGAGATCTGGGTTCGTCCACACGAAAAGATAAGGTGCCAATGAACTCGGACAGACAGAGATCAGAACTGGATAGCATCACTGAGAAGGTCATTGGCTGCGCGTATGTTGTATCGAATGAGTAGGGCGCGGGGTTTCTCGAAAAGGTATATGAGAACGCGCTTGTTCATGAAGTGCGAAAGACCGGACTTGCCGTTAAGCAACAACACGGCATCCATTCTGCGCAGTGTATGAACTATCTAACGGCAACGTCCCATCGAGTTTGCCTGTTAATCAACTTGGGGAATCCGAAGGTGCAGATACGGCGGATAGCAAACAAGTTCTGAATCCGCGTCCATCTGCGTTCATCGGCGGTTTCATGTTTGAGGAGATATCATGGGAACAGCATACACACCGGGGCTTAAGGTTACGCCCCGAACTACAATAAGAAAGACGCGGCGGCTGCCGTTGAAGGGGCAGGTGCTGGTGAAGGTTGGCGACACCGTTCATCCCGATACCGTCGTTGCGCGCACCGATCTGCCGGGCATCATGCAGACCATTCGCGTCGCCGAGAAGCTGAGCATCGAGCCGAACGAGGTCGAGCGTTATCTGAAGATCAAGATCGGCGACAAAGTGGAGCGCGGCACGATGGTCGCAGAAAGCCGGTCGTTCTTCGGTCTGATGAAAAATGAGTGCAAGTCACCGATTGCGGGTACGGTAGAGTTGTTCTCGCCGGTCTCCGGGCACGTCGGCATTCGCTTCAAGCCCACGCCGGTCGAGGTGACCGCGTACACCCACGGGAAGGTCTTCGAAGTCATCCCCGAAGAAGGCGTGGTGGTCGAGACCATCGGCGCGCTGATTCAGGGCATCTTCGGCGTCGGCGGCGAGAGGCTGGGCGAGGTCAAGGTGATCGTCTCCGGCCCGGACGAAGTGGTGGATGAGGACAAGATCACCGAGGCCCTGACCGGTAAGGTGGTCATCGGCGGCTCCAACATCACCGGCGCGGCTCTTCGCAAGGCTGCAGGGTTCAACGTCGCGGGCGTCGTGGTCGGCGGGATAATTGACAAGGACCTGATCGAGTACCTGGGCCATGACATCGGTGTGGCGATCACGGGCCAGGAGAAGATTCCGACGACCCTCATCGTGACCGAGGGCTTCGGCATCATGCGGATGGCCCATCGGACGTTTAGCCTCTTGAAGTCGCTTGAAGGGAAGATCGCTTCCATCAATGGTGCGACACAGATTCGCGCGGGTGTCATCCGTCCAGAGATCATCGTGCCGACGACTGATGACGCGAAGGTGGTTATCGGCACTGATGACCAGTCGCTTGAGATCGGCGCTCGGATTCGCATTATCCGCGAGCCGTACTTCGGGATGCTGGGTACGGTCTCATCGCTGCCTGCCGAGCCGGTGGTCATAGAGTCCGGCGCGAAGGTCCGCATACTCGAAGCGGACCTTGAGGACGGCAAGAAGGCCTCGGTCCCGCGCGCTAACGTAGAGATTATTCAGGAATAACCAATGGAGAAAACCACGATGCTTCAAAGACGAAATCATCTTCTGTTCACGCTTGTTCTATCCGCGCTCATTCTCGTTTCATCGTTCGCACCGGCTTTGGGCCAGACCTGGGTGAAGGAACTCGCCACAGGTGTAACGCTGAAGCAGACGGTCTCGAACTCCGGCACGCCTGAGGTCATCAACGTCGTTACGGTAAACCCGGCGGCACCCGGTGTACGTCTACAGGCTGTGCTGGCGAAGGATATGGTGTATCAGGACAGCCCGTCGAAAGGCTGCGAATCCGTCAGTTCCATGGCGGGCCGTCTGAAGGCTATCGCAGCGGTCAACTCCGATTTCTTCCCGATAGGCACTGACGTACCCGGCGATCCGCTGAACCTCATGGTGATAGGCGGTGAACTGGTGAGCGAGCCGTCACAGAGAGTGATACTGGCCATCAACGCCGACGGTAAGCCGACCATAGACAACGCAACCTTCGACTTCAGTGTGAAGCTGAAGACCGGCAAGCCGTTCCCGGTGCGCGGCGTCAATCGCCCGCGAGCCAAGAATGAGCTTGTGCTATTCACGGACAGGTATCACGACACCACGCGCACTTCCGACCAGGGTTCCGAGGCGGTGGTCAAGCTGGACAACCCTCCGCTGAGAATGGGCGCAAATACCGGTACCGTCACAGAGTTGAGAAGCAACGCAGGTGACACGCCGCTTACGCCGGGGGTGGTAGTCTTCTCCGGGCACGGAACCGGCGCGGAGTTCGTTGACGGCAACCTCAAAGTCGGCACGCCGATAACCTTGAACCTCAAGGTAACCGGTCAGAGGTCAGGCTCATTGGAGAAGATGAAGGACGTCGTGGGCGGCGGATGCTGGCTCGTGAAGGACGGCAAGGAATTCGTTGACATCAAGGCTGCGGGGTTTGGCGCAAGCTTCTCCACCACAGCCCATCCGCGCACTGCGGTTGGTATCACGAAAGACGGCAAGCTGGTTCTCGTCACGGTAGACGGCCGACAGAGCATCAGCGGTGGCGCGCCGCTTCCTCAACTCGCTAAGCTTATGATAGCCCAGGGGTGCGTGCAGGCAGCGAACCTTGACGGAGGCGGGTCCACAACCATGGCTACCTACTACGGGATACTGAACAGCCCATCCGGCGGCATTGAGCGGCAGGTGGCGAACGGTATGGCGGTCTTTGCCGACGAGCAGCCAGTCACGGATAGTGTGGAGTTCAGCATCGCGCCGATTGCCAAGGTATTGTCCGGCACGTCCGTGAAGATAGCGCTGATGGACGCTTCAGGTGAACGGCCGTTGATTGAAGAAACATCGGGCAAAGTGATATGGTCAACTCGTGGCGGCGCGGGGTTCGTAGATCAGTCCGGCACATTCTACGGCGTGAAGGCGCGAAAAGGCGAGGTGGTCGCGAAGCTCGGCTCGCGGATTGTGACCCTCCCGATGGAGACAATCGCCGGTGTGCCAGCGCACATTGCCGCTACCATTAAGAAGGACGAGTCCGGTGCGCCAAACCGAGGAACGCTTGCAATCGCCGTCACCGATATCAACGACAACACCATTGGCAATGCGCAGATATCCGTGCAGGTTGCAGGCGGGGTGCCCGACAACTTGCCGACAGTGACAGACGAACACGGCGCGGCCACAACCGGTATCACATGGCAAGGTGAACCGGGAGCACACGTCGTTGTCACGTGCGGATCTGTGTCGGCTGATGTCAAGAAACCGGCGAAGTAACAGGCTTCTACGGCTCTGCCGAGACCTGCCGCGCGCAGTTTGGGCAATACACGGCGTTGTGTACCAACGTCTTGCAGCCCTCGCATATGGGCAGTCGGCAGAATGAGCACAACGCCACTGCAGGCTCGTCCACATGTCGGCCACAGGACTGCAGGCTCAGGTCCTCGGCTTCCTGATTGCTCGACCGGATGCGCGTCAGGGCGTCGGATGCCTTGGTGTAGTTGGGGTCGAGTTGAAGCGCGCGTTCCAGTTCCTCAATGGCTTTTTCGTGAACTCCATCAGCCTGGTACGCAAGCCCAAGGTTGAAGTGGGAGCTTGCCACATCCGGTTTCAGGTACACCGCAGTGAGGAGCGCGCTCACCGCGCGGTCGTGCAGATTCTTCTGCGCATATGCCGCCCCTAGCAGGTTGTACCCTCGGTAGTCGTCGGGCGCATCGTTTGTAGCCTGTTCCAGGTGTCGTATCGCTCCATCCACATCTCTGCTTCTGAGACACTCAAGGCCGACTTGAAGTGCGTTTGTCGTTGACATCGTGATCTTACCTCTTGAATAATTATGAATAATGAATTCGAATCGACGTGGGTTCTCACTCTATAAGACACTCCACGCGCGGGTTTTGTTCACAGTTGATGGTGTTTGTTTCCGAATCAAAGGATTTGGAAACGCCCATAGCCAATATATCCGTTGACTCTATTATCGGTTCGGAGCGCCTCATGCTGTTGTTAATTATTCTGCTTGCCCTGACATTCGCCATACTTATTTCTGGAAGGCTGTGCGCCGCCTCCACGGCATCGCGCATATACGGAAGCCTCCTCGCCGCGCTTCTCCTGTCGGTATCGGTGACCTTGGCATTTGGATTCCGTCAACTGGTCGGCTTCGATCATGTCACGCTATGGCATCTGGTAGGCGTTACCTTCGGAGCGCTTTGCCACACGTTTCCGCTGGTCTTCATGATCACCTACGTTGCGATGATCTATGGCAGGAAACGGGGGCGGGCACGGGCGAGTCACGCCGGATTTGTGCCTTTCGTGTTCTCTACCATCCTCGTCTTCGTTGCCATGGCGCTGCTAATCGCGGGATTCACCTCAACGAAAATCGAGCCGAACTGGATAGAAGTGACCCACACAAACCTGACAACTCCGAAGTGGAAGAAAGATGCGCCGCCTCTGCGAGTTGTGCAGCTTTCGGATCTTCATATCAAGAAATTCGGCTATCGAGAAAGCAATGCGCTGAAGCTGGTGAGACGCTTGAAACCGGACCTGATTCTGCTCACGGGGGACTACACAAACTATGCAAGTAGCTGCCTGGATGTTCGCAGGTTCATGAAGGAACTGCACGCCAGGTATGGGGTCTATGCGGTCCACGGCAACTGGAATCCCAGCTATGGTCCCAATGGGGTTTTCCTCGGGAGCGACGTGCAGATCATCGAGAACGAGACCAGGGCATTGCGTACCAAATCCGGTAAGGTTGTCTTGGGTGGCGTGGCGTGGTATTCACACGAGTATGGTAGAACACTGTTCAACGGCCGAATGTCCCCGGATGCATATACGATTGTGTTGAGCCACATGCCGGAAAACGCTCTCTATGTCGGGCGGGGCGTTGACCTGGCGCTGGCTGGGCACACTCACGGCGGACAGGTGAGGATACCAGGCATCGGCCCGGTGATTACCAGCACGAGCATGCCCCGCAGCCAGGCTGCCGGTCTGACCAAGCTGCCGACCGGTACGCTTTTGTATGTGAACAGAGGCATCGGCATGGAGGGTGGTTCTTCACCGCAGATACGGTTCCTCTGCCGTCCGGAGATCTCGGTCTTCACCATCCGCGGCGCCGGGGAGTGAAACATGGAGTGCGTGCGGCTCTGCCGCCGCCTTGGCTCATGAAGCTTGATTCATGGGATCCTGCACGAGCAAGCACCTGCAGGGGGAAGGCGGGATGCTCCGCGGCTCGGGCACCTTGCCGAGCCGCTCCGGGGAGCATGTCGTTCCTCGACATGCAGAGAAGCTCCAACGCACTCCAAGGAACATGAAGGAATCCCGCCATCATGCGCGGAAAGCTATTGACATGAAGAACACTCTTTTCTACGGTGATAACCTGGCCATCATGCGCGAGCACATCGCGGACGAGTCTGTTGATCTCATCTACCTCGATCCGCCATTCAATTCCTCGCGTGACTACAATGTCCTCTTCAAGCAAGGACGGATGGATGAAAACCAGGCGCAGGTGACAGCATTTACCGATACCTGGAACTTCCATAAGCGTAGTCTGGAAGAGTTTTTTGACGACCCCATGAACGCCAAGCTTTTTGATCTCATGAACGCACTGCATGGGATACTCGGTTCCAGCGAAATGATGGCGTACCTGCTGATGATGGCACCCCGCCTGCTGGACTTGCATCGAGTGTTGAAGCCGAACGGTAGTCTCTATCTGCATTGTGACCCCGTGGCAAGTCACTATCTGAAGATACTGCTGGACGTAGTATTTGGGCCCGCGAACTTTGTGAACGAGATCACGTGGAAGCGGACGAGTAGTCACAATGACAGCAAGAAATGGATGGCAGTAGCCGACACGGTCTTCTACTACTCGAAAAGTGCGGAGCGCGTATGGAACCCGCAGTTTCTCGGACACGATGCCTCGTATGTTAACCAGTTTTACAACCATGAGGATGAGCGGGGGGTGTATCGGTTGGACCACATCATCCGTTCAGCAAGCATGGGTTTGAGACCTAATCTAACGTATGAGTACAAGGGTTATACTCCGCCTTACGGCTGGCGGGTAGTTCGTGAGAAACTGGAGAAGCTGGACGCCGAAGGAAGCATGACCTGGAGCAAGACGGGCCGTCCATATCTGAAGAGATACCTTCTTGAGCAGAAGGGTACCCCAATATCGGCGTTGATAACCGATATTCCACCAATCGGGGCTCAAGCTGCCGAACGGATGGGATATCCAACGCAAAAGCCTCTGGCACTATTAGAAAGAATCATCAGTGCGTCGTCCAACCCCGGCGATGTGGTTTTCGATCCGTTCTGTGGATGCGGCACAGCGGTTGTAGCCGCGGAAAAACTCGGACGGAAGTGGGTTGGCATTGACATTACTTTCCTTGCCCTCGATCTCATGATCGCACGGTTGGCAAAGGACTTCGAACTGAAGCGTGGAGAGGATTTCGACGTGAAGGGCGACCCCAAGGACGTTGGTTCCGCGCACCAGTTGTTTGACCAGAGTCCGAAGCAGTTTGAATTGTGGTCGATAAGCCTTGTTTCAGGGGTTCCTCAGCCGGAGAAGAGCGGGGACAAGGGCGTGGACGGGCGCGTCTATTTTGGGGACGAGAATCGTGAGCACAAGTACGCTGTCTGCCAGGTGAAGGGCGGCCACCTCACACCCAGTGCATTGCGTGATTTCTCGCATGTGATAGAGCGCGAGAAGGCGGCGATGGGCTTCTTCATCTGCCTTGCGACGCCCACGAAGGGGATGTACCAGGAGGCGGAAGAGAGCGGATTCTTCGAAGGGCCTAGCGGAAGGAAGATACCCAAGTTCCAGATTCGCACCATCCGGGAATTACTCGACGGCAAGGAGTTCGATTATCCTCGCGGCTGGTCCCTCCGCTCCGGCGGCAAGAAGATCATCCGCGACACCGAGCAGGGAAAGATGGAGTTGTGATTCCGGAAACCTCACCCTTGATCCCTCTCCCAATAATGGGAGAGGGGAACTGCTTCCCTGACACCCGAAACCCCGAAACCCGGAACCGATCCCCTGCCGCCTAGCCTTTGAGCGCTCCCGCCGTCAGCCCCTCGGTGATCTGGCGCTGGAAGAAGAGGTAGACTATCAGCGACGGGATCATGACGATCACTAGGCTGGCGAAGAGCGCGCCCCAGTCGGTCTCGTACTGCTGCTGCATCACCAGACTCGCGATCCCAAGAGGCAGGGTGTACAATTCCTTGCGGTTGATTATCACCAGAGCCAGCGGATACTCGTTCCAGATGCCGAAGAAGTTGAAGATTCCGGCGGCGATCAGCCCCGGCTTGGCGATGGGCATCATGATCCGCCAGAAGACCGTGAACTGCGAGCATCCGTCTATCATCCCGGCCTCAGCCAGTTCGTGCGGCAAGGTTCGGAAGAACCCCGTAAGGACGAAGATGGTGAATGGCAGCGAGTAGGCGACGTATACAGTGATGAGGCCGACGTAGTTGTCCAGCAGGTTGAGCTTGGCCAGCATCAGAAAGAGCGGAACAATGCCGAGGAAGACCGGGAACATCATCCCGCCGATGAAAGTGGTCTGCAGAACCTCCCGCCCCTTGAACACAAACCTCGCGAGCGCGTATGCGGCCATGGAGCCTATGAGCAAAATGAAGAACATGGTGACAGCGGTGACAAATACGCTATTCACAAAACATGTACCGATGCTTATCTGGTTCCAGGCGCGCGGGAAGTTGTCCCAGTGCGGCGTGAGGGTCGGCATCCAGGGGTTGGTGAATACCTCAGTAGAGTTCTTCAGGCAGTTCGAGAGCAGCCAAACCATCGGATAGATGACGATGACGGCGTAAACGACAAGAATGGCGTGTACGGGTACGCTCGACCAGGAAAATGGTTTTGTTTTCGTCTTTGGATTGCCCATGATTTTCTGTTCACTCATCACTTATCACTCATCACGCCCGGCTGGGCGCCACACTGCGGCATTCGAGTAAGCGTAGGAGTAAGAGTAGAAGGTGGCATCAGTACTCCACAACCTCTCGCTTCATGATGCGGGTAATCAGCATCGTGATGGTCAACACAAGCAGAAAGACAACAACTCCCAGCGCCGTGCCGTACCCATACTGGCTTTCGGCAAACGCCTTGCGGTACAGGTACGTCAGCATGGTCTCCGTGTGATTGCTCGGTCCGCCCTCCGTCATGACCCACACCAGGCCGAAGACGTTCATGGTCTGGATTATGATATATACCACGCCTAGCCTGAGTATCTCCCAGACCAGCGGAATGGTGACATGGCGAAAGGACTGCCATTGGGTGGCGCCGTCGAGGGAAGCGGCCTCGTAGAAGGACGTTGGGATGCTCTGAATGCCTGCCAGGAACAGCACAATATAAAAACCGAGGCAGTACCAGATGCTGGTGGCGATCACGGCAGGCAGCGCGGTATGCGGATCGCCCAGCCACCCGGCGGTGTAGCGCTCCAGCCCGACCAGCTTGAGAAACGCGTTGATGAGGCCGAACCGCATGTTATAGGCGAACGACCAGAGCACTGCGACGGCGACAATGGATATGACATTCGGAAAGAGAAACACCGCGCGATATCCGCTTGCGCCCGGAACCTTTCGGCTGAGCACGTAGGCAAAGAACAGCGCCAGCGGGATGATGACAAGCATAGAGGCGACCATGAACGTCAGGTTGTGCTTCATGGCCATCCAGAAGATGCCGTCATTCGCCAGGTCGCGGAAGTTCTGAAGTCCTATAAACTCCTTGTTCTGCGATAACCCGCGCCACCGGAACAGGCTGTAGTAGAACGCCTGCGCCATGGGCAGCACGAAGAAGATGCCGTACAGCAACCCCGCCGGTGCGAGAAAGCCTACTACTGTCAGTTTTGTGTTTGTTGATCGCTTCACTGCTGCTCTTCTACTTCACCTGGTGCTTAGGAATCGTGCTGTCCTTGGCGGTTCGCTGGGCAGCGGTCTCCATTTGGGCTATGCACTCCGCAGGCGTGACTTCCTTGTTGAGCAGTGCGGCCATGGCGCTCTCCTGGTCTTTGCGGAGAGTCTGATACCAATTCGCGTAGTCCATGTCCCACAGCGCGGATGCTTCCCTTGCGCACTTGGCGGCCCCGACGAGATCGAGCGGCAATTCGCCCGAGTCGCTGCCCTTGATCGCCATGAGAGTATTCTTCTGCGCAACGAACTTCTTTGCCATGTCGAGGGACGTCATGAACTTGAAGAAGTCGGCGGCTGTGTCGTGGTTTTTGCCTTCCTTGGGGATGATCCAGGTCTCAACGCCCGCGGACGTGATGGTGGGGTTACCTTTACCACCCTTGATGACCGGCGCGTTGATGAATGCCATGTGGAAACCCTTCGGAAGCTGGCCTTTCATCTCAGACCCGAGCCATGTGCCGCAGGGAATCATCGCCGCTTTGCCCAACACGAACTCCATCTGCGACTCGGTGTGGCTCATTCCCATAGCGCCCTTCTCGAAGCAGCCCTTGTCTCGCAGCTCGGCGACCATCTTGGCTGCCTGCAGGAAGGCTGGACTGCTCCAAGCGCCAGTCTTCAGGTTCTGCGCGTCGTTGTATGCCTGCAGTCCGTCCGCGCTGATAACCCATGGGAACAGGAATCCGCGCAGCATGTACGCCGGGTAACGGCCCTGGTAGGTGATGGGCGCGATACCGGCAGCCTTGATCTTCTCGCACAGTACGAGTAGTTCATGATACGTCTTGGGCGGCTGTCGTAGAGGGCGCCGATGTCGTCACCCACCTGTGACCGTTCAAGGCGTGAGATTCTTGGCATAAAAAAATCACCTCATGTCTGAGACCCGTTTCCCGCATCGCAGAATCGGGTTTCGGCGGTGGCCCTTCGGCGCGGCCGCTTCGGAGCGCCAGCCGCTTAGAAAATTTCCAAAAAATCAATTCACTGCGCGAGGCCGATAGCGTTTAACTGTTCTTTGGGTAAACGGAAAACTCCCTTGATGCCGGCGAGATTGCGGACGCATATCTGGATGTGGGTCTTTTTGAAAAACCCGGAGTTCTCGTAAATTCGTCCGCCTTCGATAAAAACACCGCGCACCGTATCGAAAGGCTGTATTCCTTTGCTCTTCAGAGAAGCGTGGATATGATTGATGACCGCGCAATCAAGCTTC
>JANYKG010000003.1 GCA_025358205.1 Armatimonadota bacterium
CCCGAGATGATGGAGAAGATCGGCAGCTCGCTCGAATAGGCTGTGAGCGCGAAGAGCCGGTGCGTCCGACATCTTCACGGCTCAACTAACTCTCCATGCAAATGTCTTGCATGGACATGCTCTGTCAAAAGGAGAACTCCGATGAAGTCTTTGCTACTTGGTTCCGTCATCGCGGCCAGCGTGTTTGGCATGTCGTTTCGGAACCCGGCAAGTTTTATTTTGTCTTTCATGCCCAGTTCCTCAATCTGCTCCATGAACTTCGGCGGCACTCCGTCCGGTGTGGGTTTGTCTCCCACTATCACAAACCGTACATCCGGACGCTGAGCGGCAATCTTTGCCGTTGCCTCCACAAAATAGGACAGACCTTTGCGCGCGATGAAGGCCGCAGCAGCGCCGACGAGCGGAACGTTTTCATCCACACCAATCTCTCGTCGAAATGCCGACTGGTCGGCGGCTTTTGGGTCGAACTCGCGAAGGTCTATTCCGGTTGGAATGGAGACCACCCTTTCCGGCGGCAGACCGGTGCGCTCTATGACATACTCTCGTATCGCCTCACCCGAAGTAGTGATCATGTCAGAGAGCCTGCAGTAGAGGAGTCTGCTCTCGAAAGATTTCTTGATATTTGAATGGTTGTGTCTTGTCCTTACAGTCATGATGGATCCGGCAAGTTTGGCTGCGATCAGACCGGTCCAAGCATCTCGTGAGCTGTGCGCATTCACGATATGCGGGCTAAACTCCTGCATGAACACTCTCAATGCTTTTATGCCTGCGATATCAAACGCGCCTGCCATACCGGTGGTGAATGTGTTTACACCCCACTCATGCGCCCGCTCTGCTATTTTGGTGTTCGGCTGGCAGGCAAGAGTCACGGAGTGGCCGCGGTTTATCATCCCGCGGGCCTCTGAAAGAATACGCATCTGCTGCCCGCCCCATCCGGTAGCCGCTTCCATATGCAGGATTCGCCACTGACTGTTCAATTGGTCACCTCTTCCGCAGCACGGTGTATCACGACTCACAGTCTGTTCATGAAGGCTATCATATTTTCGGCGCGCTTATCCCAGGTTCGTTCTCGCACATCCAACGCTGCTTGTTCCGCCAATTTCTGCGCCAGAACCGGATTCTCCTGGAGCCGTCTGATTCCATCAGCCAGCGCCTCGGGATCTTCGGCCGCAGTCAGCAGGGCATTGTGTCCATCCGTCAGTATTTCGCGTATGGACGGCAGATCGGAGGCGATTATAGGGCGCCCGGAGGCCATGTACTCGAATATTTTCAGGGGAGAGGTGAAGTAATCTGATATCTGCGAATGACGCAACGGCAACACAAAGGCATCGGCATCTTGCAGGTAGTCAAATCGCCTTGCCGGCTCTATGTATCCATCGAATATGACCGTGTCTGAGACACCCATCTGTTCAGCGATCAATCTGTGGCGCGCCACTGCTTCGTCTGTGCCGCCAACAATTCTGAACACGGCATTGGAGAGGTGTTTCATCGCCGCAATCATCACGTCTACGCCCTTCCAGTGATGCAGGCTGCCCAGATAGAGTATCACGAATCGCTTATCCGCTATTTGTACAGATTTTCGCTCATTGTTTGGCTCTAACTGCGTGGAGTCTATGGCGCTAGGGGCTATCAACACATCCGCCTTGATATGGTAAGTCTCCCTCAGCATGTCGGCCAGGCGATTGGTGAGGCAGATGATTCCGTCCACATTCGTGCAGACATATCGTTCCAGGTCGGTCAGCTTGCGGGTCTTACGATTCTGCACGGTTCCGCTTCGCTCCAGATTATCGCGGAACGTGATGGCAAATACCTCATGCGCCTCATACACTATTGGAGGGAGGTTCAGTACGCGTTTAGCTTTCAAGAGGAACCTGGCCAGCTTCAAGTTGCGCACCAGTATCACATCAGCTTGACCTTCGCGGGCTTTGGTTGAGATGATTCGGAGCAGGCAAGCCCAGTGATGCAGACGGTTCGTGTGTACTCTCACATTGCCGATTCCCCAATGGAAGCGCGGTGTCAATAGGAGTCGAAGGTTCTTCGGGATTTCAATTCCGTAGTACCGAAGTACACACTCAGATGGTGACATGCTGCGCATGCCGGGCTGGTTCATATACTCCCCGCTTCCGCTTGCTATCAGGCAGACATCCGCCTGACGTGCCAACGCGGCGCAGTTCTGCAAAACCTGCAACGCCGGAGCGGATCTGGATATTAGCGAGTCGGAATAAGCGTATATGATCTTCATTTTGGAAAAATGCAACCCCTCCCGGCGCACAATGGAGAATTCAACACATGGCGCCATTATTCCTATGCGCTTTGGGGTGTGATGGCGAAGATACTGGGCTAGGATATCAAGGCATGCACTGCGGCGAAAACCGATTCCGGGGACATTTGCTCCATGCATTCGCGTTCGGTAGGGCATGTGGTCTGCAGGCAAGGGCTGCATTGCGTACCCACGCGGACTATCCTAAAGATTCCGCCCTGAGGGCCGGTTTTATCGGAGTCGGTCGGTCCGTACAGACCAACCACGGGCGTCTGCATCGCGGCGGCCAGGTGCAGCACACCGGAATCTACGCCCACAAACACCGTCGCCCGTTCCAGCAGCGCGGCCAGTATGGGCAGCGAAGTGCGTCCGTTCAGGTCAATTGCGTTTTTCGTTCGGCTGGATATCCCGCACCCGACGGAGATGCCTACGACCAGTGACTTACCGCCTGTTTCCTCGGCAAACTTGTCTGCCACGGTCGCGAATCCATCGTCCGTCCAGCGTTTCACTTCTCGTCGGTCGGATGTGCCTGGCGACAGAACCGCAAACGGCTCATCCTGCCCTATGCCTTCCGACTTGAGTATTTCGGTTGCCATCTCGCGTTCGGCAGCTCCGGGGTGAATCAGGCCGGCATAATCGCATTTGACTATCGGACATCCCACTACTTCCACCAGTTTGAGGTTGCTCTGGATGCAGGGCGGACGGGATCTGGGTACGAGGTGGGTGGCGAACATTCCTGAGACTTTTCCGTCAAAACCGACTCTGGTTTTCGCACCGCTTAGGCCCGCCAGGACTGACATGCCGAATGAGGTGGAGAATACTATGGCCATGTCGGGTTTCTCGTGCCGGAGCGCCGCCGCCAATTCAAAACCGGTGCCGATGGGTCTCCGCCGTCGCTCGATCACCCTGTCTACCAGGCCAGACATGCGGATGAGATCCCTTAGGTGTGGTCTGGCGATGCTGATGATCTCCGCTTCCGGAAAGTGCGATTTCAGATTGTGTATCGCGGGAAGTGAGAACAGCAGATCGCCTACCTGGTTTAGATGGAAACAGGCTATGCGCCTAGGTTGATCCAAAGGTGGTTAACCCCGTGTTACTCTGCTGCCGATTCCGCTGCCAGCCATGCGCCGGATTCTGACAACACATCATCTGGTGTAATGTCGCACATGCAATCGAAGCGCTTGCAGGTCGGACGCCTGAAACAAGGCATGCACGGTAGATTCTTAGCCACAATGGACAAAGTATCCTTCTTCCCCAGATAGTTCCATAGGGTCGGACCAAAAAGTCCTATCAACGGCCTGTTCAATGCGTTGGCGATGTGGAACAGCCCGGTGTCCACAGAGATTACAAGGTCACTCTGTTCAAGCACCGCTGCCGCCTGTTTGATCGTTGTCTTGCCTGCCGCGATTGTCGGATGTGTGTGCATTAAGGTCATGATCCGAGCAATCATGCCTGCATCAGCAGGCGAACCCATGAATATGGTTTGAGCGTTGTGTTCCTGCGCGAGCCTGTCTGCCAGACTAGCCCATCCTTCTTCTGTCCAGTGTTTTTGCGGCCAGGTGGTGGCCGGGCACAGTGCCACTGTCTTGCGACCGTCCCGGGTGATTAACTCGTGTGCAAGTTCGCGGTCTGCCTGTGTCAGCGGCATGTGCATTTCCAGCGCACCGGGCTTTACGCCCAACTGCTCCAGCATGTCGCTGTAGAGTTGTATGCCTCGCGCATCCCGGTTGGCGATGTGCAGCACCCTGTTGTAGAGTCGGCTCGCCCCTTCGCGCGCATTGTCATACCCCACACATGTTCGCGCCCCGCTGAGTCTGGCGACAAACGCGCTTTTCAACAAGCCTTGAAAGTCTATCGCTGTGTCAAATCGTTGTTGTCGCAGTTCTCGTCTCAGCCGCACAATGGAGGCTAGAGATCCAGCCGCCTTACCGATACGCCCGCTGGTCGAGTGTTGCCACACGATGACTTCATCCAAATATGGGTTGCCTGTCAGCACATCCTTTGATTTCGATTCTACGACCCACGCTATGTAAGCGTCGGGAAACGCCGTGCGCAGAGCTTGTGCGACCGGTGTGGTCATCATTACATCACCGATGGCGCTGAGGCGTACTATGAGTATTCTCTTGCACTCGCCGGGTATCAGCATGGTTCGTCGCGGATAGCGTCCTCCAGCATGTTCCAGAATCCGGTCTCATCTGAGAGTTCCAGCCTGATTCTCAGTGAGTAAGCATCAGCAGCGAAGTCGTGTCCTTGTAGTTTCACGGCATCCTTGTCTGTGGTGATGATCATCTCGGCTCCATTGTCCACCGCGCTACGGTTGACGCACGCGATATCCTCCGCCCAGTAGCAGTGATGATCGGCGAACTGCTCTCGTGCCGTCAGCGACGCGCCCAGGTCTTTGATCGAACGTTCAAATCCTGACGGATTCGCGATGGATGACAGCGCTAGAACCTTGCGACCTCTCAGCGTACTTACGGGCAGTTCGCGTGTGCCGTCCAGTGAAACTAGTGTACACGGCATGAATTTTCCATAGAAGATTGCGGCATCAGAGTGAGTCCTGACCGTGGCCGTCATCTCATCACGGCGTTTGGAACTCCAGTCACCGGTCGCCAGCACGCAGTCCGCCCGCGCAAGCCCTGAGAGCGGTTCCCGGAGTCTGCCTGCGGGGAGCAGCCTGCCGTTGTCGAATCCTCCGTCTGAGTTGACCAGCACGATATTCAGGTCGCGGTAGAGTTCACGTATCTGAAACCCATCGTCCAACACCAGCACATTCGCGTTCATATCCTGGATCGCGGCGGCGCCACTCAATCGGCGGTTTTTGCACACCAGCACCGGCACGCCGGGGAGCGACTTTGCCAGCATCACCGGTTCGTCACCAGCTACCTCTGCGGTGAGCAGGACGTTACGGCTGTCCGAAACCGCCCCAAACTTGCCGTGAAGCCGACCGCCGTATCCGTAACTCAGAGCCGCCGGTCTCAGTCCTCTATCCACCAGGCCCTTGCACACGTACTGCGTGGTGGGCGATTTCCCTGTTCCGCCGACCGTGATATTCCCAATGCTTATAACCGGCACGGACAACCGCCACTGTTTGCGCAACCCCAAGTCATGAGGCAGCACGCAGGCCTTTTGTCCGACCCAGTGTACACCGGAGAGCGCATTCAGCCCCGATCTGGCCAGCGTGGCGCGCATGTCCTTCCGGTCACTGTAGATAGCCCATTCCAGAAATTTTACGACGCGGCGGTTTGGAGCCATCTATTCCACCGCCTTCCGCATCATATGCTGCGTTATGATCTCCGCGCATCGCAGAGACGCGCCTCCATTCTCCGCCGCCAGTTGCCTACACTTATTGTCTATAGCCTTCCTGCGCTCAGGATCGCTCAACAGCTTCGATCCCAGTGCCGATAGTTCATCCGCATCTTTGATCTCGAACCCGACGCCTGCCGATATTGCCATCTCGGCTATGTCGCGGGTCTTGAAGGTGTGAGGCCCGAAGAAGACCGGTTTTCCCTGAAGTATCGGCTGTACTATGCTGTGACCGCCCTTTGGCACCAGTGTCCCGCCCACGAAAGTGATGTCGCCGACAGCGTAGACTCTCGCCAGTTCGCCGAGTGTGTCCAATATCAGCACATCGGTATCCGGCGAGAACACTTTTTCACGCGAACGCTGGGCGCATACCATGTTCTTGCTTTCGGCCATTGCTCGTATCTCCGCGCCGCGTTCGGTTTGCCTGGGAGCGAGAATCAAGCGCAAATCCGGCATCAAGGCGCGCATAGACTGGAAGGCGGACAGTATCGGTTCATCCTCGCCTGGGTTGGTGCTTCCTGCTACGAACACCGGTGACTCGGCGCCAATGCCCAAGTCCGTCTTTTGCGTGAGTACGGCTTCTTCGGTAATGTGTGATCCCTCTTGGTCAAATTTCGTGTTGCCGGTGACTCGCACTGCATCCGGGTGCGCGCCCAGTGACCGAATCCTTTCCGCGTCATCCTCGGTCTGCATGCAGCAACGGTCAATGTTTGCATAAGCCCATGCGCCTAGCCACCGCCATATCGGGCCGCTGTTCATGGCCTTATCGGTTATGCGCCCGTTTGCGAGCGCCATTGGGACGCCTCTGCGCCGCGCAGTCGCGAGCAGGTTTGGCCATATCTCGGCTTCCATCAGCACCAGTGCATCAGGCCTGATTCGGGAGAACGCGCGGTTGATGAATAGAGGGTAGTCCATGGGAAGATAGCTGACTGCATCGGCAGCCTTGGCGGACTTACGCGCTATGTCGTTACCGGTCTTGGTAATGGTGGTCAGTAGTATGAAAGCGTCCGGCATGATGCGCCTTATTTCATCCTGGATGGTGAGCGATGCCACCACTTCGCCGACCGAAACCGCGTGTATCCACACCAGCTTCCTATCTGCCGGTCTGTTGCACAAAATGGGCATGTACCCCAGGCTCTCGCGCCAGGACTCGCGTGATTGGCGCGAGACTAGCACCCGCCAAAGGTAGTAAAGCACCCACACAGGGAAGAGCAGTACAATCACAATGTTGTAGATGACGTTTACCACAGTGGACTAACTGCCTTCCTTTGCCAGCGCCTGCGCCTCTGCCTGCATTTTGTCCAGGGCTTCCTTGATGATTAGTCTGGGCGACGGGTCTGCCTTGTCGTCCGGTACGTAGATGGGATCGCCGAAGACTATCGCACCACGCGCGAAAGGCATCGGCACCGCATAACTGTCCCAGGCGTTCAGGATCTTCCGTCGGCTGATGCCAACGCCAACCGGTATTACGGGACATTGTGCGCGATGCGCAAGAAACACGATGCCTTCCTGCACTTCATTCGGCGGACCCAACGGCCCGTCCGGTGTGATGGTGAGTATTCCGCCTTCCTCAAGTCGCTTGGCCGCCAGCAGCCCGGCCTTGACCGCACCGCGTCCGGTGGAACCACGGATAATCTTGAACCCGCATCGGCTGACAACATGCGTCTGAATCTCGCCGTCTATGGAGAGTGAAGTGATGGCCCAGAACCCCATGCCGCGAACAAAGAATATCGGCAGGAGGGTGCGTCCGTGCCAGACTGCCATGATGAAGCCCTTGCCTTCTTTCTGAAGAGCGCGCACTTTGTCGAATCCAATAACTTTCAAGCGGCATGTGTGGCCTATAAACTGCATCACCAGCCACGCCATGAACGCTGTTATCCTGAGTCCCGATGCACTCCTAAGCAGCTTCATGTCTTGTCACCATTCGACCCGGATTTGCTCTGTATTGTGTACAGTTCCGCATAAAGACCGCCTTTGGAGAGCAGTTCCTGATGGGTGCCGGATTCCACGATGCTTCCGCTCTGCATTACCAGTATCTTGTCTGCGTTTACGATGGTGGACAGTCGGTGCGCGATCACCAGCGTAGTGCGAGACTGCATCAGCCTTTCAAGAGCCTCCTGAACTATGGATTCCGATGCCATGTCGAGTGACGAGGTAGCCTCATCCAGTATCAGCAGCTTGGGGTTCTTGAGCAGTGCGCGCGCGATGGCCACTCTCTGCCTTTCTCCGCCGGAGAGCCTGGTTCCGCGCTCACCTACAAGCGTGTCATATCCCTCAGGCAACTTCTCAATGAAGCCGTGGGCGTTTGCAGCTTTGGCGGCTTCAATGATCTCCGCGTCGGATGCACCGAGTCTACCGTATTCGATGTTTTCACGTATGCTGGTACTGAACAGCATTGTCTCCTGCGGGACGATGCCTATCTGTTGACGTAACGAGACTAGCGTTGCGTCGCGAACATCCACTCCGTCTACCAACACTGCGCCGTCGGTTACTTCATAGAAGCGGGGGATCAGGTTTGCGATCGTGGATTTGCCCGAACCGCTTGGACCGACGAGCGCAATCTGCTGGCCGGGTTCAGCCTCAAACGACACATGATTCAGGATCAGCTTGCCTGCGTTGTATGCGAAGGATACATCGCGGAACTCCACTCGTCCTTCTATCGGTGGAAGAGTGGTGGCGTTTTCTGCATCCCGCACATCGGGGATCTCGTCGAGTACGTCGAATATCCGTCGAGCGCCGGCCATGGTCTGGTGGTACGTGACGTTGATCCTGCCGACATTCCGGGATGAATCGGAGATGTTCTTGAGAAGCATCAGGAAAGTCATCATGGCCCCGGTGTCGAAACCAGGGACGGATTTTGCAGCAACCATCCTGCCGCCGTACCAGAGGACGAACGCTATGCCGATGACCCCCAGCAGTTCCAGTGTGGGAGCCATCGCCGCGCTCCGCCGAACGCTCTTCATGGCCGCCCCGTATGTGCTGTTGTTTTTATCGGCAAATCGGGATGTCTCGTACTCTTCCATCGAGAATGACTTTACTATGCGAACGGCCGAGAGGGTTTCCTGTACCACGGCAGCCACATCGGCAAGTCGGATCTGAAGCAGTTCTGTGACGCTTCTCATGCCGCGGCTAATCTTCAATACACTGTAGGTCATAAACGGCATGACGACCAGCGATACCAGAGCCAACTGCCAGTTCTTGTAGAAGAGCGCCACAACGGAAGTGGCTATCCCGATAGGCGCTGAGACTGCGTCTATGATCTGGTTCGCCGATGCTTGGATCAAACCCACGTCATTGGTCATTCGCGACATGAGGTGTCCGACTTTGGTTCTCTCGAAGTAACTCATTGACAGGGACTGAAGGTGTCCGTACAGTTCATTTCTGAGGCGAACTGCGATTTTCTGAGTCGCCGAGGATATCAGATAGGTTTGTTGGTATGAAAATAACCATTTCAGGGTGTATATGCCAACGATTGACAGCGCAACTGTGTCCAGCTTTCTCTGCTGGCTGCCGATGGCTGCTCGAACAACATCGCCGACGAGAAACGCGAAAAGAAGATCAATGCCCTTGATAGCCAGCGTACATATCAATCCACCGCAGAAGAGCTTCCAGTGCGGCTTGTAATATCCTATGAGACGCTGTTGTTCTGTGCAGCTCGAACCGGCGCCTTTCTTCGGTTTATCAATCTTTCGGGGCTTAATCATTTTCCGTTCCGTGTATCGCTTTTCAGCATATCAAGCGCAATATGAGCGGTTTTGTCTACCGCGCCTGGTTCGCCGAGCAGACTTCTGACTTCCGCCAGTCCGCTGATCATATCCTCTCTCGCCGGAGAATTATGTACCAGTTCCATGGTCAGCGCGGCCAGCGGCTCGGGCTTCATGCCTTCCGCCACCAGTTCATGGCATAGTCGCCGATTCAAGATGATATTCGGCATCCCGATGAGCTTCTTCCGTCCGCCCTTGAGCTTATATTCGAGAGTGGTGAGCCAGTCTCCTCGATATGCGATAACCATCGGGCATCCGAGTATCGCGGCTTCTACCGTCGCGGTTCCTGAGCCGACCACAGCGGCCCTTGAGTGTGCCAGCACATCATAGTTCATGCCGGAAAGCAGGCGGATGAGAATGCTCGTCTCGGGCCGAGCGATGTCGCTCGTTTTCATCAGCTTGCCGGTGTTGCGTTCCAGTCGCAAAGACCCGCCATGCGGCCTGTGGTGCGGTTCTTGGGTCTCCGAAATGTGCGTATCAACTTCCAGCCAGTCAATCTCACCGATCTCGTCTGCCAGGCTGACCGGGTCAACTGATTGCGCACACGGTATTACAAACTGCAGATCCGGCATGATGTTTGTCATCTGCGCGGCGCAGGCCAGCATGGGCGGCAGGTTATGCTCCAGTTCCTGTGGGCGACTGCCGGGGAGCAATCCCACGATCGGCTTATCCGCATCAAAGCCGAATCGCGAACAGAAATCTTGTCGCGACAACGTTGGTTTTACGATGTCCAGCAGGGGATGCCCAAAGAAGTCTGCGCTCAGTCCGTGCAGTCTTAGTCTTTCCGCCGACCATGGAAATGGTGTAACGAACCTGTCCGCCACGCCGATCAACCGCTCGCAGTTCTGGTTTCGGTTCCAGGACCCTGGCGGAAAGTAGTACAGCGCCTTGATGCCGCGCTCGTGAAGAAATCGTCCCAACCGTGCGTTGAACGCGCCAAAATCTATGAGTACCACCAGGTCGGGACGTCCGGCGTCGAGAACCCTTTTCATCTGGCGCAGGACGGCGAGCAGCTTGGGCACAAGCTTCAATGACTGAGCCAGGCCGATTGCCGCCCAAGATGTGCTGTCAAATAGCAGTTCCACGCCGGCCTCGCGCATCTTCCGCCCGCCGATTCCGCTGATACGCAGGGCAGGAGACATCCGCTTAAGAGCGGCAGCCAGGTATGCGCCCTGCAGGTCGCCGGAAGCCTCGCCAGCGGAGATTACGACGCGTGGACCGTTCTCTGCCATTTAGTCCCGGTGTTCCATCTGTCTGCCGCCGTATCCGAACTTGACATTCCGCACGAAGCCAAGCAGATAGTCGCGTTCAGCGCTCGGTTCAATCTCAGCTTCGATGGTCTCGATAGCCTGCGAGAGGTTCAGCTTTGAGCGGTATAGAATTTTGTAAGCCTGCCGTATGTCTGACCGAACCTTGGCTGGTATCCCGCTGCGCCTGAGGCCTATTATGTTGAGATCAAGCACCTTGCTTGGCCTGCCGTCCGCAGTCATGAACGGGGGGATGTCCTGCACCACCTTGGAATGACCGCCTACCATGGCGAGTTTGCCGATGCGCACAAACTGATGCACGCCCGTCATGCCGCCAAACACTGCTTTGTCTTCGATCAGGACGTGGCCGCTGATGCCCACGTTGTTTGCCATCATTATGCCGTTGCCCAGTTCGCAGTTGTGGCCGACGTGGCAGTAAGCCATCAGCATGTTGTCGTCGCCGAGTATCGTGGTGTTGTCTTCACCGGTAGCGCGATGAATGCTCACGTATTCGCGGAGTATGTTGCGGTTTCCTATGACGAGATAGCTTCTCTCTTCCTCAAATTTGCTGTCCTGCGGTTTGCCGCCCAGCGCAACGCCAGAGGATATTCGGCACTCTTCACCGATGGTGGTCCACTGACGCACTATCGTGTAGGCTTCTATTACGGTGTTCTTCCCGATCTTCACATCAGGGCCTATCACGCAGAAAGGTCCTATCTCTACGCCGTCGTCCAGTTCGGCTCTAGGGTGAACAACCGCTGTTTCATGGATGATTACTTCGTCCGACATGTCCACCTCTTTTCTACTTTACGAGAACAGGCTCTTCCGGCGTTTTGGCTGGTTCATCAGTGGCCTTGGAGTCTCTTTCGACCAGCGCAAAGATGAACTCACCTTCCGCTACCACCTGGTCATTCACTCTGCCTGTGACTTTGACCTTGCCGACTGATCCGCGGTTCTTGAGCAGTTCCACTTCTGTGATCAGCACGTCGCCGGGCAGCACGGGCTTGCGGAAACGCACGTTGTCCATGCCGCCGAAGTATGCGAGCTTGCCGTTATTCCCGGACATGGTCAGCAGCAGCACGCCGCCTACCTGTGCCATGGCTTCCAGTACCAGCACGCCCGGCATTACCGCATGACCGGGGAAATGTCCCTGAAAGAACTCCTCATTGGCCGTAACGCATTTCAGCCCCACAGCGCGTTTGCCCGGTTCCAGTTCCAGTATCCTATCCACCAGCAGAAACGGATACCGGTGCGGCAGGATTGCTCTTATTTGCTCTATGTCAAGCATACTACATCCTCCTTACTTTCCTTTGTCTTAAAGTGACATAATCTTCTTTGCCAGCGAGATATTCAACGCATGGCTGGATCTGAGAGCGGTGATGTTGGCATTGACTCTACGTCCCATCAACGATAGATCGCCTATCAGGTCAAGCGTCTTGTGCCTCACAAACTCGTTTTCAAATCTTAGTTGAGTGGAGTAGTGGTCTTCATACGCCACTATCACATTATTTTCTGATCCGCCTTTGCCCAACCCTGCAGCGCGGATCATCTCAATTTCATCGGATGTGCAGAACGTTCTGGCAGGCGCGATTTCTGCCATGAACGTTTCGGGGTCTATGGTAAGACTCAGCGCTTGTTCGCCGATCATGGGATGCGAAAAAGAGATTAGCTCCGTGACTCTAAAGCGCGAGTCGGGATCGGCTATTAGGCACTTCGCACCGTCTAGAACCCAGACCGGCTCCGGGAGCTCCACGATCTCTGCGCGCGCGTCCTGCTCCATAATTCCAGCCTCGACTATCAACTGTGCGAATGGCAGTGCGCTGCCGTCCGCAGCGGGTATCTCTGGCCCTTCGACCCGTATGAGAACATTGTCTACCCACATACCTGCCAGCGCCGCCAGCAGATGCTCTACCGTATGGATATCAGCAGAACCGCACTGAATGGTCGTGCCTCGATTTGTGTCCTTCACGTTCGAGGCCAGTGCGCGTACTTCATCGTTCCCCACGACAAACACCACGCCTGTGCCAGCGTCTGCGGGCAGAAGGTCTATCCGGCACTCTTCGCCGGTGTGCAGGCCGATACCGTGCATTGAGGCGCGTGCCTTCAGTGTGCGCTGCAAGGGGATCATTACTCCACCTGATCTTCCAGGTCTTTGACCCGTTTTTCCAGGTTCCTGATGGTTTTTAGAAGGGCAGGAAGCTTAGCCTGAGCAGCCTGAATACGGATCTGCTCTTTGTGATCGCGAATCGGGAACCCGGAAACAAAAGACCCCGGCGCTATCTCTCCCGATACTACCGCCCGTGCGCCGACCATTGCATCGTTGCCGATTATTGCGTGATCCACAACGCCCACCTGTCCTGCCAGCAACACTCTGTCGCCTATCTGAACGCTGCCGGATATCCCCACCTGGCCTACTATTATGCAGTTCTCGCCAATATGTACGTTGTGCGCCACGTGGACCAGGTTATCTATCTTCGTCCCCCGGCCTATGATGGTTTTGCCGGTTCTCGCTCTGTCAATCGTGCAATTCGCACCGATCTCAACATCGTCGCCTATGACCACTGTCCCGATCTGCGGGATTTTCACGTGCTTGTCAGCTACTCTGGTGTATCCGAACCCGTCTGCGCCGATCACGGTACCGCTGTGTATGGTCACGCTGTTACCTATCTGCACTGAGTCGAATACCGTCGTGAAAGGGTAGAGAATGCAGTCATCGCCGATGCGAACATTGTCGCCCACATAGACGAACGGGTAGATGAAAACGTTTTTACCGATGGTAACGCTCTGCCCGATTTGTACATTGCGGCCTATGGATGGGTTGTCGCCTATGACGGAGCCGACGCCGACAGTGCAGTCGGGGCTGATACCTTCCGGTCGTTCTTTGTGCGGGGCATATATCGTCAGAATCTGGGCGAAAGCGTGGCGGGGATTCTGTACCCTGATGAGCGGCTTGCTTTGGCGCTCGGCTGAGGCAAATGTGACAACGGCAGACGCCTTCGATCCGATGGCTTCATCCAGGAGTCGCTGTGACTCAGCGAAGACTATCATCCCGTCTTTCGCGTCCTGTATATCAGCCGCGCCGGATATCCGCACATCGGGATTGCCGATCAGTTCACCGTTCACCATGTCGGCAAGTTCATTTAGCGATTTCTGCATAGTCCGGTTCCGTTGGAAGCGCTGGCGCCGCTAGTTTGGCAACGCATGATTCTCGGTCTGCTGATGGTCTGTGCCCAGTGCCTCGGATTCAGCGATGCACAGTGCGTTTAGAGACCTCAGTTGTTCTTTTGCCTCTTCGAGTTTGGTTGCATATTCCCGATTGCCGGTCTCACCGCTGGCTGCTATCCGCGATTCCAGAACAGCTATTTTCAACTGCAGGTTCACAAACTGGACGCGATATTTCAGCCTTACCGCAGGATTGATCTCAGGCTCGGGTTTCAGCGGTGGCGGAGCAAGTCCTGATATCGGTTCTACCGGCGCTGTTGCGCCTGACTCGAAAATCCGGGGCTGTTTGCACAGCCCCGACTGGTAATCATTCCAATACTTGCGGTTGTCAGCAATTTTTGCTACAATCGCGTTTGCCACAGCGTGTGACGGCATCCGGCTGTCCTGAGACTTTTTACCGACTGTACGGCCAACCGCCAATGGCTTTGCTGCTTGCGATGCTCGCACAGTTCCGAAGGCCGCGTTTGCCGGGTGGCTCACTTCCCGAATCCCGGTCCAAGTGGCTCCGTTCCTTCCGCAGCCCGCTGCAAATATAACAAGTGTGGCTGCAAACACGCCGACCAACGGCACTATTCGCATGGCTTTACTTTTTGTTAATCCTCTTCAGCACATCGTCCGTGATGTCTAGTGAGCAGTAAACCACAATCACAGCATCCGTAGATGACTTGTTGAAAACAACCGTAATGCCCTTTTCCTTGGCGATGGCGGCTACTGCCACATTCAGATCCTGAATGAGCTGCGAACTCAGGTCCATGCTTTGCTTGGTAAGATCGGCATCGTATTTTGTGCCGTCGTCCTTATGCTCCTGCTCCGACTTTTTGATCTGGTCGCCAAGTTGGGCAAGTCGCAGTTTATCTGCGTCGCTCGGCGGCGATTTCTGCTGCAAAGCGGCAAATTCCTGCTCACGCTGCTTGGACAATGCCAATATCTCGTCTATCTTTTTCAGATCAGTGTCGAGGGGTTTTGCCTTCAGTTTCAGTTCCACAAGCTGCGCGAACTCTTCCGATGTAAGCAGCCTGTTCGCAACGCGCAAATCCAACTTCATCTGAGCCTGCTGCGCGGCCAACTTGAGGTCGCCTTCCAGCGTCTTCTTCTTCTCGTATCCGTCAAAGGCTTTTCCGAAATCCACTATGGCGAATACGGGAACGGTTGATTTGGCATCGGCAGCCATGCCCGCGCCTGCCGCCAGCGCGCCCAATACCAACCCGGTGATTATCACGGCGAGTACGCCTCGGTATCTCTTCATTGTCTTCGTAACTCCTTTCGGTTTGCGGCCCTTCATGGGCCGTTTCAGAACCGTTCGATTATATCAGATCGTCTGATCCTCAGCAAGGCTGCCCGCGATATTCACAAATGAGTGTGAATATCGCTCTGAATGCCCGACGTAATGCGTTTCACGCATTACGTCGGCTAGAATGCGTGACCTATGCTGAAGTGTGCGCGAGATCCCTCATTTCCGAAACCGTAGTCCAGTCTCAGCGGACCGAGCGGGGTCACGACTCTTATACCGACTCCATAGCCCAGATTGCCTTTGAATGTCTCATGCTGGGCGAATGTCTTATCATTCTCATTCTCGGCAATGAGCGGCTGGAGAATGGGCTGACCGCCTGGTCCTAGTTTGAACGCATAGTGGAAAACTTCTGGAGTCGTATCAGTTTTTGGCACGTCTACGATTTTCTGCAATGCAGGTGTTTCGCGGTAGTAATCGGGAGCACCCCACGCATCGCCGTAGTCAGCGAAGACTACGCCTGTCAGGCTTGGCGCCAGCGGTATGCGGTACTCAGCGCTGGCGAGCAGCATGTACTTGCCCCAGAATCTGTCTTCTCGATAACCACGAAGGCTTTCCGCGCCGCCCACAAAATTCTGCTCGGAGAACGGTGTGTCACCGCTGAGAGCGCCGGCCATCAATCTGATGGCTATGCGCTTTCTCTTCTCGTTTAAGTCCTGCCTCCGTCCACCCTTACTTAGAAACCTGCGTACATCTATGCTGTACTTTGCGAATGAACCTTGCGCGTTATTCGGTAGCATGGAAGTGGTGTTCCATGTGTAGAATTTATACTCGGTCTGGCCAAACTCAAGTGCGCCGGAGTTGTAGCCGCCGTTGAACGGATCAAGTATAGAATCGCGGGTGTCATTGGTGTATCTGGTTTGGCCGCTGGTTATTGTCGCGCCCTGACTCAGATTCTTCCTGTTGAACAATGTCTGATTCTCAACGCTGACATCCATATTATTCTGAATGCCTGCATCCACGTTCTCATGTCGAAAAGTAAGGAATCCGCGGTTTGTGAATCCCATCGGCCTGCTTATAGTGGCGCTGCCGCCCTTGCGTCGTTCGTCATAGTCGTTCAGGCCGCCGGTGGAGGTGCCGCCCAACGCCTTGTTGCTGAAGCGGTACATCAGCTTATTATAAAGATTCACGCTTAACGATGTGTTCTTCTTGTCCAGCCACGGCTCCATGAAGCCTGCCTCATAGCTGGAACCACGGATGCTGTTCTGCTCCCAGGTCAGATTGAGCTTCTGCGCGTGGCCTCTGAAGTTATTCTCAGTCATCTTCACCTGGCCGACGAGCTTCTGCCTGGAGCTATAGCCCAGTCCCAGCGACACTTCGCCCGTCTTCTTTTCTTTTACCGGGATGATAATGTTCACTTTTCCCAGATCGCTACCCGGCTCGGTTTTGTATGCAGACACGCTTTCAATCTCGAATATGTCCAGGTCGTAGATGTGCTGCAGGTCTGCCTGCATGATATTGCCATTATACACATCGCCGGGTTTTTGCCGCATTTCTCGGAGTATCACGTACTCCTTTGTCTTCTTGATGCCAATGACCTTGATTTTTTCTATACGCACTTCGTTGATTGGGATCTTCAACACGCCGGTTGCTGGATCCAAACCGATGTCCTCAGTTACCAACGCAACGTAGCCTTGATCTTTGTAGAGGGATTCAATTGCCGGTACGTCTTTTTGCAGAAACGTCTGAGTGTTGAGAACTGAGCCAACCGTGGTGAGCATGAGGCTCTTCAGCTTCTCAGTTGTGATCACGGTATTACCCGTAATACTGATCTCTTTGACAACAGGATTTTCCACCACATTGAAGATGGCGCGAATCCCCGCGTCAACGGACTCCGTGCCGACGGTGACGCCGGCCTGGAAATAGCCCATGTTCTCTATGGCTTGCTTTGCTTGCTGCATAGCATCTTCAGAGAACGCGGCGCCGATTTTTAGCGGTATAGCGCCAAGTATTGCCTCTGACGATACGTGATCGTTGCCATTGATCTTGATGTCAACAACTTGTTTTTCCTGCGCAACCACGAGCGCCGGGATGACCAGAAAAAGCATCACCGCCGCCGCCGTCAATCGTCTTCGTATGGCGTTGGCATTTGGGGTAAACAGCATGATTCGAGTTCCTTTCTCTATTTCGTACCTATGATGAATCGGGTTATCTCATGAGCTCCGCAGCCTATCCCGCTACGTAGTGGGACAAACGCTTTCTCAATGTCTCTCGCCCTCTGAACAGGCGGGTTTTCACAATCTCCAAGGTCAGTCCGGTTGCCTCTGTGATCTCTTTGTAGGACAGCCCATTCATGTCCCTTAGCGCCACTATCAGGCGGAAGTCCGGCGGAAGCGCCTGAATTGCTTCTTGGATTTTCTCATCCAGGTCCCGCCTTTCAAATATGCCGGCGGGGTCACTTGAACTATCTGCTATATCAGGCTTTCGCGATGAACCATCCGCAGTCGTCTGGTCTAGCGAAATGCCTTCATGCTGGATCTTTCGATTCAATTCCTTGAACCGATTCTTGCAGCAATTCACCGCTATTTTGCACAACCATGGATACACGGCATCCGTCGGTCCGGTGAATTTCGAAAAGGCCCTGTAAGCCTTTACAAAAGTCTCTTGTGTCAGGTCGGCCGCTTCTTCTTTATCGCCGATCAGGCGGTAAGTAAGGTTGTACACTCTCTTGTGGTACTCGCGAAGCGCCGCTTCGAAGCTCAACTTAGCTCCACTACTCACGGAATTTCCACCGGTTTTCTGGTGTATCGGTTCGTCCGACAGATTGGAGCAAAGAGCGATTATCAGATCTAGCACATCAGTGCTCGCGCTCGGCATGGAGCCGAATTCCGCGTCCACCGATTGAACCATGGACACATGGTATACAATTACGCGTGTGCAAGCAATTATCCTCCAGACGAGTTGTCGGCCTGCATTATTCATAAAACCGTGAATAATGCTTAGAAGGCCTTGCATAATGCCGGCTAAACTAGAACCGGAGTTTTCCTTCGACTCCCAGAGTCAGAGCCTTGGTTTCATCCGTTTCCAGGCCAAACTCCAGCCCGGGTTTCCATCTGTAAGAAAGCCTCAGCCGATATGAACGGTCAGTATAATCAGGTCGTTGACCTAGCGCTGCTGAGTAGTCAAGGTATAAATTGCCGGACAGATGCTGTCCGACGGTCAGCATGAGCGGTTCCTGGTATCCCATCTCTAATGAGAACTCTGCGAGGCCAAGAGAGTTGGCAAGGTTTTCCTCCAACGGCTCGAATATCGAAGGCAGAACCGCCGATGAAAACACGCTAGACAGGTCATGCCCAAACTGACTGCTGTTGCTGTTGGCGAACAGGCTCTCCAACTCAGTCTGCCCGGCCATCATCCCCATCATCTGCTCCTGGGATAGCCCAGGTGGTGAAGAACTGAAATCCGGGTTCATTCTGTCCAGCGGTCCCTGCACGGACATTGTTACGGTGTATCGCCTGGACCGCCCAAACGCCGTCATCATAGTCATGTGCGATTGCGCTGTCATGTCCACATACACGCTGGATTGCTGCGAGGGAATGTGGATGGTCATCATACTACCCGGCATGATCTTGAATCGGCGAGTTGGGAACAGCATACTGCCGCTGACAATCTCCATGCTGCTGTCAATACTCGGCTTGGAGAGCGTGCCCGCGATGTTCATGTAACCTGTCAGAACCGTCTTCAAACGCGCGGCTGCGAACCGCACATCTTGTCCAATCCGCACATTGAGATCGAACTTCGGGTCCAGTGGGAATGGCTCAGTCTGAGGTTGCTTCTTCAACGGTTTTCGCGGCAGCGCTACGGAGCCGTCACTGATATCCGCCGTACCCGACACTGTTGGTGTGCGCCAGTTATTCGCGATTTTGATATCCGACTGCACCCGCATCCGCACGTCTTCGCCGTAAATGTTGGATAGGTTTCTGCCTGATATTCTCAGGTTGTCCGTCTTGACGCCGAGATCCAGGTTTGGATTCCAACCGGCGAAGGAGACTGTGCCTGCGATGTTGAATGTGCCGCCTTCCGCTGAGCTACCGGACAACTGGCTGATAGTGATCTTGTCGCCCGCCAGCGTCAGATGCGCGGTTATATCTTCCATCGGTGAGTTAAGGCGCGGTATCCCGATGCGCCCCTTGGACCAGTCCAGCGTGCCTTCCAGTACCGGTGTGGCTGCCGTTCCGCTCAGCTTGACATGTCCGTTGAACGAGCCGTCCGTTCCGGTTTCCATGCTCAATCCGCTGAACTTGGAAAGAATCGCAAGACTATCACTGTTCAGATCAGCCTCCACAAGAAGCGGTACATCTCTGTTGAGGGCTAGTGTATGGAGATCAACGGGAATGTATCCCGAAACCTTGAGACCCTTATCTCCCGAGCGCAGTGTCAGGTCGCTGATGCTAATCTTGTCCTCTTTTACAGACTGCCCGTCATCACCGATCTTCTCGGTTCGCACAAGCGCCAACTTGGTTGTAAGCCGGTCGAACTTTGTTGCGCCCATGGCAGGGTCTGCGATGTCAAGGTTCATCTCCGCTGTGGGAGTACGGGTTGTTCCGCCCGCTACTAGTGTTACGTCAGCCTTGCCTGAAATGTTATCAGGCAGGCTAAGCCATTTGCCCACAGTTGCAATATCCACATTCTTGCCGGCAAGTTTTATGTCAACGGCATCCTGTGGGCCGATGCTACCCTGCGCGGCAATCTGCATATCTCCGTCCGTAGCCTGGAGATTCTGAATGATGCCCACGTCGTCTTTCCACGTGCCGCTGAGCGCGACTGTCTTGAACGTGTTCTCGCCGAATTTCATATCGGCCAGCGTTATGCCCAGGTGCAAATCAGGGATGACACTACCGTTTCTTAACAGTAGCGTGCCGTCAATCTGTGAGTCCAGGCGACCGGTGACGGGTTGTGGGAGCCGATCCAGGAACTGCTTGAATCGTTCTGTGCCTGCGTCGGGATTCGCTGATAGCGCCTTGAGCAAGTGCTCAATCCGGCCGTTCTCTATGCGCGCAGACAGTGTGACGAGGTCTTGTCCGCCGTCATACGTGAGGCTGGAAATCGCATACTTGGAAGCCGCAGACGTGAGTTCAGCATTGGATACTGTCAGCATGCCGTCTTGAAGCGCAGACTTGAAGCCAAAGTGAGAGAATGGTTGTCCGTTGACCGTAACTGCTGAAGATTCAACGCTCAGGTCTGCGGTCAATTTGTCCACGGTGCCGCCCAGTTTGCCGGTTACCACCGCGTCTCCGGTCAGCCGAGCGTACTTGCCAAGCGCTGCGGATAGGTCGCCCATTGCCAGGTGCGAGCTGTTCAGGCTGAGGTTTATCTCACCGCCGGCTGCCAAGCTTCCGGCCAGTGTGACGGCGGAGCCGCCCAACTTAGCGGTCACGTATTCTATGTCATATCCCAGTGAGTTGTAGGTGATTAGCAGATCAGTCTCATCCAGATCAATCCCCTGTAATGTTCCCCCGGCGATCTGTAGATTTGCGCGAACGATTGGGGCAGACAAGGCTCCAGCCATGGTAATGTCGCCGGAGAACTTGCCGCCCTGTGGTATGAATTTTCCGCCGTATTCAAGTATGCTGCCGACCTCGAAGGCGTCTGCCGTCAATGTAAGGCTGGCGGTTGGAGTCTTACCCATCAATTGAACTCGCCCTGAAAGGGTAAGCGATCCGGGGCATTGCTCTGTCTTCAGCCCTTCGGTGACCACCTCGCGTTTTGATGCCCGCACTATGCCTTCCACGCGTCCGATGTCCACGCCCGATATCATAAGGTTGTCCGTGCCTACGGTACCTGCAAAGGAAGGATCACGCGGAAGCCCGGTTATACGTCCGTCAAACTCCCCGTGTCCGACCATTGAAGTGTTTCCGGTCAGCGCCGCAACCGCCCCGAGATTGATGTTCGCGCCGGACACTCGCAGGTTCAGTCTACCGTTCTTGCCGATCAGCCCGTATGCCGCGACCGCTCCGCCCATGGTACGCGCACTCACTTCGTTGACGACTATCCGGCCGTTCTTGTACGACGCGCTGATCTTCGGCTGTTCGATGGTAACGCCTCGGTAAGCAAGTGTAGTGGTTACTGCCGTGATTGAGATGGTCGTTCCCGCACTGCCGACCGATGCTGTGAAGTCGCCGTTCGCTGAGCCTTTTACTCCACTGCCTGCCATCCCCGGGATGTTGCGCAGATTCAGTCCGGTCGCCCGTCCGCTCACAACGGTTCCCGGTTGCTTGCCGATTCTAATGGTTCCAGCCCCGTCGAATGAGCCGCCGAGTGCGCCGGCATGTGCGCGGTTGACAGAGAAAACTCCGTCAGTATACGATCCCTGCGCGGAGAGTGAACGCGCTGAGACACCGCTCCACTTCATAGCTGGCACGCCGGCGTCAAAAGTCACCCGGTACTTGCTGGTTGGACCGGAGATGACTGCTTTCAACCGTCCGACGCCGGGCAGCGATAACTGTGTAGGCGATCCCTTGTACCCCGCGATAGAAAGGGCTTCCCTCAGGTTGACCATGCTGGATTCGACCGCCAGCGCCAGTTGCGGGTGTTTGAAATCAGTGACGGCGCCGCGCACGGTGAACGGCGTGCTCTGGAGTCGCGCATGCATATCCACAGAAACCAGGTTCTCGCTAATCAGAACACCGCCGGTGAGAGCCGTGATCGGGTGTTTCAACTCTTTGAATCGCATTGAGCCGTCGGACAGCCTGAGTGATGCGCTGTACTGCATGTGTGCGTCTCTTGGTGTCCTGTGGATGGCCACTTCACCATCCGCCCGTCCGCCGGAAATATCCAGGCCGACATGGAAGGGATATCGGGCTAGGTAGGTTGCGCTGGCATCGTGGATTTGTATGGTGGCGTCAATCACTTTGGTCACAAGCCCATATCCGCCTTTGACTTCAAAACGCTTGATTCGATCTGCCTGTCCTTTGCCCCAGATATCGAAAGCCACATCTGTGATCTGTGCATAGTCAATCACTCCGCTTACGTCGGATAGCTGGTTCCGCATGGGCTTGGCAGGGTCCGGCATATGGTCAACCAAGAGGACGTGCGCGGACGTTATCAGCGCTTTGCCGTCGAACTTAGGCTTCCCACCGGGCTTATGCTTGATAAGTTTGGTGTAGCTCCATGTGCCGTCGGGGTATCGCTCCAGGAGGACTTGCGGCTGCACGAATTCGAGGCGCCGGATGCTCTTGCTCGGGTCAATTCGACCCATGATGATGTCGCTCAGGTTGCACTCGATCTTGATCTGCTTCACGTGGACGACTTGCTTGTCGCCATCGTAGAGAGTCGCGCCGTTGATCACCACTCCCAGTGGATGAATCTCAGCAGCGCCGAGTTTCACCTTGCCGTTGACGCGCTGCTCTACGGCGGTGGCGAGCAGGCCGGGGATGCGGCGTGAGAACTCATCGCTCATGCGGCGGACATAGACAAATGACCAGCACAGCAGCGCCAGCATGGGCAATATGGTTATGGCGGTGACAATACGCGGTGTCTTGCGCATTAGTGTTCCTGTGTGGCCGCTTCATCCGCGTGATACGAGCTTCGGACAAACGGCCCTGATGACACAAAGCTGAACCCGAGACCCTCGGCCACAATCTTGTATTCGTCAAACATGTCAGGGTGTACGTATTCTACCACAGGCAGGTTCACCTTTGATGGCCGAAGATACTGCCCGATTGTGATAATATCGCATCGGTGCGCCCTGAGATCACGGAGCGTCTGAACCACTTCGTCCTTGGTTTCGCCCAGTCCCAGCATCAGACCTGACTTGGTATATGTAGACGGCTTCAACTGCTTGGCGGTTTCAATTAGCCTCAGAGACCTGTCGTAATTGGCTGAACTTCGCACCGTGTCGTACAGGCGCGGCACGGTCTCAATGTTGTGGTTCAGCACGAAAGGCTCGGCGTCCAGGATGGTCTGCAGCGCGCCCCAATCGCCGTTCAGGTCCGGGATTAGGACCTCTACTTTTGCGCTCGGAACCTTTGTTACTATACCCTGTATAGTTTTCGCGAACTGTTCTGCCCCGCCGTCCGGCAGGTCGTCGCGAGTAACTGATGTTACCACCACGTACTTCAACCCCATGCGGGCGGCTGCTTCTGCAACCCGGCCAGGCTCATCGGGATCAACGGGCATCGGTTTGTCGCTGTGTACGCCACAGAACCCGCAGTTACGCGTGCATCTGTCGCCCAGTATCATGAAGGTCGCGGTGCCCTTGGAGAAGCACTCGCCGATGTTCGGGCAACTCGCGCTCTGGCAGACGGTGTGAAGCCCCAGAGATTGCAGAAACCCCGCCATCTCTTCGTATGCGCCGTGTTTCGGCGCCTTCACCTTCAACCACTCAGGAAATCTGTTGCTACGGTTCTCACTCGTACTCATACTCGCTTGTCCGCCGAAGTTCGCTCCGCCGCGGCGGACGAACGAAGGCGGATACTCCTTACTCGTCCTCGTACTCGAAAACTCTCTCAAACGCGCGTACCACGCCCGTCTTCACCGCCGCCATCCCCGGATCACGACCGATCAGCTTCTGGATAGAAGTGACCTTCTTGCCCACCAGTCCGCACGGATGAATCAACGCCCAGTGCGCGAAATCCGGATTCACGTTCAGCGCAAATCCGTGATAGCTGATCCACCGGCGAACGGCAATTCCTATCGAGCATATCTTGTCGTCACCTACCCACACTCCGGCGTATCCCGGCGACGGATGTGCATCAATCCCAAAATCCGACAGGCAGCCTATGACCGACTGTTCTATGTTCCGCAGAAAGAGGTGCGCATCCTTTCCGTGATTGCGAAGATCGAAGATGGGATAGCCGACTAGCTGGCCGGGTCCGTGGTAGGTGATGTCGCCGCCCCGGTCGGTCTTGTGGATGCTGATGCCTGCCCGCGCGAGATCCTCCGGGGCTGCGATCAGGCTGTCCTGTCCGCCGCCGGTGCCCGTGGTCATCACCGGCGGATGTTCCAGCAGCAGGAGCGTATCGCCGATCTCGCCCTTGTGCCGCTGTTCTACTAATTCGCGTTGGAGGGCCAGGCATTCCTCGTATCCTATGCAGCCGAGATCAACTATCCGCAGTGAAGCCATGAATCGTTCCTCTGGCCTCAGTATAGGGGAGGGGATAATGTCAGTCAAGCGGAGGATTCGGATCAAGGTTCCTGCGTATCAGCGAGTTGATCGTGTGAGTATATCTCTGCGAGATACTCGTCATGACGTTCTGAGACATCGGTATCGCCGGATGCAACGATTCCGATGATACCCATGGCCCGACGGCGTACTTCGGGATTGCGAGACGGTCTCTGCAGGACAAGGTCCAGACCTCGGCGAACTAGCTCCGACTCTGACACCCTTTCCAGCTTGGCAAGTATCGCCAGCTTCTCTGCCTGGGATTCGGTTATGTAGATTGTCTTGCGTACCATTCTGGTCTCTCAATCGCCCGTGGGAAGGATCGCTTCCTGCCGCATTGCGTCGGCAGCGTATGCAAGCGCTGCTCTGATGTCGTCAGCAGTGAGCTGGGGATACTGCTGAATGATCTCCTCTGATCCCATACCCTCCGCGAGGCTCGCAATGACCATGGACACGGGAATCCGTGTTCCCTTGATACACGGATTCCCGTGATGGATGTCCGGGTCTACGATTATTCGTGATTGCCAGCGTAACCTAGCCATTGTTCTATCCTTCCCGTTTGCCCTGATAATGACGACTCAACGACAGTCTACAACCTTTTTCCCATATGGTCAATAAGACTAGGGCAGCCTCATGGTGACCAGAAGTGACAAGAAGTTGACAGGAGCCGGAAGCGGCTATATACTACAGTCGTGGCAAGGCAGTATTGGCCATTGAAGAATCCACCATATCAGGGGGACGATTGAATGCGATATTCGACACTGCTGTGCTGTACTCTCTTATGCTTCGCTATGCCTCTCGTTTTTGGAACAGCCGCGTTCTGCGCGGAATGGTACCCCGGCGTCATCCACGTTCACACTACGTTCTCGGATGGTACCGACTGCGTGCCAGAACGTGTTGAGAAAGCGAAAGGTCTTGGCTACAAGTTCCTCATCATCACCGACCACTATGAGCAGATAGCCACAACGGACAAGCCTGTCGCCAGGTCGTATCAACGTGCGCTGAATCTTGAAGGTGTGGACTATGGATTCGAAGACTACGTTCGAAACTGTACGGAACAGACGAAGAATGGTGAGTTCGTGACAATTCCCGGCGCAGAAATACAAGCGATCTGGCAAGCTGAACCGAATACATATGACATGTCACATACCCTCGCTCTGGGTTCGCTGCAAGACTCCTCATCTGACGATCCCTACAACCTGTTGCCCATGGGATCGGGAGAGATGCCGGCGCAGGCTGAGGTCATCTCGGGCGACCCTAACAAGTTGCTGCCGAAGGCGTTGACACAGGCCCAGATGGTCGCCCGCGTGAATGACAAGATGCGGATGTTGTCTGTGGCGGCGCATCCTACTCTCATTTCCGATGTTCAGGCGAAATGGCCGCAATGGGAGCACGAACGTTGCCGGTACGATCTGCGAGAGCCCTCCGCGTATGGAGGCATTCGAGGTGTCGAGTTCTTCAACTGCGCCACTGTTCAGCAGAACCATGATGTACTCGCGTGGTATCTATCCTTAGTGAAGCAGAAGAGGGAATTGAAGCAGAAGTGGGACGTATTCGTCACGTCGGGGTGCGATAGCCATACCAGTCTCGAACCGGATACACCCAAGTCTCAGGGAGACTCCAATCGTTGGAAGCGCGTGACTTGGGTGTTTGCGGATAGCTTGAGCACGAATGGAATATTGAAGGCATTGGGCGATGGACAGTGCTATGCCGCGTCGAACGGAGCGTATATCAAGGAGATGAACTACCGCCCCGGCAAGTTAGTGCAGAAGGTTGACCGGCCCGCCTTCAAGTTCACAGTTTCATTCCCCACGGCCATCACCGCGCCAAAAACAATCGTCATGTACTGCGACGGCGATGAAATCGTTGATTCCCGCCGGACGTTCAAGATCGGCCTACGCAACCTCTCGTACGAGTGGAATGATACCGCTGCCTCCGTAGGAGAACACTGGTATGTGCTCTGGATAGATGGTTGCCTCGTAACGGCACCGCTTTGGATTGACGTCCAGGACGCTCTGGAGAGTTCCTCGTCAAACACCACTGAGTCCTCCGGCTACAATGACTGGTGTCCGCACGTCTTCGGTTCGAACGACACTATGGCGGAAGCCTTCGGGGGGCATGGCCGGAACATCGCGTTTATTTCCAACCGTAGCGGCAATACCTCTCTATATTTTGCAGACACTAAGAATGGGGTCACGCGCGAAGTTGAGCCGTTGCAGGGCATGGTTGAGCAGTTCGGCATTTCATCAACAGGCGATATTATTCTAGTCGACAAGGAAAAGCGAATACATCTTCTACTCAGGGAAACGGGTAACCGTGGATCTGATCCGTTTGACAATGTCTATCGGCACTTCAAGACCAAGTTGACGGTTTCGACTGATTGCTTCCCTGCCTGGGACTCCAACAACTCATTGTTCTATGCTGACCCTGCTGGCAAAGTCCACCTGGCGGGATTCAGCATTCGAAAGAGACCATCACCTCTCAAACGTTTGGTCAAAAGCGGTGGTGACTTGGACAAGTTGCTTGGCCAGGTATTGAAAGATGAAACCACACTCGAGTGGGAGGAAATGCCAATCAGCGAACAGCGCACTTTCCTTACAGCCAGGAAGGATGCCAACGGTCTTTCGCAGCTCTGTGTGATTGATGCCAACGGCCAAGTGTCTGATTGGCTGACCACCGATCATTTCAATGCTGGCGAGGGCGATGTTGGCCGCGCGGGCATGTTAGTTCCTCTGGGGTCGGTGGGTCCAGTTGTCTTTACTGCCGAGAAAGACGGCAATTCCGATATATACCGATTGAGTTATGACGGAAAGAAAGTGAGTCAGGTTGTCAGATTGACGAGTGATCCCGCCAAAGACTGCAATCCTTGTTGGGCTTTCTACACGGAGAAGATATGTTTTGTGTCAGAGCGTTCGGGTAGTAAACGGATTTGGCAGATGGATTCAGACGGATCAAACCAAAGAATGCTCAATCTTGAGTAACCGCGCTTACTGGACGTGCCGATGAGGAATGGCACGATGGTGGTGTGTGCGATTCAGACCAGCATAGCCAAGCCGTCGTGGCGCAGCGGCTCAAGGTTCGGAGTGGGTAGCATAAAAAAAGGAGATTGAAGTATGCGAAAGCGAAACTTCTCAGCATTTCTAGTAGTGGTACTTCTGTTCGGCGTGAGTCTTGCGGCGATATGTGCTGCAAAACCGGCAAAGGACAACACCGCAGAGATGGTTGACTTCCTGCAAAGACACGCTAAGTGGGTGACGGTCGGCGAAGCGATTAGCTCCATGAAGAAGGAGGGCTATCGTCTGAGTTCGATGGACTGCGGGCAACCATGGGAGTACACGGCCGATCTCAAAGGCAGCTTCAACGTGCGTGTGTACTCCGAGTCATTGTTCGGTCCTAAGTCCAAACGGCTTGGCATAGATGTCGATCGCGACTCATTCCACTGGGAGAATGGCCGGTGGACGTCGGGCACTGGCTCTTCCGCGCATAAACAAAAGACTCTGGACAAGATACTGCGCAACTTCACTGTTGGTGAAGTACGGATACCACTGCCAAAGGTTGCCCACAATCGGCAGTCATACTACGCGTTTGGGAGCAAAGTGGTATCGGCTATTGAGAAGAAACTCGGCAAAGCCGAACACAAGGACTTCTCTTGGGATTATCCCTCGGGCGTCACTCCGGATGGCATGGGCGGCTGGGGCGCTACGTGGCGCATCGGCAAGAACGACCTCATGTTCTGCTACGCAGATGATGCAGATCTGCGCCTGTGTGTAATACCCCGGTGACATTCCGCTGAAAGCGGAGCGGTGCAGTACACTTGCTGGAGGCCTGGAGTTGATATTATGAAGAAGGAGGTTCAAGTATGCAGAAGCGAAGCTTCTCGGCACTTCTTGTGGTGGTGTCAGATTTGTATACTATACCCTTACCATGTCAAAGGAGGTCTTGGTTATGAACAAAGCGGCAGTCGGTCTTCTGGTCATCATAGCTCTCATCGTTGGATTCAGTGGAGGATATCTGCTCAACCAACACAAAACGGCTTCCCAGCTTGCGCAGATGCAGTCAGCCCCGGCGAATACGGCGTCTCCCGCAGTAGAAACGCCTTCTGCCACACCTGCCGAGCAAACGGAGGATCCGTTTGTAGGAACCTGGCTGGAGACGAGAAACTGTGGGGGTGACATGAGTCACAAGGACCAGTATATCATCCAGAAGATGGGACAATCCTACGTCGTGCGTCGGTCATATGGGTATTATCGACCGGACGGTGCTCTTCACCCCAACATGCAGAAGTTTCCTGACCAGAGATTCGTGATGTCCAATCAGAATGGTGTGTTGGTGGACAATGTAGAACCCAGTCGAAGAATATCGGTTGATCCTGAGGGGGGACTGATCGTCAATATATGCTACGGTGAGGAGAACATACACCCACTGCGCATCTCGGACTGACCGTCAGGTTGATTGTCATGTTGAGATTCAGGCTGATCGCCGGATGCTGGAGTCGGACCGTCGCGCTTGATGCGCTCGCGACTGCTAAGCCCCAAACGCCAGGCAGACTGCGTACACATTGTGCGCGCCGGCGGAGATCAGCGTGCGGCTGCACTCGCGGAGGGTGCTGCAGGTGGTGGCCACATCGTCTATCAGTAGGACAGTCTTGCCCTTGACACGCTCAGGCTCCGGGACGCTGAACGCGGACCGCAGATTGATAAGCCGTTCCCTTCTGGTAAGCTCCACCTGCGGGCGGGTGCGGCGGTGACGGATCACGGCGGAATCATCCAGCGGTATTCCGGTCATTCTGCTCAGGTTTTCGGCTAGCAGTCGGCTTTGGTTGTACCCGCGTACTCGTTCTCGCGTGTGGTGGATGGGTACCGGCGCAATGAAGTCCGCGCGCCTCCACGGGATGTCGCAGCGGGTGGTGAGGTACAGGTACATCTGGTGTGCCAGCGGATCGGCCAATGCGCGCATTCCGCCGTACTTGAAGTCGTGAATCGCTTGCTTCAGCACTCCGCCGTAGTCGCCGGACGCCCGCGCGGCGGTGAAAGACCGACTCCTGCCCCAGCATGTGCGGCATGTGAGGCCGTGGGTGGGGTGCCCGCAGCGCAAACAGAAGGGCCTCGGCACCGGGTCAATCTTTCCGATGCACGAGGCGCAGAGATAGTGGGGGTTCAACTCCCCGCATATTATGCATTTTGGCGGATAGATCAGGTCGTAAAGTCCATCTACCGCCTCATGGATGGTCGAGTTCATTCTATCGCTTCGAAGTGCGCAATCTGCTTCAGTTCGCAGTACCTGTCCGCTATGTCACGCGGCGTGAGCGAGCCCAGCCTCTGCAGGCTGAAGTCCTCCACGTTGAACGAAGCCACAGTGGTTCCATATACCACTGCCTTGCGCAGATTCGGCTCGCTGATGTCATCCGTGGACGCGATGTATCCGATGAACCCGCCCGCGAACGAGTCGCCCGCGCCGGTGGGGTCTTTCACTTCCTCTAGCGGGTAGGAAGGCGCAGAGAAGAACCCATCCTTCGTTATCATCAGCGCGCCGTGCTCGCCCTTCTTGATGATGACTACCTTGGGGCCTATCTCCCGCAGCATGTTCGCGGCCTTGATCAGACTGTAGGAACCGCAGAGTTCTCGCGCCTCGGCATCGTTCATGAATGCGATGTCCACGCGCTTGAGAACCTCTAGCAACTGGTCCTTCTTGCTTTCGATCCAGAAGTTCATGGTATCGCAGACGGTCAGCTTGGGGTTTTTCACCTGATCGAGAACCTGCAGTTGCAGCTCGGGGTCTATGTTCGCCAGAAAAACGTACTGGGAATCCGCATACTCTGCCGGAATGGTGGGCCGGAAGCGCTCAAAGACGTTCAGATTAGTGTCCAGCGTATGCGCCTGATTCATGTCAAACTCGTAGTAGCCGGTCCATCGGAACGTCTGGCCGGGCACCCTCTGCATACCGGTGAGATCAATGCCGCGTGAGGAGAGGAACTCGACGTGCTCATCCGGGAAATCCTCGCCGACCACGCCCACAAGCCGCACGCCTGTGAAGTAGCTCGCCGCGATGGACGAGTAGACCGCCGCGCCTCCCAGTGCGTCCTTCACATCGCCGAACGGAGTTTTCACGTTGTCCAGAGCCATGCTCCCGACGATCAGAACTGGCTGAGTGTTTGCCATACCTGAATCTTCCTTTCCTGGGTGCGGGGTAGCGTATGATGAGTGAGGAGTGATGCGTGAACTGTCGCCCACATTCCACTCGGCGGTCGAAAGTTCACATACCATTCATCACTTTCTTCCTGCCGCCAACACCTTCATTACGAATACCGGCAGAGTCGAGCACTTATCAATCTTTCTGGGGTTGCGCGCAAGGCGGTATATCCACTCCAGTCCGCTGCGCTGCATCCACACCGGCGCTCGTTTCACCCGGCCAGAGAGAACGTCGAACGTGCCGCCTACGCCCATGGATACCGGCACTCCCATAGCCTCCATGTATTGGCGAATCCACTTTTCCTGGCGCGGCTGGCCCATCGCTACAAAGAGCATATCCGGCTTGCACTCGCGTATTTTCCGTACCAGTGCGTCCGATTCTTCCGGGGTGAAGAAGCCGTGATGGGTGCCGGCGATCTTTAGTCCGGGGTACTGCTGCTCAAGAGCATATGCGGCTTCCTCTGCGATGCCCGGCGCCGCGCCGAGCAGAAACGGCTTATGTCCGGTCTCAGCTCCACGCTCGCAGAGCGCCTGCACCAGGTCCACACCGGAGACCCTCTCAGCCAGCGGCGTACCGAGACGCCTGGCAGCCCAGAGAATGCCTGCGCCATCCGGTGTCACCAGATCAGCAGTGTTGATGATCTCCATCAGATCAGGATCGCTCTGCGCCATCACCACAGCGGACGCGTCGGCTGTCACGACAATGTGCGGCGTTCCACTGAGGATGAACTCCTCAATGATCCGAAGCGCTTCTGCCGAGTTAATTGCATGGACATTCACGCCCAATACGGTGCTTGTCTGCATATGAATATGTTACCTGTCAGCCCCATTATTCATGGAAAACGTGAATAATGCGGAAAAGGCCCTGCATTATGCATCTGCTGTATAATACAGGCTGGGAAATGCCGAGATCGTACGACCCCGGCATCCTGCATTCAATCTATGATTGTGCGAATCAGTGGCGGACCGGGTCTACTATCACCCCGTCGAACACCGCCGCGTTTGATTTCACCTGGCATCCCGTGCCTACCACGCACCGTTCCAGCATGGTCTGCTCCATCACTCGCGCGCCCGCCCACAGGATGCTGTTCTGAACCACCGCGTCTTCTTCCACCACGCAGTTGTCGCCAAGCACGGAGTTCTCCAGCACCTTGGCGTTCTTCCCAATGCGGCAGTTGTTTCCTATCACCACAGGATAACCGATTTCCGCGCTTGGGTCTATCTCCACATTCTCGCCCATCCATACATAGTTCTTAACCTGAGGCAGCGAGAACTTGATTGTCACTCGTCCCTGAATGGCGTCCCGGTGCGTCTCCTGGTACTGCTTCAGGCTACCAACGTCCCGCCAGTAGCTGGATGTGAGATGTCCATAGAACCGCTTTTTCTGTTCCAGCAGCATGGGGAAAACGTTGTTGCCGAATCCGTATTGTGTACCCTTGGGTATCAGCTCAAAGATATCCGGCTCAAACAGATAGACACCTGTGTTTGCCATGTTGCTGAAGATGACTTCGCCCTTTGGCTTTTCCACGAACTTGGTAATCTTGCCGCGCTCATTCAGCAGCACGATGCCGTATTCGGAGGGGTCGTCTACAAGCGAGAGCGCGATGGTACACAGCGCCTTGTTCTCGTGATGGTGCTTTGTCAGGCGTTTCAGGTCTATGTCCGCCAAATCGTCCCCACCGATGACCAGAAACGTGCTGTCGAAGAACTTCTCGCACCGTTTCACGCTGCCCGCATCGCCCCAAAGCTGGTCTTCCCGGGAGTATTCCAGCTTGACGCCCCACTTGGATCCGTCGCCGAAATACTGCTCGATTTGATCCGCGTGGTAGTACACATTCACCATGATTTTAGTGAAACCGTATCGAGCGAGAAGCTCTATTATGTGCTCCATGACCGGCTTGTTCACGATGGGGACAAGCGGTTTGGGCAGATTTCTAGTGAGCGGATCGAGCCTTGAGCCAACTCCTGCTGCCAGTATCATTGCTTTCATGAGATCATCGCTCCTCGAAAAAACACCGTATGGAAGCAGCCGTATGCGCCAGTTGCTGGTCGGTCATCTCAGGGAAGACCGGCAGGGAAAGAACTTCGCGGCAGGCGCGTTCCGCTTCCGGTAGATCACCCGGCTTGTAGCCAAGATATCGGTATGCTTCCTCCACATGAAGAGGGCTGGGGTAGTAAACGCCCGTGTCTATCTCACGGGCTTTCAGATACTCTCTCAAAGTGTCCCGCTCCGTGCAGCGTATTGTGAACTGGTGGTACACATGTTTCGCGAACACCGATTCCGCGGGCAGTGTGATAGGCAGGTCGGCCAGCAACTCGCGGTATTTGCCGGCATTCTTCCGCCTCGCTTCGTTCCACGCGGCGAGGTGTGGGAACTTGGTTCGCAAGACCGCCGCCTGTATCTCGTCCAATCTGCTGCAGTATCCCACATATCGGTAGGAGTATGTGCCGCCGCTACCGTGAAAGCGAAATGCGCGAAGTGTCTCGGCCAGCGCGTCATCGTTAGTCAGTATCATACCGCCGTCGCCCGCCCCCCCAAGGTTCTTCGTCGGGAAGAAACTGAGGGTCACCGCGTCGCCGAACGCGCCTATCGGTTTGCCATATGCCTGTGCGCCTATGGCCTGCGCACCGTCGTAAACTACCTTCAAATTATTCCGCTCGGCGATTTCCTCAATACGCTTTATGTCCGCAGGTTGGCCGTAAAGGTGAACCGGCAGAATCGCGCGTGTACGCTCGGTTATGCGCGCCGAGATCTTCTCGGGATCAAGGTTGAAAGTAACCGGGTCAATGTCCGCGTACACGGGCACGGCTCCCAGTTGGGCTATCACTTCGGTAGTTGCCACGAACGTGAACGGCGTGGTGATTACCTCATCGCCGGGGCCGATGCCCAGCGCCTTGAGCGCCAGCCAAATCGCGTCCGTGCCGGAGTTCACGCCTATGCCGTGCTTTGCCCCGCCTGATTCCGCAATCTCCTGCTCAAGCGATTTGACGTTTTCGCCCAGTATGAATCTCCCGGACTCCAGCACCGCGCGAACGGCTTCGTTCATTTCTTCGCTGATAGGCTGATACTGCGATTTCAGGTCAGCCATCGGGACTCTCAACATTGACTTCTCCAGCTTATATCGTTCCGTCCGCGTCCTAGCGCGGATTATGCATATCCCGCATAATCCGCGGCCTTCTGAGCATTATTCATGTTGTTCATGAATAATGCGGGTTAGCGTCCGTTTTCAGAATCTCTTATTGCTTTTGCCACGCTCGGAGCAAGCTCCGGGTCCAGCAGACTGAGCGCAACGTATGCCTCGCACATCGTCTTGAAATTGCCGATGTCGTGTCTGTGTTCCTCCGCAGTCAGCGGGGTACACCACACGCGTCCGCCTTCCGCCATGCCCAGCGCTATAGCGTCGGTTATCTGCATCTCTCCGTTCACACCCGGTGGAGTTCGCCTTATCAGGTCGAATATCTCCGCGCCGAACGCGTATCTACCGCCCACTGCATATCGGCTGGGCGATACCTCGGGCTTCGGCTTTTCCACCAGCGCCGATATTTCAAACGGTTGGATACCTGGCTCGCAGACCGGTCTGACCATACCATACTTGTATGAGTCCGCCAGGTCTACCTTCTCCACGGTTATTACGCCGAACGCGGGGTTCTCCGCATATGAGCGCAGCATCCGTTGAAGCGGGAAAGCGCGCTCTCGTGAAATTATCACCGAATCGCCAAGCGCCACCGCAAAGTGGCTGTTGCCCACCGCCTCTTCCGCGCACAGGATGGCGTGGGAGAGGCCCAACTGCTTTTCCTGTACCACGTAGCGCAGTCTCACGCTGCCGTCGCAAGTTGTGTCGCCAAAGTAATCGCGTATCAGCGTCTTCTGCGGTGATATTATGAATATGATATCGTCTATGCCCGATGCGTGCAACTCCTCTACTATATACTGGGCAGTCGGCTTGCGTCCCAGCGGCAGCATTTCCTTTGGCGCAATGTTTGTCAGCGGCTTCAGGCGCGTGCCGAATCCTGCTGCGGGTATGAGCGCCGTTCGAATATTGTGGCGGTCGGAGTTCGTCATCTGCCGCACCTTTTGCCATGGTTGCGCCGTTGGATAGGTGAGATGCGGATGAGGTCTGCATTGGGGTCAGCAGGAATGAACTGCCTGGGTTCGGTGGTCGAAATCAAAATTTGTATCCTCAAGGACACATGGCCCGCATTATTCATGAATAACGTGGATAATGCTCTGAAAGCCCTGGATTATTCTCTTCATGAGTAATCAAGGCCAGAATGGAGCCGACGATCCGGTTCGAACGGACGACCTGCGCATTACGAATGCGCTGCTCTACCAGCTGAGCTACGTCGGCTCGTATTATCGGGCATCGTTCGCGGTAAGAGGGAATCTGCCCGTTGCGATCTTCCCGATTCTTCATGAGAACAAAGTGCAAAGAGCAAATCGGTGGCCGGTGTCTTTGTACTCTGTACTGTTTTTGGTGCCGGGACCCAGAGTTGAACTGGGGACACGTGGATTTTCAGTCCACTGCTCTACCAGCTGAGCTATCCCGGCACGGCTCTGCCCTGCACGATGCAGGACTCTCTGAGCATTATTCACATTCTGCGTGAATAATGCGGACCAGAGTACGAAATACGTAAGAATAAAGTACAAAGAACCGCGCTGGTTGTCTTTGTACTATGTACTCACAGTCTATGTACTTAAGAATCTGGCGGGGATGACGGGACTTGAACCCGCGGCCTCCTACGTGACAGGCAGGCGCTCTAAACCGACTGAGCTACACCCCCGCGGGTGCGGATAGTACGATAGTACATAGACTTTCAGTACAAAGATACGGACTTCCCGTTCTTCTTTGTACTTTGTATTTCCTATCTTTGTACTGCTCTGTACTGTCCTGGTGGGCGAAGAGGGACTCGAACCCCCGACATCTTCCTTGTAAGGGAAGCGCTCTCCCAACTGAGCTATTCGCCCATGGATCGGGTCTGGTCGTCGCTGCTCGCCGCAGGAAAGAAGTATATCAAAACCGAATCGGTCTGTCAAGCAAAAAACAGGCGTCTCCACCTGTCTTTGTGTACTCCTTCGAAAACGCCAAGCATTTTCGTTCCCAGTACCGGCAAGTCAACGGGCATCAGTATACCATCGGCATACCGGACTGTCAAGCAAAACGGGGTTCGATACTCGATCCTGGATTATCGATACTTGATTGTTCCGTACCCGCTATCTCGTGGTACACGCCAGCCGCGCGATCTCAATGTGCGGCGAAGAGTTAGCGCCAGCTGCCAGCCAGCCACCGAAGCCGCCGGGACGGCAGCGCTGCAAGGAACGATCTGTCCAAAAGAATGAAACCCCTCAATAGGGTTGAATAAGCAAGAAATCTCATCCTTCGCTATCAGAGGAGACAATCATGCCTTCCGGCATCGCGCACGAGAAAGTTATCAGGAGTCAGATAAGCTAGGTGCCGTGGGATGTGGACGGGAATCGCATCAGGGCGGATGATGATCCTCCCCCGATTTTGTGGACACCCTAGCTATGCAGCTTGACGCTGCTGAATCCACTGCTTCTCAAAGTCTGCCGGACTCATTGACCCCAGGCTCGAATGACGCCTCTGTCTGTTGTAGAACACTTCGATGTACTCG